>NZ_JAOCKC010000005.1:0-297307 GCF_029844625.1 Stenotrophomonas sp. GD03680 | reverse complement strand
CCCGTCCTGCCCCGGCAAGCCCGCTTCAGCTGTTGCTGTTGCCGTGTTCCCGCCCGTCGCGGGTGCAGGGCGCAGCCCTGTCGCACACCTACCCCCCGGCCATTGCCCGCCACCACTGCGACAGCAGCTCCGGCCTACGCAGGCGCTCGCGCCACCAGCGCAATGCCGCGCCATCCTCACCGGTCCGCCAGGCCAACCAGAAGGTCTCCTCCGGCTTGTGTTCCTCGACCTCACGGATCACCAGTTCGCCTCGTGCCACCGCCGCGCGCGCGCACGGCTCGGGCAGAAAGCCGAAGCCCACGCCCTCGCATTGCAGTTTCAGCTTGCTGGCCATGTCGGGCACTGTCAGCATCTCCTGCCCCATCAGCAGGCCAACCGTCCGGGGCAGCAAGCGCCGCGCCGAATCGGACACCGCGATCGCACAGTGCTCGACCAGCTGCTCACGTCCCAGCACGCCCGGCACTGCCGCCAAGGGATGATCCGGGGCAACCGCGAACACGAACTCGACCGTACCCAACGGCTCGACCACGTAGCCACCACCGCTCGGCCCCTCGCCCGGCGCGCCCACCAGCAGATCGGCACGCCGGTCCAGCAGCGCCTCCCAGGTGCCGGACAGCGCCTCGCCGATCAAGCGCAGGCGGGTCGGCGCCTCAGCGCCGCGAAATGCGGCGATGTCCGGACCCAGCAGCCAGGTGGGAAACACCGAATCCACTGCCAGGGTCAGTTCGGTTTCCCAGCCGGAGGCCACCCGGCGCACCCGCAGTTCCAGTTCGCGGGCCGCACGGAGCAGATGCCGGCCCTCATCCAGCAGCGCGCGACCGGCCTCGGTCGGCTCCGCACGCGGGCCCACCCGGTCGAACAGCTGCACGCCAAGATCCTCTTCCAGCTTGGCCACGGTGTAGGAAATGGTGGACGGCACCTTGTGCAGGGCCTTGCCGGCGCCCGCAAACGAACCGCGGCGATCGATGGCGTCCAGGATCTGCAGGGCTTCGAGGCTGAGCTTGAGCATTCGAATTTTTCGATGATGGCTTTCAAAACTATCCGTTTTTCAAAGCACCGGCGCAAGCGGATACTTCTCTCCAACAGGGAAACACGGCGATCAATGCCCTGCCCCGCACCATCGAAAACATCGAACAAGGAGATATCCCATGCTGCAGATCCGCAAGAGTGCTACCCGTGGCCTGGCCGAACATGGCTGGCTGTCCTCGCGCCACACCTTCTCGTTCGCCAACTACTACGATCCGCGCTATGTCAGCTTCGGTCCGCTGCGGGTGATCAACGAGGACAAGGTGATCGGCGGCCAGGGCTTCGGCACCCACAGCCACAGCAACATGGAGATCGTCTCCTACGTGCTGGGCGGCGCACTGGAACACAAGGACTCGATGGGCACCGGTTCGGTACTGCGCTACGGCGATGTGCAGCGCATGAGCGCCGGCAGCGGCGTCAGCCACAGCGAGTTCAACCACTCGGCCACCGAACCCGTGCATTTCCTGCAGATCTGGATCTTCCCGGACACGGAGAACATCACCCCGTCGTATGAGGAAACCCACTTCACGCCGGACAGCAAGCGCAACCAGCTGCGCCTGATCGCCTCGCCCGACGGTGCAGATGGTTCGCTGCGCATCCACCAGGATGCCCGCATCTTCGCCACCCTGCTCGACGGCAGCCACAAGCTGCACCACGCCCTGGGCAGCGGACGCGGTGCCTATGTGCAGGTCGCCCGTGGCCAGCTGCAGGTCAACGGCATCACCCTGGAAGCCGGTGATGCGCTGCAGATCAGCGACGAAGCGCAGCTGACGCTGGAGAACGGCAACGACGCCGAAGTGCTGGTGTTCGACCTGCCGCTGTGAAGTCACGCCCGCGGTGCCGACCGGTACCGCGGGCGACCTCTGGCCTCAACCGCCGACGGCGGCGCAGGCCTCCAGAATCAACGCAGTCACCTCGGCCGGTCTCGACGCCAGCGATGCATGGCTCGCATCCAGTTGCAGAAGACGCCGGGGCTGGATCCGATCGGCCATCATCTGCGGGTTCTGAACAGAAGCTCTCGTGGGGTCTGTCCATACGCGGCCACAGATCACCGTCGCGGTGCGGGGCGGGGTTCGATGCCGCCTCGCCCTTGTCGCGCTGCAATCGTATGCATGTCGGCCCCCCTCCGTTGGCACTTGCCGAACCGCCATGAAATCGCTTCCATGTCGGTTCACTGGAGCTTCCTACCGCGCATGACGCCTTCTTCCCCACGTGCCCAGCAGCACGCCACCCGCGCCGCCTTCTTCATTCCCGGTTTCGCCACCGCCGCGTGGGCACCGATGGTGCCCTTCGCCAAGGCCCAGGCAGGGCTGTCCGACGCCGGTCTGGGCGCCGTGCTGCTGTGCCTCGGGCTGGGCTCACTGCTGGCCATGCCGCTGGCCGGTGCGCTGACCGGTCGCTTCGGCTGCCGTCGGCTGCTGGTGTTCACCTGTGCACTCGTGCTGCTGGCACTGCCGCTGCTGGCGGTGCCGCCTTCGCCCTTCGTGCTCGGTGCGGCCCTGTTCGTGTTCGGCGCGGGCGTGGGTGCGATGGACTGCACGATGAACATGCAGGCAGTGGCCGTCGAACGCGAAGCCGGCCGGGTGATGATGTCCGGCTTCCACGCCTTCTACAGCATCGGTGGCTTTGTCGGCGCCGGCTGCATGACCGGTCTGCTGATCCTGGGCACACCGCTCTGGCTGGCCGCGCTGCTCGCGGCGGCGGCACTGCTGCTGGTAGCTGTGCTGTCGGCACCGCACTGGCGTCCGCAACGGATCCTGCACGAAGGCCCCTTGCTGGCACTGCCACATGGCGTGGTGCTGTTCATCGGCGTGCTGGCATTCGTGGTGTTTCTCGCCGAAGGCTCGATGCTGGACTGGAGCGCCGTGTTCCTGGCCGAGGTACGGCAGGTGCCTCGCGACCAGGCCGGCGCGGGCTTCGCGGTGTTCACTCTGGCGATGACAGCCATGCGCCTGTTCGGCGATGGCATCGTCGAGCGTCTCGGCCGCACCCGCACCCTTGTCATCGGCGGCATCACCGCTGCGGCCGGCTTTGCCGTGGCCACCCTGGTGCCATCGTTGCCGGTTGCCCTTGCGGGCCATGCGCTGGTCGGCCTGGGCTGCGCCAACATCGTGCCGGCACTGTTCTCGATGGCTGGACAGCAGCGCGCGATGCCCGAGAACATCGCCATCACGGCTGTCACCACACTGGGCTATGCCGGCATTCTCGCCGGCCCGGCCGCGATCGGCGCACTGGCCCATGCCAGCAGCCTGGGCTTCGCGTTCCTCTGCGTGGCGGCACTGCTGATCGGTGTCGCGCTGTCGGCGCCCGCACTGGCGCGCTGGCTGTCCTGACGATGCATCAACCGCGTGCCGGCTCCGCTGCCGGCACATCGTGCACCAGCCACTCGGCCTGTGCCGGCAGCTGCGGCGCCGGGCAGGTGGACGGGGGGTGCCGTTCGTCGCGCGCCATCCAGTCGTCGACCACACCGGCCAACAGATCCAGCCGCAGCGGCAGGGTGATATGGTCCTCGCCGCGCATCTCGATGTAGTGCGCCCGCGGGTTGGCCTGCGCGAGTTCGCGCCCCTGGCTCACAGGAATGTGCTGGTCGCCCTGCCCGTGCAGCAGCAGCACGCAGGCGCGCGTGTCGGCCAGCGCACGGGCCACATCCACATGGTCAAGATCGACATCGATGCGGCGGCTGGCCGCAGCAATTACCTGGTCGATGTCCTGTCCGCCATAGCGCCACCGCGCATATGAGGCCACGGCCTGTGCTTTCCACCCTTCCGGCTGCAGCGCCATCAGGTGCGGAATCATCGTGCGGATGGCTACGCCGGCATTGGCGAACGACTCCATCGCGACGACGCCGGCAACCTGGTCACCGAGCTTTTCAGCGGTGAACACCGCCGTCGCCGCGCCATAGGACACGCCGAACAGATACAGGGGCCCGGTGACTTCGCCGCGTGCGCGCAGCTCAGCGATCACATCGACCACGTCGTCCGATTCGTAGGTGCCATAGCCGGAGGGTCCAGCCCCGGACTGGCCGTGGTTGCGCAGGTCGAGCGTGACCACGCGATAGCCCGATCCGGCCAGCTGCAATGACCACGGCAGCATCGAATCGCCGTTCATCATCCAGCCGTGCAGGAGCACCACGGTGCCACGCGGCGCCTGTGCCCGGAACGGCTGCGGCACCGACAGGCTGAGTCCGGTGTCCAGCGGCAGGCCATTCTCATGCCGCTGCGGCAGATAGCGATAGCGGGCGCCGTAGTTGCCCGGATCGAAAACGCGCCAGAAGATCGGCACGCCATCACGGCCCGGCGCGAAACCATGGCGATTGGGAATCCCGGCAATGGCCGCAGCGATGCGCGGCTGGTCAAGCAGCGTCGACACGCCGCCCGGCGCGACCAGGCGGTCGGCGAGCGAGGTGGATGCGGCATTCATCGAGGAAGAGCATGCAGCCAGCCACAGGCCGGCGCACGCCAGCAACAGCAGCAGCGGGCGCTTCATGGGCGATCAAGGAAGAAATGCGACAGCGTGGCAGCCTAGCGGGCACCGCGCTTGCCATCTATCGCGGTTCGATGACGGCTTGATGACAGCGCAGCATCGATTCAGCTTGGTGCAGGGCGCCTCCCGCGCCGCGAGTGCAATGAAGGCTGCATCTGCACGTCACCGTCACGTCACTGCCGCTGCCGACACTCCGGGGCTTCCCCCACTCGTGAAGGTCTGGTTTCGATGCCAACGCATGCGCGTATTCCCCGTATCTCGCTGCTTGCCCTGCTGATCGCGCCCGCACTGGACGCCCTCGCCGAAGCACCGCAGGGAGAGGGTGACACGACACGTCGCAGCGACGCCCGCACGCTGGACCAGGTCCAGGTGATCGGCCAGGCAACCAGTTACGCCAAGACTGCGGTGCGCACGGAAACACTGAACCGGCAGCTGGTGATGAGCAGCGTCAACGACGCGCTCAACGAAGTGCCCGGCGTGGTCGTCAGCGAGGCCGATGCCACCGGTTCGTCGGTGTGGGGCACGCAGATCAGCATGCGCGGCTTCGTCACCAACCGCGATACGCAGCAGATCGGCACCACCATCGATGGCCTGCCCAATGGTGGCTCGGGCTACGGCGGTGGCTCCCTGGCCAATCGCTACATCGACACCCTGGACCTGGAAACGGTGGAGGTCAGCCAGGGCACGGCTGACATCTCCTCGCGCTCGAACGAGGCGCTGGGCGGCACCCTGAACTTCCTCACCGGCGATCCGCTGCAGGACAGCCGGCTGCGCTTCGTCGTCGGTGCCGGTGACAATGAAGCGCGCAAGTACTACGTGCGCTATGACACCGGCGTGCTTGGCGGCCACACCCGTGCCTGGGTCAGTGCATCCTCGGCGCGCGTGCACGATTGGATCGACGGCAGCGGCCGCACCCGCAACGACCATATCGCCGGCAAGTTCGTCACCGAACTGGACCGCTGGACACTCACCGGCTATCTGTCCTACAACGATGCCGACGAACCGGAATACACCAGCGTCTCGCCTCAGGGCTTCGCCACCAATCCGGACCGCGACAACCTGGTCGGCACCCTGACCGGCATTCCCTATCTGGATCAGAATTTCCGTTCCGGTTCCCGTGCCCTGCGCGAGAACACCTTCGGTTACCTGCGCGCCGCCTTCGACGGTGGCAACGGCTTCAAGGCCTCGATGGCGGCCTACGGTCATCGCATGCAGGGTCGCGGCGACTGGCTGCCGCCGTACCTGGCGCAGGTCAGCGACGATGGCAGCGGTCGCCCCGAGTCGGAGTACACCGGCGGCAGCACCGTGTACGGCGGCAGCAACCGGGGCCAGATCTACTTCGTCAATCCCGATGGCAGCGCCGCCCAGCGTCTGGCCACCTGCACGCCGCGGCTGGGCTTCACGGCCGAGTATGATCCGGGCTGCTACGCCGGCAATGTGCTCGGCGCCCAGTCCTACCGCCACACCCACTACGACAACGACCGCATGGGCGTCACTGCCGACGTCGAGTGGCGGCAGACCTTCGGCAGCATCGACAACACGGTCCGCGGTGGCCTGTGGGTGGAAAAGCTGGACCGCTCCGCACGCCGCGACTGGCACCGGCTGCTCAACGTCGGGCAGGACATCGCCTTCGATCACCAGCCGTACTGGGTCCAGTTCGAAGACCGGTACAAGGTCGATGAGCAGATGTATTACATCGAGGACGTGGCCCGCTTCGGCCCCTTCAGCGCGCGCCTGGGCGTGAAGCAGTTCTTCGTGGACCAGTCCCGCCGGCGTGTGATCGGCGCCGCCGAGAACGTCACGTCCGATTCAAAGTCCGATCCGCTGCTGTCCACCGGCTTCACCTGGGCACCCGGTGTTCAGGGCATGGAACTGTTCGCAGGCTTCTCGCAGAACTTCGCGGCCATCCCCTCCGGCGTACTGGGCGAGACCGATCCGCAGCGCTTCCGCAACGTCGAGCCGGAGACAGCCGACAACATCGAACTCGGCATGCGCATCAGCCGCTGGCCGTTGACCGCCTCGGTCACCCTGTACAACATCAAGTTCGACAACCGCATCGTCTACCTGCCGGCCGGTTTCGTCAGCGGCATCGACTACCTGGGCGAGACCGACGGCGTCTACGAGAACTTCGGGGGCGTGGAGAGCAATGGCCTGGAAGCGGCGCTCGGATACGGCTGGGACAACGGCTGGCGGATCAACGCGGCCTATACCTACAACCGCTCGAAGTACCTCGGCAGCGGCGATTCCGCGCGTGACGCCCAGCTGGGCATCGTCGATGGCGCCAAGGTGATCGGCCAGCCCGAGCAGATCCTGGTGGTCTCGGCTGACTGGCAGGGCGAGAACTGGAACTTCGGCCTGTCAGGCCGCTACCTGGGAACGCGCTACCTCGATGCTGCCAACGCCAGCAGACTGCCCTCGGCCACGGTGTTCAATGCCAACATCGGCTTCGATCTGCAGGGCCTGTCGCCACGCCTGAAGGGCATGGGTGCGAACCTGGTGGTGAGCAATCTCACCGACAAGCGGTATCTTGCAGGTGTCGACGGCCGCGACAGCGCCTTCATCGGCGCTCCGCGCACCGTCGGCATCTCCTTCCGTGTGGACCTGTGAGTGAACCCGTGACCGATATCGGCCGTCGCCGACTGTTGCAGGCCGGCCTTGCCGCCGGCCTTTCACCGCTGCTGCCGAGCATCGCCCGGGCCGCCGCGATCGCCCCCGATGCACGCACCCGCAGCCTGCAGGACCTGCAGCACATCGTGGTGTTCATGCAGGAGAACCGCTCGTTCGATCACTACTTCGGCACCCTGCCGGGCGTGCGCGGATTCGGTGATCGTTTCGTGGCCCCCGCCGCCCCCCTGGCGGGCGGTGGCGCTGCGCGCACCCTGTGGCTGCAACCCGATGCCAGCGGCAGCCGGGCGATCGCACCGTTCCCGCTGGATACCGCCGCGCACTTCGGCTACATGCGCGTCGAAGGCACGCCGCACACCTGGCCTGACGCGCAGCGTGCCTGGGACCATGGGCGCATGGGGCAGTGGCCCAAGGCCAAGCAGAATCACTCCATGGGCTACTTCCAGCGCAGCGACCTGCCCTTCCAGTTCGCACTCGCCGATGCCTTCACCGTCTGCGATGCCTATCACTGCGCGATCCAGGCCGGCACCAACCCGAACCGGGTGTTCCTGTGGACCGGCCACAACGATCCCTTTGCCCGCGCCGGCGGCCCGGTGATCGCCAACTCCCACGACAACTTCCCGGAGCACGGCGGCCATCCGGCGTCCTACCAGTGGACCAGCTACGTCGAGCAGCTGCAGCAGGCAGGGGTGTCCTGGCAGATCTACCAGGACATGGCCGACAACTTCACCGACAACCCGCTGGCCGGATTCGAGACCTTCCGGCAGGCGTACCGCGCTGCACCGGGCCACGATCCACAACTTCGCGCACGCGGGGTCAGCACGCGCGGGCTGGCACAGCTGCGCCAGGATGTGGTCGACGGGCAGTTGCCACAGGTCAGCTTCATCATCGCCGACGCTGCCGGCAGCGAACATCCCGGCCCCTCCAGCCCGGCGCAGGGCGCGGCCTACACCGCGCGCGTGCTCGACGCGCTGACCGCTGACCCGGAGGTCTGGAGTCGTACCGCCCTGCTGTTGATGTTCGACGAGAACGACGGCTTCTTCGACCACGTGCCGCCGCCCGCCCCGCCTTCACCGCTGGAGGATGGCTGGGCCGGCGCATCGTCGGTCGGCACCGAAGGCGAATACCATCGGCATCCTG
Organism: Stenotrophomonas sp. GD03680; assembly: GCF_029844625.1. Classification (NCBI taxonomy): domain Bacteria; kingdom Pseudomonadati; phylum Pseudomonadota; class Gammaproteobacteria; order Lysobacterales; family Lysobacteraceae; genus Stenotrophomonas; species Stenotrophomonas sp. GD03680. The sequence continues at coordinate 289,033 of NZ_JAOCKC010000005.1, read as the reverse complement.
CGCCTGGCGACGAGAAGTACGACGCCGCCGAGCTGCGTGGCCGCCCCTATGGACTGGGCCCACGCGTGCCGTTGTATGTGATCTCGCCCTGGAGCCGGGGCGGCTGGGTCGATTCGCAGGTGTATGACCACACCTCGGTACTGCGCCTGATCGAACGCCGCTTCGGTGTGCCCGCACCGGGCATCTCACCGTGGCGGCGCGCGGTCTGTGGCGATCTGACCCACGCGTTCGATTTCGCCCAGCGCGATACCCGCCCCTTCGTGCAAGCGTTGCCTGACGTCGATGCGGTGGCCGCGCGCGCGGCGGCCCTGCCGGGCCGGACCGTGCCTGCCCTGCCGGAGGGGTTGCACCCTGCACGCCAGGAAGCCGGGGTAAGACCGGCACGCGCCCTGCCCTATCGGCCGCAGGCCCGGATCACCGCATTGGCCGCCGGAAGCATCGATCTGCAGCTGGGCTGCGAAGGAGCGGCAGCGGTACTGCATGTCTACGACCGGCTGCGCCTGGACGCGATTCCGAGGCGCTACACGCTGGTGCCGGGCACGCCCGTGCAGGCGCGCTGGCCGCTTGCTGCCGATGGCCGCTTCGACCTGTGGCTGCTGGGCCCCAATGGATTCCATCGCCACTTCCGCGGCGATGCCACCTCCCCGATGTTGCTGGCGGAGATGGAGCGCGCCGATGGCCAGCTTCGCCTGCGTCTGCGTAATCCAGGCGATGAGCCCTGCCGGGTCCGCGTGCAGGGAGGCGCCTATGCCGGGCACATGCCCGACCAGACTCTGGACATCGCCGCGCGCTCGGAAACATCGCTGGCCTGGGATGCAGCCCCCACCGCAGGGTGGTACGACCTGCATGTCAGCGCAGGAAGCGGTGCGCTGCGCCTGGCAGGGCGCGTCGAGGATGGCCGCCCCGGCACCAGCGATCCGGCGATGGGCAGTGAACCCTTGCGGTTCCAGCACGATTGAGGTCGAGGACGAAACGCGGCAGGCCGCGTCCTGCCCCATCGAAACCGACGGAATCGGGACTGCGCGTCATTGATCTGCGATGCAGCAGTCCGCGTACACCTGCGTCGCCCGCTCGCGCGCAGCCTCGCGCTGTGCAGGGCTCAACTTCGCCTGCAACTCCTGCAGGCTCCTCGCCGGCATATGTGCCGGATTTGCCTTGGCAGCGGCCAAGGCATATGCATAGGCATTCACGCCATCGTAGGCGGTGATTCTTCCCTTGTCGTACGCGCTGGACAGGTGACTGACCGCATCGAGGCTTCCCGTTGCCGCAGCATCATGGAGATGGCGCATCGCACTCTCCCGCCATCTGACCAGCGATTCCGGATTCGCAAGCCACTCCGATGGAGGGCCGATGACGGTCTCGGGATCGGCCGCGTAAAGCAGCTTGGCTTCGATTGAGCCCTGCGAAGCGGCCCTGGCAAGCCATGCTCCATGATAGAAGGCAGGCGCAGCTACCAGGGACGCACACTCGCCCAGACGACGCTCATCATTGACCAACGAGGCAGGATCCGGCGTCATGCCCGCATTACGAAGGAAATCGAATGACGCGACCGGATCGTGCTTGATCAGGTTCCTGCACTCGCGCACCGTCAACTCCATCAGATAGCTCGCATCCGCATCACCGGCGTCGGAACGCCGCTTCATCACCCTCATGTACTCAAGCGCATCGCCCGGCGGCCGCCGCTCACGGTTGCCGGCAATCTCGTATGCCTTCGGACCTACCCGGCGGAAGACCTGGGGATTCGGCGGCTGCGGACCCGTTCGCGCAGCGGCACGATGCTGCTTTGAGGGCACGGGTGCGACGTCAGTGCGGCCTTGCGTGTGAGGCGCGTGCGCCGCAATCGCCTGCGGCATGGAATCCGCGCGGCCCCACAGGACATAACCGCCGGTCAACACGACAACTGCCACGCCGCCCACGATCAGAGCGCGCTTCAAGGAAATCTGCATCCGCACTTCCGTCCCATCGATCGCCGATCCGTCGGCGTACCGGCTCAGCACATCAGAACCTGCAATCCAAGTCCAGCAGTCGGCGCAGATTCGATTTCTGCAGGTGATGGGCAACGTGCTGCACGGGAGAATTCCGGCCACAAAAAAGCCCCTGTCTCCAGGGGCTTTTCTGAGTATCTGGCGGAGTGAGAGGGATTCGAACCCTCGATAGAGCTTTTGACCCTATACTCCCTTAGCAGGGGAGCCCCTTCGGCCACTCGGGCATCACTCCGGGGATTTCACCGCGGGGGTGCGTCGCACCTCAGCGGGGCGTGAATCATAACGTTAATCACGCGCGAAGGTAAAGCCTTATTCCGCAGAATTTTCACCACCGGCGCTGCCGGCTTCGTCACCACGCTGGATGCGCTGGTAGATCTCTTCGCGATGCACAGCGACGTCCTTCGGCGCAGTGATGCCGATACGTACCTGGTTACCCTTGACGCCGAGCACGGTGACGCTCACCGAGTCACCGATCATCAAGGTTTCGCCGACGCGGCGAGTCAGGATCAACATTTTTGTAAGTCTCCATGGAACCGTGTGGAAGGGTATCCCCCACCGGCTTGACGCTTCGTCAAGAAGCGCTACCACGACAAAGGGAAAAGATTCGCAATGGTACCGTCAGCCGTCCCGCTCCTACAAGAAGGGGGACGGCAGGCTTCATCACAGGCGGGGGCTGACCCATTCGACGACGGCAGCCAGTGCAGTGGCAAGGGCGGGCCCGTCCTCGCCACCACCCTGGGCGAGGTCCGGGCGTCCGCCGCCCTTGCCCCCGATCTGACCGGCGATATGCGACAACAGTTCCCCGGCCTTGACCCGGCCCGTTGCACTGCCGTTCACGCCCGCGACCAGGGCGGCCTTGCCGTCCTGGGCACCTGCCAGCACGATCACCGCGTCTCCCAGCTGCTGCTTCAGGCGGTCCACGGCATCGCGCAGCGCCTTGGCGTCGAAGCCCTCCAGGCGGGCCGCCAGCACCTTCACGCCCGCGACCTCGACCGCCTGGCTGGAAAGGTCGGCGGTCGCACCCGCGGCTACCTTGGCCTTCACCGCTTCCAGTTCACGTTCCAGCTGCTTCTGGCGCTGGCCAAGCGCCCGGATCTTCTCGACCACGTCGGCAGCACTGCCACCCAGCAGCTCGGCCGCCTCGGACAACCGCGCCTCTTCGGCATCGACGTAATCCAGGGCGCCCTGACCGGTGACCGCTTCGATGCGACGCACGCCCGCGGAGACACCGCCTTCCGAGGTGATCTTGAACAGGCCGATATCACCGGTGCGCTTGACGTGGGTGCCACCACACAGTTCGGTGGAATAGTCGCCCATTTTCAGTACCCGGACCTGTTCGCCGTACTTCTCTCCGAACAGTGCCATTGCGCCGAAATCGAGTGCTTCCTGCATGCCCATGGAGTGCACTTCGGCAACATTGTTGGCACGCACCTGCTGATTGACCTTGCGCTCGATCACGGCCAGTTCTTCGGCACTGATCGGCTGGAAATGCGAGAAATCGAAACGCAGGCGGTCCGGCGCCACCAGCGAGCCCTTCTGCTGCACGTGCGTGCCCAGCACCTCGCGCAGGGCCGCGTGCAGCAGATGGGTGGCCGAGTGGTTGAGGATGGTGGCGCCGCGGCGCTCACCGTCGACCTCGCCAGCCAGCACATCGCCCACCTTCAGGTCGCCTTCGGTCAGGGTGCCGACATGGCCGTGGAACTGGCCCGCGAACTTCTGGGTGTCTTCCACCGCCAGGCGCACGCCGTTGCCGGTCATTACGCCGGTATCGCCGACCTGGCCGCCGGACTCGGCATAGAACGGCGTCTGGTTGGTGATGACGATGACGGCATCGCCGGCACTGGCCGACTGTACCGGACGCCCCTCCTTGAGCAGCGCCAGCACGGTCAGGTCACCGGCCTGCAGGCGGTCGTAGCCCAGGAACGCGGTCGGGGTGAGCGTCGCCACCAGCTCGGCCGGCAGGGTCACGCCACCGCCGAACTTGCCCGCGGCACGCGCGGTCTCGCGCTGCTGTTCCATCGCCGCATCGAACCCGGCGATATCGACCGTCAGGTCACGCTCGCGGGCGATGTCCTGGGTCAGGTCCAGGGGGAAGCCATAGGTGTCGTAAAGGCGGAAGGCGTCACTACCCGGGATCACGCCATTGCCGGCCCTTGCCGCAACGTCTTCGAAGATTTTCATGCCGGCGTCGAGCGTCTCGGCGAACCGCTCCTCCTCAGCCTGCAGCGCGCGGGTCACGGTGTCCGCTGCCGCCGGCAGCTCCGGATAGGCCTCGCCCATCTGTGCAACCAGCGTCGGCACCAGCTTGCTGAAGAACGGCTGGCGCACACCCAGCATCCAACCATGGCGCAGCGCGCGGCGGATGATACGGCGCAGCACATAGCCCCGTCCTTCGTTGGACGGCAGGACGCCATCGACGATCAGGAACGAGCAGGCACGGATGTGGTCGGCAATCACGCGCAGCGACTTGTTTTCCAGATCGGAGGTGCCGGTCAGCTCGGAGGCCTTGCGGATCAGAGCCTGGAACAGGTCGATCTCGTAATTGGTGTGGACATGCTGCAGGATCGCCGCAAGACGCTCCAGGCCCATGCCGGTATCCACGCAAGGCGCCGGCAGCGGCACCAGAGTGCCGTCCGGCTGGCGGTCGAACTGCATGAACACCAGATTCCAGATCTCGATGAAGCGGTCGCCATCCTCATCCGGCGACCCCGGAGGACCGCCGGCAATGTGGTCGCCGTGGTCGTAGAAAATCTCGGTGCACGGACCACACGGGCCGGTGTCGGCCATCTGCCAGAAGTTGTCCGAAGCGAACGGCGCGCCCTTGTTGTCGCCGATCCGCACGATGCGCTCTTCCGGCACCCCCACCATGTCGCGCCACAGTTCGTAGGCTTCGTCGTCGGTCTGGTAGACGGTCACCAGCAGGCGATCGGCCGGCAGCTTCCAGACCTGGGTCAGCAGCTCCCACGCCCACGCAATCGCGTCCTTCTTGAAGTAGTCACCAAACGACCAGTTGCCCAGCATTTCAAAGAAGGTGTGATGGCGGGCGGTGTAGCCAACCTGGTCAAGATCGTTGTGCTTGCCACCCGCGCGCAGGCAGCGCTGGACATCGGCCGCGCGCACGTAGCTGCGCTTCTCGGCACCGAGGAACACGTCCTTGAACTGCACCATGCCGGAGTTGGTGAACAGCAGGGTCGGATCGTTGCCAGGCACCAGCGGTGCCGACGGCACGATGGTATGGCCTTTGCCCTTGAAGAATTCAAGGAAATCGCTACGGATCTGGGAGGTCGTGAATTTGGCGGGTGCGTTCATTGGGGGCTGGCAGTCTGCGGGCCGGCGGACCCGGACCACCGGCCGCCTGGGCCAGGGTCGCGACGGACCGCCGAAAACCTAAAGGGTATCAGGCCCGGCGCCGCCAGTCTCAATCGTCAGGGTCGTAGCGGGTCGCACGGCGGATGCTGTCACCGTCGAAGCCCCGCCGCGCCAGCAGATCTGCCGCTTTGCGGCGCTGCGCCAGGTCCTGTGGGCCGGCCTCGCCAAAGCGGCGGCGGACCAGATCACGGGCGTTCTCCTGCCAGTCGCCCTCGTAGCTGTCCATCGCTGCGGCAATCGCGGCACTGTCCAGCCCATGGGTCCCCAGTTCGGCACGCACATGGATGGGGCCGTAACCGGTGTTGGCCCGCATGCGTACCAGGTTCTCGGCAAACCGGGTGTCGTCCTGCCACCCCGCCTCGGTCAGCTTGGCGACCGCTGCCTGCGCGGCTTCGTCTTCGATACCCCGCGCAGTCAGTTTGCGGGTCAATTCCTTGCGTGAATGCTCCCGGCGGACCAGCAGGCCCAGTGCCCGCTGCACCGGAGTCTGCTCGCGAGGCCGGCGCTTTCGGCCTGTCGAGGTAGGTTCGTCGCTGTCGGACATCAATGCCTCCAGGGGTGGCGCCGTCCCTGGCACCCTGCCCATCCTGGGCGGTTCGAACCTGCGGGGTAGAGCGACGTCACTGACGGCGTCACCCTACCCCACAGCAAGACTTACTCGTCGTCGCCTTCGTCGTCGCCTTCCTCGCGGACGGCCTCGGATGGCTGGAATTTCTCGCGCAGCTCGGCTTCGAGCTTGGCGGCGACGGTCGGGTTGTCACGCAGATAACCGCGGGCGTTGTCCTTGCCCTGGCCGATGCGTTCTTCGCCATAGCTGTACCAGGCACCGGCCTTCTCGACCAGCTTGGCATCCACGCCCATGTCGATCAGTTCGCCTTCACGGCTGATGCCTTCGCCATACAGGATCTCGGTGATTACCTGCTTGAACGGCGGGGCCAGCTTGTTTTTGACGACCTTGATCTTGGTCTGGTTACCGATGATCTCATCGCCCTTCTTGATGGCACCGATGCGGCGGATGTCCAGGCGGACCGAGGCATAGAACTTCAGCGCGTTGCCACCCGTGGTGGTCTCCGGGCTCTGGCCCGGCATCATCACGCCGATCTTCATGCGCAGCTGGTTGATGAAGATCACCAGCGTGTTCGAGCGCTTGATGTTGCCGGTCAGCTTACGCAGCGCCTGGCTCATCAGGCGGGCCTGCAGACCCGGCAACTGGTCGCCCATCTCGCCCTCGATTTCGGCCTTCGGGGTCAATGCCGCGACCGAGTCGATCACCAGGATGTCCACCGAGCCGGAACGGACCAGCATGTCGGCGATTTCCAATGCCTGTTCACCGGTATCGGGCTGCGACAGCAGCAGGTCGTCCACGTTCACGCCAAGCTTGGCGGCATAGATCGGGTCGAGAGCGTGCTCGGCATCGATGAAGGCAGCGGTGCCTCCCATCTTCTGGCACTCGGCGATGGCCTGCAGCGTCAGCGTGGTCTTGCCCGAGGACTCCGGTCCATAGATTTCCACCACGCGGCCCTTCGGCAGACCCCCGATGCCCAATGCGATGTCGAGCATCAGCGAACCGGTCGGGATGGCTTCGACGGGCTCGACCACACGGTCGCCCATGCGCATCACCGAGCCCTTGCCGAACTGCTTTTCGATCTGGCCCAGAGCAGCAGCCAATGCGCGCTTCTTGTTCTCGTCCATCGTATTGGTCCTTGCAGAGGTCATTTCGTTGGGGGTGCTGTCTTTGGGGGTCTTCTTTGCCATGGGTTCACTTTAAGGCGGACGTATCGCACAGGCTGAGATTCTGCCCGGCGCTCTGAAAAGAATTATCGGACATCCGTACCAACCTCGGTGGAACCAGAGAATCGCCACAAAAGACCGCGGGGTAACGCACCTTCGAACGCTTCAGCGATTCGGCCGCAACAGGCCGCAGTACAGGCCTTCGATCGAAAAGTCCTGGTCGGGAAGCACTTCGATCGGCTTGTAATCGGGGTTCCGGGGCAACAGCCGGATACGGTCCTTCGCGATCTTCAGCAGCTTGACGGTGATCTCATCATCGATGCGCGCCACCACGATCTGCCCCGAATGGGCGTCGCGGGTGCGGTGCACGCCGATCAGGTCACCATCGAAGATGCCTTCGTCGATCATCGAGTCACCCTGCACCTTCAGCAGGTAATCCGGCGCGGGCGAAAAGAACACCCGGTCCAGCACCACGAAATCGTCCGAGCCGATATCCGCGCCGATAGGCAGGCCGGCGGCGACCCGCCCCAGTACTGGCAGCCGCAGCACGCTCTCGGGCAGCCCGGGCTCGGCCAGGGTCTCCACGGGGGGAGCCTGCACCAGGCGGATGCCCCGGGCCTGGCCGGGAATGCGGCGGATCGCTCCCGCCTGCTCCAGCGCCTCCAGGTGGTACTGGGCCGCGCGTACGCCCTTGAAGCCGAACGCACGTGCGATTTCCGTCTGCGACGGCGGCGCGCCTTCGCTCTCGATACGCTCGGCGATCAACTGCAGGATCGCCTGCTGGGTGTCGGTCAGGTCCATGGTTAGTAGTATTACTACTAACTACGGGAACTGCAAGTGCCGGACACGACAGGGCGAAGCGTACCGGGCGATACCGCAGCGAACGACACTCAGTCGTGCCTGCCACTTCTCCAGATGGAGAACAGGATCCAGACGCCGCAGATACCGGCCCCGACGAATCCGGAAACCCCGAGCGCCAGCAGCCAGCGGCTGGAGACCCCACCGACGCTGTGCATGACGATCGATGAGCCGATGATCAGCGCTGCAGTCACGATGCCCATCACCATGCGATTGGCCGCACGGTTCACCTGCTCGCCAAAGCCCTGCAGCGCACTGGTCTCGACCTTCAGCTGCAGGCGCCCACGGCGCGCCGCCTGCACCAGCTTGCGCAGATCGCGCGGCAGATCGCCGGCGAAGTCGATCATTCCCAACAGGCTGCGCCGGCCGCGTTTGAGCAATGCCCGCGGCGCGTAGCGCTGCAGTACCACCCGCTCCAGGAAGGGGTGTGCGGCACTGGCCATGTCGAAGTCCGGGTCGAGCTGCCGGCCCATGCCTTCCAGGGTGAGGAACGCCTTGATCATCAGTGCGAGGTCGGCCGGCAGGGTCAGGCTGTAGCTGCGCAGCAACTGGGTGATGTCGCCCAGCATCAGGCCGATGCGCAGATCCTTCAGCGGCACGCCACGGTACTGGTCGACGAACTGGCTGATGTCGTGCTGCAGCCGGTTCTCATCCACCTCCACGCCCCCGGCCCAGTCCAGCAGGACGTCGGCCACCCCCTGCGGGTCCTGTTCGACCAGCCCGTGCAGCAGTTGCGCAACCTGGAAGCGACGCACTTCGGACAGTGCCCCGACCATGCCGAAGTCGATCACGCCGATGCGGCCGTCACGCAGATAGATGATGTTGCCCGGGTGTGGATCGGCGTGGAAGCTGCCGTCCTCGAGCACCATCTTCAATACGATGTTGGCACCGCGCCGCGCCAGTTCGCGACGGTCCAGCCCTGCTGCGTCCACGCCGGCAAGATCGCGGCCCGGAATGCCGTCCACGAAGTCCTGCACGTTCAGGCTTTCGCAGGTCCACTGCCAATGCACGCCGGGAACAAGGATGTCGTCGCGACCTTCAAAGTTGCGTGCGATGCGCTCCGCGTTGCGGCATTCGGCCGCGAAATCGAGTTCGCGCCGCAGCGATACGGTGAACTGCTGCACCACCTCTGCCGGCCGGTAACGGCGCAGATCCGGAAGACGCGCCTCGACGATTTCGGCCAGCCGTGCCAGCAGGCGCAGGTCGGCTTCGACCACGTCACGGATGCCGGGACGACGCACCTTCAGCACCACTTCGCGGCCGTCCAGCAGGCGCGCGCGATGGGCCTGCGCCAGCGAGGCCGCCGCCATCGGTGTTTCGTCGAGGAAGGCGAATACCTGCTGCGGAGGCGCGCCCAGATCGGCCTCCAGCTGCGCGCGGATCTGCGCATAAGGAAGGGCCGGTACCGCATTCTGGAGTTCGGAAAGCTCGGCGATCCACTCCGGCGGCAACAGATCGACACGGGTCGCCAGCACCTGTCCGAGTTTGACGAACGTCGGGCCGAGGTCCTGCAGGGCGCTGCGCACCCGCACCGGCGCGGTCATCCGCAGCAGATGCTGGCGGTCCTCGTTCCAGTGCAGCAGGCGCCCGGCACGCTCCAGCACCGTGGCCAGGCCGATCCGGCGCACCACGTCGCCGAAGCCATAACGGATCAGGACCGCTGCAATTTCCTGCAGCCTCCCCAGGTCACGGACGGTGCCCAGCGTTTCCCACATCATGCGTGCTCCGGACGATTACCGCAGCAGCATGTCACAGCTGGGCGTCGATACCGTGCAATGCCGCAGCGACGGTTTGCCTGCGGATGGCTTCGCGGTCGCCATCGAACTGGAACAGTTCCGCCCGGGCGTATCCGCCGCGGCGCTTCCAGCCGATCCAGACGCTGCCGACCGGCTTGTCCGGGCTGCCGCCACCAGGACCGGCAATGCCGGTAACCGCCACCGCGATGCCGGCACCAGAGTTGATCAGGGCGCCGGACACCATCTCCAGCACCGTTTCGCGGCTCACCGCACCGAACTGCTCCAGCGTCTGCGCACGTACCCCCAGCAGGCGCTGCTTGGCTTCGTAGCTGTAGACCACCATGCCGCAGTCGAAAAACGCCGAGGAACCGGCAATGTCGGTCATGGTCTTGGCGATCCAGCCGCCACTGCAGCTTTCAGCCGTCACAAGCTGCAGCGAGGCCTGCTGCAGGCGCTGCCCGAGTGCGGCAGCTTGGGCGTTGAGGTCGGCGTCGGTAGGGATGGACATCGAGATGACAGTGGGGTGAAGAACCCGCCTGTTGTACCGCAGATCGCAGACGCGTGTCGCGTCCCGGCCGGTACGCGCCCGACTACGCAGCGGCGCGCACCGGGATTGTGCGGCGCTATCTCACCATTCCGGCAGCTTTTCCGGCAGCAGGGCACGGATCGGCCCGCCATCAATGCCCGCCGCGAGTTTTTCGGCTTCGGCAATCGGAAGATCGACCTGCAGCAGCCAGCCCTCCTCGTCTGCCTGCTCGCTGCGGATCACTTCCAGCTGATGCAGGCGCGCGCGCAGGCGGCCCGCATCCGGCGGCAGGCGCAGCTCCCCGGTCACATGCTGCAACCCCAGGCGCTTGCCCAGCACCGCCTGCAACAGCTCCAGGCCCTGCCCGTCACGCGCGGAGATCCAGACCCGCTCGCGGCGCGACTCGTCCGGCACGCCATCCTGACCATCGTGGCGCACTTCGGCGCCCTCGATACGGTCGATCTTGTTGAACACCAGCAGCTGCGGCAGATCACCCGCACCGACCGCAGCCAGCACCTCGTCGACCTGGGCGATGCGCTCCTCGCGGTGCGGATCGGCCGCATCGACCACGTGCAGCAGGAAATCGGCCTCGCGGGCCTCGGACAGGGTCGAGCGGAACGCGGCCACCAGGTCGTGCGGCAGGTCGCGGACGAAGCCGACGGTGTCGGCCAGCACGACGTTGCCACCCGGCACAGCGATGCGGCGCACCGTCGGGTCCAGGGTCGCGAACAGCTGGTCGGCCGCATAGGCCTCGGCGCCGGTCATCGCGTTGAACAGGGTCGACTTGCCGGCATTGGTGTAACCCACCAGGGCCACACGCGGCAGTTCGCTGCGCACGCGCGCACGGCGCATCTGGGTGCGCTGGACTTCGACCTTCTCCAGCCGCTTCTGCAACTGCTCCACCCGCTTCTGCAGCAGACGGCGATCGGTTTCCAGCTGGGTTTCGCCCGGGCCGCGCAGGCCGATCGAACCACCGCGCTGGCGCTCCAGATGGGTCCAGCCGCGCACCAGCCGCGTCGCAAGGTGGCGCAGCTGCGCCAGCTCGACCTGCAGCTTGCCTTCGTGGCTGTGAGCGCGCTGCGCGAAGATGTCCAGGATCAGCCCGGTACGGTCGATCACCCGGCGCTCCAGGAAGCGTTCCAGGTTGCGTTCCTGGCCGGGGCTCAGCGCATGGTTGACCAGCACCAGATCGGCGCCGGTGGCGTCGGCTGCTGCCTTGATCTCATCCAGCTTGCCGCTGCCGATCAGGGTCGAGGGATTGGGACGGTCCAGGCGCGCGGTGATCGTGGCAGCGATGCTGGCCCCTGCCGAGCGGGCCAGATCACCGAACTCTTCCAGCACGTCGTCTTCCAGCTTGCCGAAGTGCGGCTGGATCAGCAGGGCATGTTCACCCTTTTTCGAGCGGTCAAACATTCACCGCTCCGGTCTTACTCGTCTGCTTCATCACCTGCCTGACCACCTTCACCCGACTGCACATAACCACCGCCCGGCCCAACCTTCACATTGCGTGCCGGCACCACGGTGGAGATCGCATGCTTGTAGACCATCTGGCTGACCGTATTGCGCAGCAGGACCACGAACTGATCGAACGACTCGATCGTGCCCTGCAGCTTGATGCCGTTGACCAGGTACACCGAAACCGGCACGCGCTCGCGCCGCAGTGCATTCAAGAAAGGATCCTGCAGCGATTGCCCCTTGGACATTGCTCACTCCTGATTATTGTTCTTATTGGGTTGCCGGCGGCCGCCGCGGCCCCCGAGCCGCCCGCCGGACAGTGATGTTACACGGCTGGCGGCGGTTCAGCGTGCGACGAAGGTCGACACCGCGTCGGCCAGCCGCTCGTGGTCGATATGGGGGTCGAACCAGCGCGCATCAAGCTCACTGCGCAGCCAGGTCAGCTGCCGCTTGGCCAGCTGGCGGGTGGCGAAGATCGCCTTGTCGCGGAAGCCGCCGGCATCGATCCGGCCGTCCAGATGCTCCCAAGCCTGGCGGTAGCCGACCGCACGCACCGCCGGCAGGTCCAGCGGTGCCGCGACAGCGGCCATTTCCGGCATCGCGCGCAGATCGCGCACTTCGTCGAGGAAGCCCTGGGCCAGCATGGCATCGAAGCGGACCTCGATCCGCCGGTGCAGGATTGCCCGGTCGTGCGGCGCCAGGACCAGCTTCAGGGTGCGTACCGGCAGCGGCGCCACGCCGGGCCGGCGCTGCCACTCGCTGATCGGCATTCCCGTCAGTCGATAGACCTCCAGCGCCCGCTGGATCCGCTGTGGGTCTGTCGCATGGATGCGGGCAGCAGCGGCGGGGTCCACCTTCGCCAGTTCGGCATGCAACGCGGCCCAACCGCGCTCGGCGGCCTCGGCTGCCAGCGTGGCGCGCAGGGCCGGGTCGGCCTCCGGCATGGGCGACAGTCCCTGCAGCAGGGCGCGGAAGTACAGGCCGGTGCCCCCGGCCAGGATCGGCATCCGTCCACGCGCAACGATGTCGGCGACGACGCGGCCGGCGTCGGCGGCGAACTCCGCCGCTGAGTAGGTCTGCCACGGATCACGCAGGTCCAGCAGATGATGCGGCGCCTGTGCGCGCTCGGAAACGTCGGGCTTGGCCGAACCGATATCCAGATGGCGATAGACCAGCGCCGAGTCAACGCTGACGATCTCGCCATCCAGCTGCCGGGCCAGGGCGATCGCGGTGGCCGTCTTGCCACTGGCGGTCGGCCCCATCACGGCAATCGCCAGCGGCCGCCGGTCAACCCCCATCAGTCTTCGTCCGGCCAGCTGATCGTCGGCCGGGTGTCATCGCGTGGCGCCGGCACGGCGTCCACCGCCTGCCAGATCTTCAGTGCATCGACGGTGGCGGCGACGTCATGCACACGCACGATACGCGCACCGCGCTGCACGGCAATCAGGTGCGCGGCCACCGACGCCGCCACCCGCTCGGCCGGCGCGTCACGCCCGGTCAGCTCGCCAAGGCTGCGCTTGCGCGACAGGCCCGCCAGCATCGGCACACCCAGTTCCAGAAAACGCTCCGAACGCGCCAACAGGGTCATGTTGTGCGCGGTGTTCTTGCCGAAGCCGAAACCCGGATCGATGACCAGATGCTTCTTCGCGATGCCGGCCATCTCGGCGGCGAACAGGCGCTGCACGAGAAACCCGTGGACTTCGGCAACGACGTCGTCGTAGTGCGGATCGGCCTGCATGTTGCCCGGCTCGCCCTGCATGTGCATCAGCACCACCGGCACGTTGGCCGCAGCGGCCGCTTCCAGCGCGCCGTCCTGGCGCAGGCCGAAGATGTCGTTGATCATGCCGGCGCCGGCGGCCACCGCCGCGCGCATCACCTCAGGCTTGAAGGTATCGATGCTGATCGGCACGGATGTACGCGCCGCAAGCTGCTCGATGACCGGAACGATGCGGCGGAGCTCTTCCTCCACCGATACCGATGCAGCGCCGGGACGGGTCGATTCACCCCCGATGTCGAGCAGGTCGGCGCCCTCTTCCACCAGCTTCAGGCCATGCGCGACCGCGGCTTCCGTGGTGTCATGGTGCCCGCCGTCAGAGAACGAATCCGGGGTGACGTTGACGATGCCCATGACCCGGGCACGGTCCAGGCGCAGGATGCGACCGGCGCAGTCGAGCTGGGGCGAGGTATCGAACATGGGCAATCCTGCAGGGACAACGGCGGGTAGTTTAGTTCGGCAGGGCTGCGCCCTGCACCCGCAGAGGCCAGGGCGACAACAACAGCCAGAGCAACAGCGGGTTTGCTGATGAAAGGCGGGGCCGGTCCGGTTGCAGGGCGTCAGCCCTGCCGACACCCCTCAACGGCGGCGGCGCTTGCGGTCCACGTAGAGGGTCCTGGCAACGCTCAGCACGATGCCGACCGCAATACCCACCACGCAGCCCAGCAGCAGATTGTCGGCCCCCAGGCCCACACCCACACCGACCACGGTGGCGATGACCATCTCGACGGTGTGGGAAATCGGTTCGGGCTTCGGGGCGGACATGCGGGCTCCAGCGTCAGATCGGTTCTTCGGGGTGGGCCGAGGGCCCGGAAACGACGAAGCCGGGTTGCCCCGGCCTCGTCTGATGTCACGTGCAGCGGGCCGTCAGTGCGATTCGGCCGGGCCGGCGATCGGCGGCAGCGGGCGAGCATCACCGCCCTTGTCGTTGCTGCCACCGTCCTTGTTCGACTTGTTCCAGCCCGCCGGCGGCGGCGGCTCGCGACCTTCCATGATGGCATCGATCTGCGGCGCGTCGATGGTCTCGTACTGCAGCAACAGCTGCGACATCGTGTGCAGCTTGTCGATGTTGTCGGTCAGCAACTGGGTGGTGCGGGCGTAGGCCTTGTCGAGGATGTTGCGCACTTCCTCGTCGATGCGGCGCGCGGTGTCGTTGGACACGCTCTTGTGCTGCGTCACCGAGCGGCCCAGGAAGACTTCGTCGTCCTCCTCGCCATAGGCGATCGGACCGAGTTCTTCGGACAGGCCCCACTTGGTGACCATGTTGCGGGCCATCTTGGTGGCGCGCTCGATGTCGTTGGACGCACCCGTGGTGACCTTGTCGGTGCCGAAGATCAGCTCTTCGGCGACGCGGCCGCCGTACAGCGAGCACAGCTGCGACTGGATCGCCACGCGGTTCATCGAGTACTTGTCGCCCTCAGGCAGGTACATGGTCACACCCAGGGCGCGGCCGCGCGGAATGATCGTGACCTTGTAGACCGGGTCGTGCTCGGGCACCAGGCGGCCGACGATGGCATGGCCGGCTTCGTGGTAGGCAGTGAGCGTCTTCTCCTCCTCGCTCATGGCCATCGAACGGCGCTCGGCACCCATCAGGATCTTGTCACGGGCACGGTCGAAGTGGTCCATGCGGACTTCCTTCTCGTTGCCACGCGCGGCAAACAGGGCTGCCTCGTTGCAGAGGTTGGCCAGGTCCGCGCCGGAGAAGCCCGGGGTACCGCGTGCGATCACCAGCGGCTCGACGTCGTCGGCCAGCGGCAGCTTGCGCATGTGCACCTTCAGGATATGCTCGCGGCCCTTCACGTCGGGCAGACCGACCACCACCTGGCGATCGAAGCGACCCGGGCGCAGCAGCGCCGGGTCCAGCACGTCCGGACGGTTGGTCGCGGCGATCACGATCACGCCTTCGCCACCCTCGAAGCCATCCATCTCGACCAGCAGCTGGTTCAGGGTCTGCTCGCGCTCGTCGTGACCGCCGCCCAGGCCGGCACCACGGTGACGGCCGACGGCATCGATCTCGTCGATGAAGATGATGCACGGGGCGTGCTTCTTGGCCTGCTCGAACATGTCACGCACGCGGCTGGCGCCGACGCCGACGAACATTTCCACGAAGTCCGAACCGGAGATCGAGAAGAACGGCACCTTCGCCTCACCGGCGATGGCCTTGGCCAGCAGCGTCTTGCCGGTACCCGGCGGGCCGACCATCAGCACGCCACGCGGAATCTTGCCGCCCAGCTTGGTGAACTTGGACGGGTCGCGCAGGAAGTCGACCAGTTCGCCCACTTCCTCCTTGGCCTCGTCGCAGCCGGCGACATCGGCGAAGGTGACCTTGATCTGGTCCTCGCCCTGCAGCTTGGCGCGCGATTTGCCGAAGGACATCGCGCCCTTGGCGCCGCCGCCGCCGCCCTGCATCTGGCGCATGATGAACAGCCAGAAGCCGATGATCAGGATGACCGGCAGGAAATTCATCAGGATCGCGCCCAGGGAGATGCCGCTGGAGGGCTCCTCCTGCACGATCTCGACGTTCTTGGTGCGCAGCACGTTGATCAGGTCGCGATCGAACGGCGCGGTGATGGTGGACGACTGTCCACCCCGGGTGGTGTAGGTGATCTGGCTGGTGCCGCCGCGCATGTCGCCGCCGAAGGCGACCTTCTGCACGTTGCCGCTGTCCACCTGGTCCAGGAACTGCGAATAGGACGCACCCTGCGCACCGGCCCCGGAGGACTTGGGCGAGAAGCTCTGGAAGACCACCATCAGCACGACGGCGACGACCACCCATAGCAGGAGGTTCTTGGTCAAGTCGTTCATCCTCATTGGCTCCGGTGTTCCTCTCAGTGCGGGCGTTGCGTTGGGGTTGAAACTTACGTTGCGAGCTTACTTCATGTGGGCGCGTTTGCCCTGACCCAAGGCGTACACCTCGGGAGAGCGTTTGCGCGACGCTTCCGGCTTGCGGATGGAGACCTTGTCGTAGCGACGGCGCATTTCACGCACGTAGTCGTCAAAGCCCACACCCTGGAACAGCTTGATCAGGAACGCCCCGCCGGTCTTCAGGTGGTTGTCGGCGAAGTCCAGCGCCAGCTCCGCCAGATGCATCATCCGCGGCTGGTCGACCGCGTCCATGCCACTTTTATTGGGGGCCATGTCCGACAGCACAAGGTCCACCGGCTCGTCCCCGAGCATGGCTTCAAACTGAGATAGGACGGCTTCTTCCCTGAAGTCACCGTGAAGGAACTCCACACCCGCCAGCGGCGGCATCTCCAGGATGTCCAGCGCCAGCACGCGGCCGGTGTCTCCCATCTGTCTCCGAACCTGCTGAGACCATCCGCCAGGGGCGGCACCGAGGTCCACCACGACCATGTTCCGCTTCAGCAGGCGGTCACGTTCAAGCAACTCTTCAAGCTTGTAGGCCGCCCGCGAGCGCATGCCTTCGGCCTGCGCCTTCTTCACGAAAGGGTCGGAGAAGTGTTCCTTGAGCCAGCGCTGGCTGCTTTTGCTGCGGGTTGCCATTGGAAATAGGGGCTGATGGGGCCGTCATGATACCCTGATCCCCCCATTCAACCGTCTTTTCCTGCATGTCCATCGCCCTGACCGCCTCCCAGACCCGTTTCCTGCGCGGCCAAGCCCACGACCTGAAGGCCCTGCTGCAGACCGGCGGCAAGGGAGTGACCCCGGCCTTCATCGCGGAGCTGAACGAAGTGCTGGAGCGCCACGAGCTGGTCAAGGTCAAGGTCGCAGCCGAGGACCGCGAGGCCCGGGACGCGATGATCGGCGAGATCGTCGAAGCCACCGACAGTGCGCTGGTGCAGCGCATCGGTCACGTTGCCGTGCTGTATCGCCCGAGCAGGGAGCAGCGCCAGATCGTGCTGCCGCGCGGCTGATCGCGCTACCGCCATGCAGCTGAACCACGAGCCGCCCGATTACGCCTACAGCCTGCGCGCTGCCGATGGCCGCTCGGCCAAGGTCAATGACACGGTGCTGGCCAGCAGCTTTCTGCTGACGCCGGACCAGCTGGTCGAACATTGGCCTGTCGCCGATGCGGCGGCGCTGACGGTGGCCGACCTGGAACCGGTGCTGGCACTGAGTCCTGCATTGATCGTGCTGGGAACCGGCGAGCGGCAGGTGTTTCCGTCGGCTGCGGTAATGGCCGCCTGCCTGTCGCGCGGGATCGGCCTGGAAGTGATGAACAACCCTGCCGCGGCGCGCACCTTCAACATCCTTGCCGGCGAAGGCCGCAAGGTGGCGGCCGCGTTCATCCTGGAAGGTTGAGGACCACCGCCGGGCATGGCCCGGCGCTACCTTGATGCGCATACGCCGGGCATGGCCCGGCGCTACCTTGATGCACGTACGCCGGGCATGGCCCGGCGCTACCGTACCTGCCTGCGCTAGCGCGCTGGCAGGTACTGCTGCGGATCGACCGGCTTGCCGTTGTAGCGGATTTCAAAGTGCAGCATGTCGCGATTCGCGCCGGTGCGCCCCATCTCGGCAATCTGCTCACCCGCCTTCACGCTCTGTCCCTCGTTGACCAGGCGCTTGCGGTTGTGGCCGTAGGCCGACAGCCACTGGTCGCTGTGCTTGATGATGATCAGCTCGCCATAGCCGACCAGTCCGGCGCCCGAGTACACCACCACACCGTTGGCGGTGGCCTTGACGGCCTGCCCGCTGGTGCCGGCAATGTCGACGCCCTGCTTGGTTGCGTCGCCTGCCACGTAGCGGCCCACGATCGCGCCATCGGCTGGCCAGCGCCAGGCGATGTTGCTCTTCACCGGACCGGCCGGTGCCGTGGCCGGTGCCGTGCTGCCGCCGCTGCGCGGCGCGGTGACCACGGTGGTCGGTGCGCGGCCGCTGCTGGCCCCCGGCGGATACAGGCGGATGACCTGCCCCGGATAGATCGTCGACGGGTTGTCCAGGCTGTTCCACGCGATCAGATCGGCCGGGGTGATGTCGTGGATGCGGGCCAGCGCGTAGATCGTGTCGCCCTTGCGCACGACCACGGTCTGCCCCGGCTTGGCCACCGAAGTCTTGGGCGTAGTGACCGCCGCCCCGCCACCACTGCCATTGGGCCGCACCACCGTGGCAGTGCCACAGGCAGCCACGCCGGAAACCAGCAGCACCAGCGCGCCGACGCGCACTCCCTTGCTCAGACGATCAGCACTCATGCGAACTTCGACCTCCATACAAGCCAGGCGATCAGCACCACCACCAACGCGGTGGCGATCCAGCCCAGCGGTTCAATCCAGCGACGCAGCGCCGCTTCGGCGCGCGCTCCACCGATGCGGATCACGGCAGCGAGCACATACACCCGCTTGCCGCGTCCGATCAGCATGCTCAGCAGGTACTGCGGCATCGGTACGCCGACGATACCCGATGCCCACGTGAAGACCTTCATCGGGATCGGCATGAAGCCGCCCAGGACCAGGAACGTGAACACCGCCCACGGCGATTCGGCCATCTTCTCCTGCACGGTGGTGATGCCCTGTTCGATTGCCGGCAACATGCCCAGCACTTCGAACAACGGCTTGATCGCCTCGAATGCGAAGTGACCCAGCGCATAGCCGACCACGGCACCGACCATCGAACCGGCCAGGCTGAGGGTCGCGAACCACCACCCGCGCCGGGGTTGAGCCACGCACATCGGGGCCAGCATCACTTCCGGCATCACCGGAAAGATGATCGCCTCGAAAAAACTCAGCACCGTCAGGTAGGTCGGCGCGCGTTCGTGCGCCGCCCACTTCATCGCCCGCTCGTACAGCGGTCCGAAAATCTTCATGCAACCCTGCTCCGTGGATTCAATCCAGCATGCCAGACAGCAGCGGCACGAAGGTGACCGGTGCCAGCACGCGCTGTTCGACGCTGCCGTCGGCCCTGCGGTCCAGCTGCACCAGCGACTGTGCACTGGCACCGCCGACCGGCGCCACCAGCCGGCCACCTTCGGCCAGCTGCTCGATCAGTGCGTCGACCAGCGCCGGGGCCGCAGCTGTGACGACGATGGCATCAAACGGGCCGTGCTCCGCCCAGCCGACACGGCCGTCATCGTGCTTGGTGCGGATGTTCATGCCGAGTGCGCGGAACCGCTTGCGGGCCTGCCGCAGCAGGTCGCCGATGCGCTCCACGGTGTAGACCTCCAGGCCCAGTGCACCAAGCACGGCGGCCTGGTAGCCGGAGCCCGTCCCCACCTCCAGCACCCGCTTGGGCGCCACCTGCACGACCGCTTCGGTCATCCGGGCCACCACCCAGGGTTGCGAGATGGTCTGGCCGTGGCCGATCGGCAGCGCGGTGTCTTCATAGGCCCGCGAGGCCAGGGCCTCGTCGATGAACAGATGGCGGGGCACCACCCGGATCGCGTTCAGCGTGGACTCGTCGACGATGCCGGCTTCGCGCAGGCGATCGACCAGACGATCGCGGACGCGCTGTGACGTCATGCCGATGCCGACGGCTTCCGGTTGCAGGCGAAGGCGTGGGCTCATGCCGGCTGGTCCAGCGCGGCGCTGAGACCGCCGACCCAGCTGGCCACTTTCTCAAGCGCCTGATAGCGGGTCAGATCCACCTGGATCGGGGTGATCGAGATATGCCCGGTACGCACCGCGTGGAAGTCGGTGCCGGGGCCGGAGTCCTGCTCGCGGCCCGCCGGACCGATCCAGTACACCTCGTTGCCGCGTGGATCCTTCTGCGGGATGCAGCCTTCGGCGCGATGGCGGTTGCCCAGCCGGGTGACTTCGAAACCCTTGACCTCGGTCCACGGCAGGTCGGGCACGTTGACGTTGAGGATGGTGTCCGCCGGCAGCGGGTCGGCCTTGAGGCGGGCGACGATTTCCACGGCGGCACGCGCCGCGGTCTCGAAGTGACGGGGATCGTGATTGCGGGTCACCAGGGACACCGCCACCGCGGGCAGGCCGAGGAAGCGCCCCTCCATCGCCGCCGAGACGGTTCCGGAATAGATCACGTCGTCACCCAGGTTGGCGGCGTTGTTGATGCCCGACACGACAATGTCGGGTTCGAACTCCAGCAGGCCGGTCAGCGCCAGATGCACGCAGTCGGTGGGCGTGCCGGCCACCGACACGGTGTAGTGATCGATGCGCTTGAGCCGGATGGGCAGGTCCAGGGTCAGTGAATTGCTGGCGCCTGAGCGATCGCGGTCGGGTGCGACCACCGTCACTTCGTGGCCGGCGTCACGCAGTACCGAGGCAAGCATCCGGATACCTGCGGCGTCGACGCCATCGTCGTTACTGACCAGAATTCGCATCTTCGATTTAACCGCTTGATTTTCCAAGAATTCGATTCCGTCACCGTGCGGTGTTGGCGGGACCGTCGTGCTTCCCTGCGGAAGCCGACGACCCTGCAGGGGCATCGTCTATTGTGCCGCATGCGAGCCGCAGGTCCTACCCTGCCGGCGGTCACGACTGGCCTCGCATTGCGATAGGCAGGCCCGCCTCACCGGTTTACCCTGTGCGCATGTCGCATCCAGAAGACGAAGACCCTGCCGCGCTCTTCCGCGCGGCCATCGGCGAAGTGACGCCGCTGCGCAAAGAGGCCGAACCCGCGCCGGCCGCTGCCCGGCCGAAGCCGCGCGCGCGCATGGCCGAACGCGACGAGGCCGAGGCCGCCGGCGAGTTCGCCCGGCTGTTGCGCGACAGCGCACCGCTGGAAGCCGGGGATGTGGCCAGCTACCGGCGCGACGCCCTTCCGCCGCGGCTGTTCCAGCGTCTCAAGCGCGGCCAGTACTCGGTGCAGGACGAGCTGGATCTGCATGGCGCGACCGCAGCGCAGGCCGAGGCCATGCTGCGCCAGTTCCTGCTGGAGGCGCACGCACATGAGTATGGCTGCGTGCGCATCATCCACGGCAAGGGACTGCAGTCCGACGGTGGTGCGCCGGTCCTGAAGAATCTGGTCGACCGGCTGCTGCGCCTGCGCAACGATGTGCTTGCCTTCCATTCGGCGCCGACCAGCCAGGGCGGAACCGGTGCCGTACTGGTGCTGCTGTCCCGGCGCTGATGCAATCCGCTCAGGACTGCGCGGCGTCCTCGACCGGTCCGAGCTCGTGCAGGACCGCGGTGGCGTAGCAGCCCGGCGGCAGCGCGAACGACAGCTCAAGCACATCTTCCGCCAGCCACTGGTGCTGCAGCAGCGCAGGACGCAGGCGCAACGCGCGGCGCTCCTGCTTCAGCCGTGCCTCTTCCAGTCCGGCACGCAGCGCCTTCGATTCCTCGTCGTCGAGCGCGCGCAGTTCGAGCTCGCGGGCTGCGCCGGTACTGCGCAGCTCGCCCTCTCCCCACAACGGCGCGCTGGGATGGATATCGAACCCGGCCAGCCGCGCTGCCAGTGCATCGGTGTAAGGCTCCGGACCAAACACGCTGCGGCTGCCATCCAGCATCCACACCTCACCGTCCAGCGGCTGGTCCCAGACACCCTGCTCCACGCGTGCGGCAAGCACGCGATTGAACAGTGCTGAACGCGCAGCCGACAGCAGCAGCGAGCGCTGGTCCTTGCGCATGCGGCGGCCACCGAACATCGCCAGCGCTGCCGGAACGTTGCCGCCATCGCGGCCGAAACGCTGCTCGCCGAACCAGTTCGGCAAACCACGATCGGCAATCTGCTGCAGGCGTTCGCTGATTGCGACCGCATCGCCGCGTACCTGGCGCAGCACCAGCCTGAAACGATTGCCGGCCAGCGCGCCACGCTGCAGCTTGCGGTTGTGCCAGGTTGCATCGAGCACTTCGATATCATCGCTGGCCAGCAGCGCCAGATCCGGCGCGACGCGCTTGGGCAGATGCACACTGAAGCGCTGGGTGGTGACCGCGTGGCGATCCTTCATCCCGGCATAGCTGACCGCCATCTCCGGCAAGCCAGCCCACTTGGCCAGCACCTTGGCCACATGCACGGTGTTGGCACCGCGCTTGCGGACATGCAGCAGCAGATGCTCGCCCTCGCCCGTGGCCTCAAAGGCCGGCAGCTCGTCGACC
The DNA here is from genome assembly GCF_029844625.1 of Stenotrophomonas sp. GD03680. Lineage (NCBI taxonomy): Bacteria > Pseudomonadati > Pseudomonadota > Gammaproteobacteria > Lysobacterales > Lysobacteraceae > Stenotrophomonas > Stenotrophomonas sp. GD03680. Next base: position 266,645 of record NZ_JAOCKC010000005.1, on the reverse strand, counting down.
TGGAAATCCTCCGGCGTGGTGCGGATGCGCGCCTGCAGCAGCGGCGCACCGAAGGCGAGCGGCAGCGGAATCATACCGCCACCAGCAGGACCACAGCCTGTGCCGCGATGCCTTCACCGCGACCGGTGAAGCCAAGCTTCTCCGACGTGGTGGCCTTTACGCTGACCGCATCCAGTGGCAGCTGCAACAGTGCCGCGATGCATTCACGCATTGCCAGCGCATGCGGCCCGACCTTCGGTCGTTCACAGATCACGGTGACATCAGAGTTGCCGACGCACCAGCCACGCTCACGCAGGAGAGCGTCGCAGTGGCGGACGAAGTCGCTGCTGTCGGCCCCCTTCCAGCGATCATCGCTGGGCGGAAAGTGCTGGCCGATGTCGCCCAGCGCCAGCGCGCCGAGCATGGCGTCACACAGCGCGTGCAGGATCACGTCGCCATCGCTGTGCGCGAGCACACCGTGGCTGTGCGGCACGCGCACGCCTCCCAGCATGATGTGGTCACCCTCACCAAAGGCGTGGACGTCGTAGCCCTGGCCGATGCGGACGGGCGGGAACGGAGCAGTGCTCATGGATGCAACCCTTGCAGCAGGGCCGCGCGGGCGTTCAGCCGGCGCGGCGGGAAAGTACGAATTCGAAGCGGTCCAGGTCGGCGGGCGTGGTGACCTTGAAGTTGTCCTCGCTGCCTTCAACCAGCAGCGGGCGCTGGCCCTGGCGTTCCATGGCCATGGCTTCGTCGGTGACGTCCACGCCGGACGCAGCGGCGTCGGTCAGCGCGCGGATCAACTGATGGCGGCGGAACAGCTGCGGGGTCAGCGCGCGCCACAGGCGCTCGCGGGGCTCGGTGCCGTCGATGCCACCATCGTCACCGGCCCGCTTCAGGGTGTCGCGTACCGGCGCGGCAAGAATGGCCCCGACCGGATCGGTACGGCCAACCTCCAGCAGGCGGCCCAGGTCGGCCAGCGACAGATTGGGCCGCGCGGCATCGTGCACCAGCACGAACTCATCGGCGCGGACGCTCTCCGGCAGCGCAAGCAGGCCGGCCAGCACGGAGGCGGCGCGGGTCGCCCCGCCCGTGCAGGTCAGCACCGGCTTGCCTGCCCATTCGCTCCAGCCCGGCCAATCCGCGTCATTCTCGCCGATCACCACCATCGCGCCGGCAACGGCCGGGTGGGCCAGCAGTGCCTGCAGGGTGTGGGCCAGCAGCATCTGCCCGCCCGCCTGCAGATACTGCTTGGGCAGTGGCGCACCGAAGCGGGCGCCACGACCGGCAGCGGGAACGACCACCCAGATCGCCGCGCTCATGGCACGTCCGCCGGGTGGTCGCCCGCCTGTTCGGGCATCGGCACCGGCGGCTGCGCCGGACGAACCGGCGCGTCGTCGACCACCCGGTAGAACTTCTCGCCGGGCTTGATCATGCCCAGCTCACTGCGTGCGCGCTCTTCGATGGCGGACTGGCCTTCCTTGAGGTCCTTCACTTCGGCAGCCAGCGCATCATTGCGCTGCTGCAGACCTTCGTTGTCCCGTTCCTGGCCGGCAACCTGGGCTTCGAGCATCATCACTTCCCCCGAATTGCCCGGGCCGAACCAGAAACGGTACTGCAGCCATGCCAGCAGCAGGGCCAGCACCAGCAGCAGCCAGCGCCAATCGCGCATGGCCTCAGCGCTTCAGCGAAACGAACGCGTCACGACCGGCGTAACGCGCGCCGGCACCGAGGGCTTCCTCGATGCGCAGCAGCTGGTTGTACTTGGCCACGCGATCGCTGCGGCACAGCGAGCCGGTCTTGATCTGGGTGGCAGTGGTCGCCACGGCGATGTCGGCGATGGTGGTGTCTTCGGTTTCACCCGAACGGTGCGAGACGACAGCGGCATAACCGGCACGGTCAGCCATGGCAATCGCTTCCAGGGTTTCACTCAGGGTGCCGATCTGGTTGACCTTGATCAGGATGGCATTGGCAGTACCGGAGTCGATGCCCTCCTGGAAGATCTTCGGATTGGTCACGAACAGGTCATCGCCCACCAGCTGCACCTTCTTGCCGATGCGATCGGTCAGCAGCTTCCAGCCCGCCCAGTCGTTCTCGGCCAGGCCGTCCTCGATGGTGATGATCGGGTACTGCGCGGCCCAGTCGGCAAGGAAGTCGACGAACTGCTCGGAGGTCAGGCGCTTGTTCTCGCCGACCAGGTTGTACTTGCCGTTCTCGAAGAACTCGCTGGAGGCCACGTCCAGACCCAGCAGCACGTCCTCGCCCGCGGTGTAGCCGGCCTTGCCGATCGCTTCGAGAATGGTGTCCAGCGCCTCGACGTTGCTGCGGAAGTCAGGCGCGAAGCCGCCTTCGTCACCGACCGCGGTGCTCAGGCCATGCCCCTTCAGCACCGACTTCAGCGAGTGGAAGATCTCGGTGCCGGCGCGCAGCGCTTCGGAGAACGAGGTGAAGCCGACCGGCAGCACCATGAACTCCTGGAAATCGACGTTGTTGTCGGCATGCGCGCCGCCGTTGATGATGTTCATCATCGGCACCGGCAGCGACGGGGTCACGCCGGTCCTGCCGGCCAGGTACTGCCACAGCGCCTGCTTGCTGGATGCTGCGGCGGCGTGCGCGGCCGCCATCGAGACACCGAGCAGCGCGTTGGCGCCCAGACGGCCCTTGTTCTCGGTGCCATCAAGGTCGATCAGGCGGCGGTCCAGGCCGGACTGGTCGGTGGCCTCGAAGCCCTTCAGCGCGGCAGCGATGGTCGTGTTGACGTTGTCGACAGCCTTGCGCACGCCCTTGCCCAGGTAGCGGGTCTTGTCGCCGTCACGCAGCTCGACCGCTTCCTTTGTGCCGGTCGAGGCGCCGGAGGGAACCGCGGCACGACCGAACGAACCGTCCTCCAGGGTGACTTCGGCTTCCAGCGTGGGGTTGCCACGGCTGTCGAGGATTTCACGGGCGTGGATGCTGCGGATCGTACTCATGGTCGGGCCGGTTACCTGTATGGAGAGGGGGCGACAAAACGAATGCCGCGTGATTATCCCCGGCTGCCCGCCCGTTGCCAAATGGCGCGAACGGCGTCAGCCCCGGCTGGCCCCCGCCCCGGCAGCAGCAGCGATACCAGGAGCACCCGCAAAGCAGCGGCCATGGCCGGACAGACGGTGCCATGCCTGCGTCGCCAGCCTGAGCGCGATCAGGCCCTTGGGCCAATCGCGTGCAGACGTGCTCGTATTCATCACAGCATCCCGTAGGACAGCGCACCGAGCCACAGCGAAAGCAGGACAACCGCCAGCCCGGCGGCCACCTTGCCGCGATTCAGGCGCCAAGCCAGCACGGCGGCAGCGATGCAGCCGCCGGCAGTCAACAGTTCGCCAGCCAGCAGCGCCATGAAGTACGCCCGCAGATTGAGCACGCTGCTGCCATCACCCGGGGACCGCACGGACGCTGCGCCGATCAGCACCAGACCGAACACGCCCGCCGTGAACAACCCCGCCAGGCCCAGTGCGATCAGGCCCCACGGCCACTGTTTCCAGTGCCGGCGGCGACGCTGGGTTTCCAGCGCCGTCCATGGGTCAGACTTCACGCGAAGCGTGAGAAACCGTGCTTCTTGGTCACCGCATCGAGCTCCATCAGCGTTTCGAGCAGTGCTTCCATCTGGTCCAGCGGCCATGCGTTGGGACCGTCGGAGAGGGCCTTGGACGGGTCAGGATGGGTCTCGGCGAACAGACCGGAGATACCCACCGCCACCGCGGCCCGGGCCAACACCGGCACATGTTCGCGCTGGCCGCCGGAGCTGGTGCCCTGCCCACCCGGCAGCTGCACCGAATGGGTGGCGTCGAACACCACCGGGCACCCGGTCTCGCGCATCACCGCCAGCGAACGCATGTCGCTCACCAGATTGTTGTAGCCGAAGCTGGCACCGCGTTCGCAGACCATGATCTGATCGTTACCGGTCGCCTTGGCCTTCTCCACGACCGGCTTCATGTCCCAGGGCGCCAGGAACTGGCCCTTCTTGATGTTGACCGGCTTCCCGGCCGAGCACACCTTGCGGATGAAGTCGGTCTGGCGAACAAGGAATGCCGGGGTCTGCAGCACATCCACGACCGAAGCCACTTCGTCCATCGGGGTGTACTCATGGACGTCGGTCAGCACCGGCACGCCGATCTGCTTCTTGACCTCGGCCAGGACTTTCAGCCCCTCCTCCATGCCCGGGCCGCGGAAAGCGGTACCAGACGTGCGGTTGGCCTTGTCGAAGCTGGACTTGAAGATGAAGTTCACACCGAGCTTGCCGGTGATCTCCTTCAGCTTGCCAGCGGTATCGAGCTGCAACTGCATCGACTCGATCACGCAGGGGCCGGCGATCAGGAACAGGGGCTGGTCCAGCCCCACTTCGAATCCACACAGTTTCATGGCGTTTCCTTAGAGTTGTCCGCTACATCGAACGGGCCGATGCACTTGGTTCAAGCGAGCAAGATGGGGCCTGGCGGGCCCCATCGCAAGTCAGGCGCGCGCTTCCTGCAACAACTGGCCACCGGCCTTGCGCTCGCGTGCGGCGCGGATGAAGCCGATGAACAGCGGGTGGCCGTCACGCGGCGTGGACAGGAACTCCGGATGCGCCTGGCAGGCCAGGAACCAGGGATGCGCATCGCGCGGCAGCTCGACCACTTCCACCAGGGTGTCATCCATCGACTTGCCGGCGATCACCAGGCCGGCGTCCTCCAGCTGGGTGCGGTAACGGTTGTTGAACTCATACCGGTGGCGGTGGCGCTCGGCCACCACGTCCTTGCCATACAGCTCACGCGCCAGCGTGCCCGGCTTCAGGCGCTGCTCCTGCAGGCCCAGACGCATGGTGCCGCCCAGGTCACTCTTGTCGTCGCGCTTCTCGACGTCACCGGCAGCGGTGCGCCACTCGGTGATCAGGCCGATCACCGGATTTGGCGACTGGCGATCATTCTCGGTGCTGTTGGCACCTTCGAGGCCGACCACGTTGCGCGCGTAATCGACCACGGCCGCCTGCATGCCGTAGCAGATGCCGAAGTACGGCACCTGGTTCTCGCGGGCGAACTTCGAGGTCAGCACCTTGCCTTCGAAACCACGGTCGCCGAATCCGCCCGGCACCAGGATGCCATCGACATCGGCCAGCGCGGCCATGTCCGTGCCTTCCAGGTCCTGCGCTTCCAGCCACTTCAGATTGACCCGGGTACGCTGGCGCAGGCCACCATGCTTGAGTGCTTCGCCGACCGACTTGTATGCATCCTGGTGGTCGACGTACTTGCCGACCACGGCGATGGTCACCTCGTCGAGCGGATGCAGCGTGGCGTCGACCGCGTCCTCCCACACCGACAGATCGACAGGACCGGCCTTGTCGGCCAGCTTCAGCTGGTTGACGACAATCTCATCCAGGCCCTGCGCATGCAATCCCGAAGGGATGCGATACAGCACATCCACGTCCGGCACGCTGATCACGGCGCGTTCGGAAACGTTGGTGAACTGGGCGATCTTGCGACGCTCCGAATCGGGCACGGCCTGCTCCGAACGGCACAACAGCACATCCGGCTGGATGCCGATCGAACGCAGCTCCTTCACCGAGTGCTGGGTCGGCTTGGTCTTCAGTTCGCCGGCCGCGCCGATGTACGGCACCAGGGTGAGGTGCATGAACAGCGCCTTCTCCGGACCACGCTCGGTACGCACCTGGCGGATCGCCTCCAGGAACGGCAGCGATTCGATGTCGCCGACGGTGCCACCGATCTCGACCAGGGCGACGTCATAGCCTTCGGTGGCTTCGTCGATGCAACGACGGATCTCGTCGGTAATGTGCGGAATGACCTGCACGGTCGCGCCGAGGTAATCGCCGCGACGCTCCTTGCGGATCACGTTCTCGTAGATGCGACCGGTGGTGACCGAATTCTTGCGGCTCAGGCGCGTCCGCACGAACCGCTCGTAGTGGCCCAGATCGAGATCGGTCTCGGCACCGTCGTCGGTGACATAGACCTCGCCGTGCTGGAACGGGCTCATGGTGCCCGGATCAACGTTGATGTAGGGGTCGAGCTTCATCATCGTGACCTTCAGGCCACGGGCTTCGAGAATGGCGGCCAGCGACGCAGCGGCAATGCCTTTGCCGAGCGAGGACACCACGCCGCCGGTTACGAAAATCAAGGGAGTCATGGCTGCAAGCATCCTGTCTGGAAATGGAAAACGACAGCGCCACGCACGCCCTGGGGGCGGACATGGCGCTTGAAGGGGGTTTTCCGGTTCGCTGGGGCAGCGAGGGAGGTGCCGATCCGTGCGGCGGCTGGCGCCAGACGGCAACCATCGCGCGAGGTCGGGGCAACCGCGCCGGTCACATCGACCGTCACCTGCGACCCGCATTGCTGGAGGCCACGCATGGCCGTGCCAGCCCATTCGCAAATGGTGGACACGCACTACTCCCGGAAAGCCATAGTTTACAGATAGATGGCCGCCAACCCAAGAGGCTTGTGCAGGCCGACCGAACGAAAAACGCCCCCTTGCGGGGGCGTCGCGTCTCCAGAAGCCCGCTTCTACAGGGCTTCCGTGGGAAAGGGAGGGTGCGCGTGCGCTCAGCGCTTCTTGCGCGCCTCTTCCTCTTCTTCCTGCTGCGGAACCGGCTGGCCCTTGGCCTTCAGCTCCGCATTGGCCTGCGCGCGGCGCTTGGCCTTGGCGTCGGCTTCGGCCTGTGCCTTGTCGGCCTGGTCACCCTGCTGCGGGGCCGGCTGGCCGGCGTTCTGCGCCATCACCAGCGGCACCGCAACGGCGGCAGCGGCCAGGATCGCAATGGTCAGCAACTTCTTCATGGAGTCCTCCTCGCGGTATGGCTGGGACATGGGGACGCTGGCGTCCGGATTCCAGCGGCTGCCATTTTACCCCCTCCCCGGTGGCGAGGCTGAACCGCAGGCGTGCAAATTCGCCGCCCAGACCGCACACTTGCGCGTCGCTCCGCGCTTTAGAACATAGATGAACGCCCGCTATAACGCCGCCGATATTGAAGTCCTGTCCGGCCTTGACCCGGTCAAGCGCCGTCCCGGCATGTATACCGACACCGCGCGCCCCAACCACCTGGCGCAGGAAGTGATCGACAACTCGGTGGACGAGGCCCTCGCCGGCCACGCCCGCTCGATCGAGATCACCCTGTACAAGGACGGCAGCGTGGAGGTCAGCGATGACGGCCGTGGCATGCCGGTGGACATCCATCCGGAAGAGAAGATCCCGGGTGTCGAGCTGATCCTGACCCGCCTGCACGCGGGCGGCAAGTTCAGCAACAACAACTACACCTTCTCCGGCGGCCTGCACGGCGTCGGCGTCAGCGTGGTCAACGCGCTGTCGACCCTGGTGGAGGTGCACATCAAGCGTGAAGGTGCCGAACACCGCATCACCTTCCGTAACGGTGACCGCGCCACGCCGCTGGAAGTGGTGGGCACGGTCGGCAAGAAGAACACGGGCACCCGCGTGCGCTTCTGGCCCGACCCGAAGTACTTCGATACGCCGAAGTTCGCGGTGCGCGCACTCAAGCATCTGCTGCGCGCCAAGGCGGTGTTGTGTCCGGGCCTGACCGTGAAGCTGACCGACGAAGCCACCGGCGAAGTCGACACCTGGTACTACGAGGACGGCCTGCGCGACTACCTGAAGCTGGAGCTGGGCGAGCGCGAAATGCTGCCGGCCGACCTGTTCGTCGGCAACCTGAAGAAGGACACCGAAGTGGTGGACTGGGCCGTGGCCTGGCTGCCGGAAGGCGAGCTGGTCCAGGAAAGCTACGTCAACCTGATCCCGACTGCCCAGCACGGTACCCACGTCAACGGCCTGCGCACCGGCTTGACCGAGGCGCTCCGCGAGTTCTGCGACTTCCGCAACCTGCTGCCGCGTGGCGTGAAGCTGGCGCCGGAAGACGTGTGGGACCGCGTGTCGTTCGTGCTGTCGCTGAAAATGACCGATCCGCAGTTCAGCGGGCAGACCAAGGAACGCCTGTCCTCGCGGCAGGCCGCCGGTTTCGTGGAAGGTGCCGCGCACGATGCATTCAGCCTGCTGCTGAACCAGAACGTGGAACTGGGCGAGAAGATCGCGCAGATCGCCATCGAGCGCGCCAGCGCACGCCTGAAGACCGAAAAGCTGGTGGTCCGCAAGAAGGTCACCCAGGGCCCTGCCCTGCCGGGCAAGCTGGCCGACTGCATCAGCCAGGACCTGTCGCGTACCGAACTGTTCCTGGTGGAAGGTGATTCGGCAGGCGGCAGCGCCAAGCAGGCACGCGACAAGGATTTCCAGGCGATCATGCCGCTGCGCGGCAAGATCCTGAACACCTGGGAAGTCTCCTCCAACAGCGTGCTGGCCTCGGAAGAAGTGCACAACCTGGCCATCGCCATCGGCTGCGATCCGGGCAAGGATGACATCAGCGGCCTGCGCTACGGCAAGGTGGTGATCCTGGCCGACGCCGACTCGGACGGCCTGCACATCGCCACCCTGTTGACGGCGCTGTTCCTGAAGCACTTCCCGGCGCTGGTCGACGCCGGCCACGTGTTCGTGGCAATGCCGCCGCTGTTCCGCATCGACGTGGGCAAGCAGGTCTTCTACGCGCTGGACGAGGAAGAAAAGCGCTCCATGCTGGACAAGATCGAGCGCGAGAAGATCAAGGGCGCGGTCAATGTGACCCGGTTCAAGGGCCTGGGCGAGATGAACCCGTCGCAGCTGCGTGAGTCCACCATCCACCCGGACACCCGTCGCCTGGTGCAGCTGACCGTGGACGATCGCGAGCAGACCCGTTCGCTGATGGACATGCTGCTGGCCAAGAAGCGGGCGTCTGACCGCAAGGGCTGGCTGGAGACCAAGGGCGATCTGGCGTCGCTGGAAGTCTGACCCCAGCGCGGGCCGGGGCCGTTTCCTGTCGGGAAACGGCTCTGGCTGCATGGCCTGGCAGTACCGCTTCAGGCCGCCCACCGGGGCATTACACCCCCATCGGCAAACCCTGCGGGTGCATAATGCGCGCTCATCCGCGTGGACCACCGCATTGCCCAGCCACTCGCTGCTGTTCCCCGGCCTGCCCCTGCACAGCACGCGGCTGGTCCTGAGCCCGATCCGTCGTGATGACGCTGCTGCGTTGTTCACGCTGCAATCCAACCCGGCGGTGATGCGCTGGTGGAACCATCCTGCCTGGACACGGCCGGGCGAAGCCCGCGAACAGATCGACGACGACCTCGCCGCACACGCCATCGGCACCCAGCTCAAGCTGGCCGTGCGCGAATCGCTGGAAGGGCCGTTGCTGGGCATCTGCGTGGTGTTTGCCGTCGATCGCGATGCTGCGCGTGCCGAGATCGGCTATCTGCTGGCACCTGAGGTCCAGGGCCGGGGCTACATGCATGAGGCGTTGCAGCAGGTGCTGGCCTACCTGTTCCGGACGCTGCGCCTGCATCGCGTCGAAGCCGAGATCGATCCGCGCAATGCGGCCTCCGCGCACGTGCTTGAACGCCTCGGCTTCCATCGTGAGGGCCTCCTGCGCCAACGCTGGCGCATCCAGGGCGAGTTGGCCGACTCGGCTGTGTACGGGCTGCTGGCCGATGACGAAGCCGCGACCGCCCTGCCCACTTGACCCAATCTGGCCGCAACCGACGACAACGCCCGGCCATGGCTTTGGACACATACGGCGCGGCACCCTGGAGGCCTAGCATCGAAACCCCCTTCCGCTGCCGATCCGGTGCCATGAAGTTCCTGCTGCACACTGCCGCGCTCTGCGTCGGCCTGCTCATCGCTCCTGCCAGCGTGCTGGCCGCGCCCGCCGCCGAGTCCAAGCCCGATGCCAGAGACGACAGGGCCGAAGCACCTGCGCCGCCGGCCGACGCCTCCACCCGCCAGAGCATCCGCCTGGCAGGCCGCACGCTCGACTACACCGCCACCGTAGGGACCCTGCCGGTACGTGACGAGAAGGGCAAGGTGATCGCCGATGTAGTGTTCACCGCCTACACGATGCCCGGCAAGGACCGGCCGGTGACCTTCGCGCTCAACGGCGGGCCCGGCGCGTCCTCGGTGTATCTCAATCTGGGCGCCATCGGCCCGAAGGTCGTGACCTTCGGCTCGGAGGGCGACAGCGCGTCGGCGCCGGCCACGCTGCACGACAATCCGGGAACGTGGCTGGACTTCACCGACCTGGTCTTCATCGACCCGGTCGGCACCGGCTTCAGCCGTGCCCGCATCGGCGATGACGAAGCCAAGAAGGCACTGTACAACCCCAGTGCCGACATCGAGTACCTGTCGCGATCGATCTACGACTGGTTGCTGCGCAACCAGCGCATGGCGTCGCGCAAGTATCTCACCGGTGAGAGCTACGGTGGCTACCGCGGCCCACGCATCACCCACTACCTGCAGACGCGGCTGGGCGTTGCGATGAACGGCCTGGTGCTGGTCTCGCCGTACCTGAGCCCGACCCTGGAAGACAACGCCGACGTCTCGCCGATGGCGTGGATGCAGACCCTGCCGTCGATCGCAGCGGCGCACCTGGAGCGCCAGGGCCGCCTGACCGACGCGGCGATGCGCGAGGTGATCGAGTACACCCGCGGCGATTACGCCACCGCCCTGATGAAGGGCCGCAGCGATCCGCAGGCCACCGAGGCGATGCTGCGCCGGGTCACCGAGCTGACCGGGCTGGACCCGCAGTTCGTGCGTCGTGCCGGCGGCCGCCTGGAAACCCAGGCCTATCTGCGCGAAGTGTTCCGCGACAAGGGCACGCTGGGCAGCCGCTACGACTCGAACGTGACGGCGTTTGATCCGTTCCCGAACGATCCGGAACAGCGCGCCAACGATCCCCTGCTCGACAGCATCATCGCGCCGACCACCACCGCGATGGTCGACTTCGTCACTCGCGTGGTGGGCTGGAAGGTCGATGCGCGCTACCAGGCATTAAACTACGAGGTGAACCGGCTGTGGGACCGCAACGGGGACCTGCGCCAGGGTGCGGTGACCCAGCTGCGCCAGGCGGTGGCGATCGATCCGAATCTGCAGGTGCTGATCGCGCACGGCTGGAATGACCTGTCATGCCCGTTCATGGGCTCGATCCTGACCGTGGACCAGATGCCGGCGATGGGCAGCAACCCGGACCGCGTGCAGGTGCGCAGCTACCCGGGCGGGCACATGTTCTACAGCCGTGCCGACAGCCAGGCGGCATTCCGCAAGGATGTGCAGGCACTGTTCCAGCGCAACTGAGGGGTTCGGCCGCGCCTGCGGCCCGGCGCCCGCTGACGGCAACGGCAACGGCAACGGCAAAAGCCGGGTTTCCGTGGGCTGGCGAGGTTCCTGCTGCTGTTGGTGGGTGTCGACCTTGGTCGACACGCTGGATACGGAAAAACGATCTGACCATGAAAAAAGCCCGCCGGAATCCGGCGGGCTTCTTCATTTCCGGGGTCAGATCCCTATCTGCAGGGAAAGGGCTCTGACCCCAGGGTTGCTGGCATCAGGTCCAGCCGAACAGCTCGAACAGCTTCAGGATCAGGTACGCACAGCCGCCTGCCGCCGGGATGGTCAGGATCCAGGCCCAGACGATGCGCTCGATCACGCCGAACTTCAGCGAACGCGGATTCTTGGCAAAGCCCACGCCCATGATCGCGGTGGAGATGCTGTGCGTGGTCGAGACCGGCATGCCGAAATGGGCGGCCAGGGTCAGGATGGTGGCCGAGCTGGTCTCCGCCGCGAAGCCGTGGATCGGATGCAGTTTGACCATCTTGTGGCCCAGCGTCTTGATGATCTTCCAGCCACCCGAAGCGGTACCGGCGGCCATCACCACCGCACAGGTCAGCACGATCCACATCGCGATGCCGTCACCGGCCTGCGCATCCGGGTGCATGAAGGCCAGCCAGGACGGCAGGTTGTCCAGTGCACCGGTGGCTTCGGCACCGATCAGGGTCATGGCGATGATGCCCATGGTCTTCTGTGCGTCGTTGTGCCCGTGTGCGAAGCCCATGTAGGCGGCCGAGACGATCTGCGCCTTGCCGAAGAAGGCATTGACCCAGCGCGGACGGGCCAGGCGGCCAATCGCACCACCGATCCTGGCCAGACCGGCAATCAGGCCCCACAGCAGCACCATCACCACGATGCCCAGCAGGAAGCCGGCAATCGGCGAGGTGATCATCGGCACGAACACCTTCCACAGCAGGCCCTTGTTCTGCGCCCAGCTGCCGAGCCGTTCGGACCAGATCAGCGCATCCCAGTTGTTGTGGGCGGCCGCCAGGCCGGCGCCGCACAGGCCGCCGATCAGCGCGTGCGAGGACGAGGACGGCAGCCCCTTCCACCAGGTGATCAGGTTCCAGATGATGCCGCCCAGCAGGGCGCACAGGATCACCTGCGGGGTGACATCGACCACGTTGGTGTTGAGCAGGCCCGACGCAATGGTCAGCGCGACCGCGGTACCGGTCAGGGCACCGATCAGGTTCATGAAGGCGGCGAGCATCACCGCCCAGCCGGGCGAGAGCACCTTGGTCGCCACCACGGTGGCGATGGAGTTGGCGGTGTCGTGGAAGCCGTTGATGAACTCGAAGACGAGCGCAGCCAGGATCACCACCAGGACGAGGGTCAACATGCGGCGGCGTCCGTCAGCTGTTCTTCAGCACGATCTGGTACGCCACCACGCCGGCCTCGCGGCAGCGGTCGATGGCTTTTTCCAGGATCTCGAAGAATTCCTTGAGCAGGAACATCTGCAGGTTGTCCAGGCGCCCGGAATAGATGTCACGGTACAGCTCCAGCATCAGCCGGTCGGCCTCGTTCTCCAGCGAGCGCAGCTTCTCGTTGAGCGCGGTCATCCGGTCCAGGTTCATGTGGCGCAGGTCGGCCACCATCTCCACCACCACGCCGGCGGCCTGCTCCAGCATCGCCGCGCGCGGCGCGAAGTCGATGTGCTCCAGGTGGGTCGTGGCCAGCGAATAGCGATCGGCGAACTTCTCGATCTGCTTGGGGATCTTGTACAGCGCCGACCCCAGCGCTTCGATGTCTTCACGCTCGATCGGCGTCATGAAGCTGTCCACCAGCGCCTGGCTGATCTTGTCCGACGCCGCACGCTCGCGCAGGCGGGCCAGCTTGAAGGCGTCCAGCGCGGGCTGGCGGTCGGCCTCGCGCAGCATGGAATGCAGCGCCTTGGCGGCGTCGGAGGCCGCGACGGCAGCCTCATCGAGCAGGGTGTAGAACTGTTTGCCGGAACCGAAAATGGTCTGCAGAGAGAACATTGAGAAACCTGTCAGCCGTCGCGGGAAGGACGGCACCGGACGGAATTATGACGGCTAGATGACCATCTCGGGTATCCCCGCCCCCTTTCCGGGGGTGGAACCCGCCAACCTGAACAGGCAGTTGCCACCTTGCCACGGCCCTTTGCTAAGATGCCAGCGCGCCCTCGGGCGCACCTTATGGACGACGACCCTTATCCCCCAGCGCCGCGCCGGACTCTGCTCCTGAGCGCCTGCCGCCATCGCAAGCACCCGCCCTCCCTGCCACCAACCGGGGACGACGCCCGTGTTTGAAATGATCTTGATTGTCTTCGCGCTGGTTCTGTTGAACGGCTTCTTCGCCATGTCCGAGATGTCGGTCATGACCTCGCGCAAGAGCCGTCTCAAGCAGATGGCCGGCAGCTCCAAGCGCGCCGCCAAGGCCCTGGAGCTGTCCGAAAAGCCCGAGAGCTTCCTGTCCACGGTCCAGATCGGCATCACCGTCATCGGCGTGCTGACCGGCTACCTGGGCGGCGACGCCATCGGCGACGCCATTGCCGGCTGGCTGCAGGGCCTGATGCCCGGCTTCACCTACGCCTCCCAGGTCGGCACCACGCTGGCCGTGACCCTCATCACCTTCGTGACCCTGATCTTTGGTGAGCTGGTGCCCAAGCGGCTGGCCCTGACCCGCTCCGAGACCATTGCCAGCCTGGTGGCCATGCCGATGAGCTGGCTGGCCAAACTGGCCCTGCCCTTCGTCTGGCTGCTGTCCAGGACGACCCAGCTGGTGCTGAAGGCACTTGGCCTGGGCAAGGACGAAGCCGCCTCGGTGACCGAAGAGGAGATCCGCATGCTGGTGGCCGAAAGCCACGAGGCAGGTGTGATCGACACCCATGAGCGGGACATGATGAACCGCGTGATGCGGCTGGGCGATCGCACCGCCGACAGCCTGATGACGCCGCGCAACCGGATCGCCTGGCTGGACACGCAGGCCGGCCTGGACCGCAACCTGGAAATCATGGCCGAGCATGAGTTCTCGCGCTATCCGGTCTATCGCGACAACGACATGGATGTGGTTGGTGTGCTTGAACTGAAATCGCTGGCGACCCGCATGGCACGCGGCGACAACGCGCTGTTCCAGACCCTGCGCGAGCCGTTGTACGTTTCCGAGTCCACCCATGCGATGAAGCTGCTGGAGATCTTCCGGGAAGAACAGCAGTCGATGGCGCTGGTCGTCGACGAATACGGCGAGATCCAGGGACTGGTCACCATCAGCGACCTGATGGGCGCAGTGGTCGGCCGCCTGCAGGCGGTGGAGAATGCCGACGAGGACGCACTGGTGGTGACCCGTGAGGACGGCTCGCTGCTGGTGGACGGCTCGCTGCCGGTGGACGACCTCCGCGAGCTGATCGGCAGCAACGAGCTTCCCGACGCCGAAGAGGGCGACTACTACACCCTGGCCGGCATGTGCATCCACTACTTCGGCCGCATCCCGCACGCGGGCGAGTACTTCGACTGGGCCGGCTGGCGCTTCGAGATCGTCGACCTGGACGGTGCACGTGTGGACAAGCTGCTGCTGCGCACGCTGTCGGACGAGCAGGCCGATGAGCTCACCGCCTGAGTCCGGCCCGCGCGACGCAGCACCTGCCTATCGCAACGAAGGCATCCGCACGCTGCTGGAAATGTTCGCCTGGGGTGATCCGGCCCAGCACATGAAGCTGGGCCAGATCCTGCAGGATCTGCAGCAGAGCGCCTTCGGCGTTTTCCTGTTCGTGGCGATCCTGCCATCGTTCATCCCGATTCCGGGGCTGGGCGGTGCGGTCAGTGGCCCCCTGGTGATCCTCATCGGCCTGCAGATGCTGTGCTGCATGCGGCGCCCCTGGTTGCCGGGCTTCATCGCCCGCCGCGGGCCGAAGCGCGGCACCATGCACCGGTTCCTGGACCGCATCGACCGCCCGCTGCGGCGCTTGGACCGCATGCTCAAGCCACGCCTGCCGCAGCTGCTCAAGCCGCTGCCGGCTCACGCGTTCACCGGCGCACTGCTGGTCCTGCTGGGCATCCTGCTGTCGCTGCCGATCCCGTTCACCAACTATCTGTTCGGCTTCCAGCTGCTGCTGTTCTCCCTGGCCCTGCTCGAGCGCGACGGCGCGCTGATGCTGGTCAACTGGATCGGAGCATTGGCGGCAATCGCGTTCTTTGGTTTCAGTTCCGGCCAACTGGTGAGCTACACCGTCGAACTGTTCCAGCGCTGGTTCTGAACCGGGCCCATCAACGCAGGTCGACGAAACCGTTGTCGGCAAGCTGGCCTGGCTCATCCTGTACCGCAGACAGCACGAACGTCAGCGCCCTGCCCAGCAGCGTGCCCGGTCCATCCCAGTACTCGGCCGATTCAGCCTGCACGTGGATGAGCCGAAGGTTCGGATCGTCCTTGCCGCCGGGGAAGAACAGCTTCATCGCTGGCGACCACAGCGCTTCCACCTTGGCTCGATCGTCGACGATGCGCGCATTGCCCGCCACCGACACATAGGTGTTCTTCGACGTCGAGGCGTAGGCCACGTTGACCCGCGGATTGAGTGCGATCTCCGCCACCTTCGGGCTGTCGGCTGCGGTAGCGAACCAGAGGTCACCATCGAAGGCGACCTGCTGGGTACCAAGCGGACGGCTGTACAGGCGACCATCGACACCGACCGTGGTGAACATCGCCACCTCCACGTCCTTGATCAGTTCGGCCAGTTGGGCGATGTGTTCTGCGCGGGAATCCGACATGGGGAGCTCCAGGGGTAGGGAGCCCCCATCAGACGCGGAAGGTCTGCAATGCGCCGTGATGCAATCGTTCAGCCCGCGTGGCGATCGTGCCACGCCCGCATGGTCAGCTCGAACGAGCGCAGCCTCGCGCGATGGTCATACAGATTGGCGGTGAGCATCAGTTCGTCAGGTCGATGGCGTTCGACGAACGCGGCGATACCCTCGGCCACCTGCTGCGGATCACCCAGCACCGTGCACTCCAATGCCCGCTCGACACCCAGTTTCTCGTGCGGCTCCCAGAACGATTCGATGTCGTCGATCGGTGCCGGGATCTTGCCGGGACGCCCCCGGCGCAGATTGACGAAGCTCTGCTGCTGGCTGGTGAACAGGCGGCGCGATTCGGCTTCGCTGTCGCTGGCCACCACGTTCAATGCCAGCATCGCGTGCGGTTGCTTCAACGTGGCCGAAGGACGGAATTCGCGGCGGTAGACTGCCAGCGCCTCATCCATCGCGTCCGGGGCGAAGTGCGAGGCGAAGGCGTACGGCAGCCCCATCGATGCCGCCATGCGCGCACCGAACAGGCTGGAACCCAGGATCCACGTCGGCACCCGCAGGCCGCCGCCAGGCACGGCCTGCACCGCCTGACCGGGCTGGACCGGCTCGAAGTAATGCAGCAGCTCACGCACATCCTGCGGGAACTGGTCAGCGCTGTCGAAATAGCGCCGCAGCGCGCGGGCGGTCGGCTGGTCGGTGCCGGGCGCCCGCCCCAGCCCCAGATCGATGCGGTCCGGATAGAGCGAGGCCAGCGTGCCGAACTGCTCGGCCACCTGCAGCGGCGCATGGTTGGGCAGCATGATGCCGCCTGCACCGACACGGATGCGCTGCGTGCCACCGGCAACGTGCCCGATCAGCACGGCGGTGGCCGCGCTGGCGATACCGGGCATGTTGTGGTGTTCGGCCAGCCAGTAGCGGCGGTAGCCCAGCGCATCGGCATGCTGGGCCAGTTCCAGCATGTTGGAGAAGGCGGCGGTGGTATCGCTGCCCTCGCAGACCGGGGCCAGGTCGAGGATCGACAACGGGATCATCAGGCGGTTTCCGTCAAAAGATCCCCTCTGCATGGGGTCGGCCCGGCACGGCGGCCAGTGCCGGTGGCGGGACGCTGATTCCTGCCGGGCGGGTCAGCTCCCCAGGTGGACCGGACAGCCGTGCACGACCGGCGCCCGGGACAGCCGCTCAGAAGGCGCTGGGGCGTGGTTCCGGCAGCGGCTCATCCACCAGCGGCCTGAGCTCCGCATCCAGCGCCACCCGTTCGTCGAACACGAAACAGCGCCCGTCGTAGCCCTCGCCGCCCACCTCTTCGAAGTAGCCGAGAATGCCGCCATCGAGCTGCAGCACGTTGTCCATGCCGTCATTGAGCATCCACAGTGCGGCCTTCTCGCAGCGGATGCCACCCGTGCAGAAGCTGACCACGGTGCTGTCCTTCAATGCGTCGCGGTGCGGCGCCAGGGCCTCCGGCAGATCGGTGAACTTGTGGATCGGCAGCACCAGCGCGTCCTTGAACGTGCCGTACTCCACCTCCTGCAGATTGCGGGTATCGAGCATCACCACCGGCTTTCCCGCATCGTCGTGGCCCTGCCGCAACCAACGCTGTACGGTGGCCGGATCGACCGCCGGCGCGCGTGGATAGGCCAGCGGCTGGCCGTCATCGCGGCGGAAACTGATGATCTCCGGCTTCACTCTGGCCTTGAGCCGCGCGAAGGGCTGATGCTCGCTGAAACTGGTCTTGACCCGCATTCCGGCCAGACGCGGATCCTCACGCAGCGCCGCGTAGAAGCCCTCGATGGCGGCCGGGGCGCCCGCCAGGAACAGATTCAGGCCCTCGCCCGCCACCAGGATCGTGCCGCGCAGCCCAGCCGCTTCGGCACGCGCCAGCAGTTGGTCGCACAGAACCTCGGGGGCGTCGATGGCGGTGAAATGATAGGCGGCGGTATTGGCGATCATCCGCGCATTTTAGCGCCTGGCCGCCACCGGGTCAGGCCCCGACGTCGATGATCGGCGGCTGGAGCGCCCTACCCCCGCAGCAGCATGAACGGCAGCAGCACCAGGGCAGCAGCGCCCAGCATCGCCAGCAGTACCAGCACGACATACAGCGGCCGGCGCCGCAGCAGGCTGCCGAAGGTCTCGGCCGTGCCATCACGCAGGGCCTGCTCACGCTCGGCCCGGATGCGTGGCGCGCGCTCGGCCTGGTACTCGGCCATCAATGCCTTGGCGTGCGCATGATCGCCGTCCTCGCGCAGCCACAGCCCGCCATTGGAAATGCCCCAGGGACTGGGCTCGGTGCGGTACCAGGCGATGCCGTGGCGATCCAGGAGCGTGCAGACGTCGGCGTATTCGTCATCGCCGACATTGCGCAGATTGAGCAGGAGTTTGGCCATGGCGCCATGATACCCGGCGCCGATGCGCTACCCTTGCCGCCCTCGCCCTGCGCCCGACGGAGATGCCCGATGCGCCGACTGCTGCTTCCCCTGTTGCTGTCCCTTGCTGCTGCCGGCTGCTCGATGGAGCCGTCCGGCCCACCACCGGGAGGCACGCTGACCACCTTCGAGCGCATCGACACCCAGCCCGGTACCGGGGCCGAAGCGGTGGCGGGACGGAAGGTCACCGTGCACTACACCGGCTGGATCTACGACAACCGCACCGAGAGCAAGCATGGCAAGACATTCGACAGCTCGGTCGGACGCGGCCAGCCGTTCACCTTCGTGCTCGGTGCCGGCCAGGTCATCCGCGGCTGGGATGAAGGCGTGGCCGGCATGAAGGTCGGCGGCAAGCGCACCCTGATGATCCCCCCGGACCTGGGCTACGGCAGCCGTCGCGCCGGCCCGATCCCGCCGGGCTCCTCGCTGGTGTTCGATGTCGAGCTGCTCGATGTCCAACCCTGATCGACATGCACCGCGCCGCGTGGCTGTCGTCGGTGGCGGCCCGGCAGGGCTGTTCGCTGCCGAGCGCCTGCGCGCCGCCGGCCTGGAGGTGGACCTCTATGAAGCCAAGGGTTCCCCCGGTCGCAAGTTCCTGATCGCCGGCAAGGGCGGGCTCAACCTGACCCACTCCGATGCGCGCCCACTGTTCGACAGCCGCTACCGCGAGCAGGCCGGTGAAGTCGGCCGCTGGCTGGACGGGTTCGACGCGCAGGCACTGCGCGACTGGGCCGCCGATCTTGGCGTGGAGACCTATGTCGGCAGTTCCGGCCGCGTGTTCCCGGTCGATCGCAAGGCTGCGCCCCTGCTGCGCGGCTGGGTGCGCCGCTTGAAGGAGCAGGGCGTACGCCTGCACGTGAATCACCGCTGGTGCGGATGGGCCAGCGACGGCGCGCTGCGCTTCAACACCCAAGACGGCCACCTCGACGTGCACGCTGATGCCACCGTGCTGGCGCTGGGCGGCGGCAGTTGGCCGCACCTCGGCAGCGACGGTGCCTGGGTGGCACCGCTGCAGGCACGCGGCGTGGACATCGCACCGTTGCAGGCCGCCAACTGCGGATTCGACGTTGACTGGACGCCCCTGTTCGCCCAGCGCAATGCCGGTGCCCCCTTGAAGCCAGTGGTGGCGCACTGGATCGACCTGACAGGCCAACCACGGTCACTGCAGGGCGAATGCGTCGCCAGCGACTATGGCATCGAAGGCAGCCTGATCTACGCGCTGGCGGCCGACCTGCGCGAAACCATCAACCGCAAGGGTTGTGCGCCATTGTGGCTGGACCTGGCGCCGGGTCGCGATGAAGCACGCCTGCTGGCCGATCTGTCGCGTCCACGCAAGGGCCGCAGCTTCGGTGAACACCTGCGCCGCCAGGCCGGGGTGGACGCAGTGAAAGCGGCACTTGTGTTCGAGCACCTCGGCAAGGATGCGGGCCAAGATCTTGCAGCGGTCGCAGCGACGCTCAAGCGCCTGCCGCTGAAACTGCTGCGCCCGCGGCCGATGGCCGAGGTGATCAGCACGGCCGGAGGGGTAAGGCTGGACGCGCTCGACGCAGGGCTGATGCTGCGTGCCCTGCCCGGCGTGTTCTGCGCTGGCGAAATGCTGGACTGGGAGGCGCCGACCGGCGGCTACCTGCTGACGGCCTGCTATGCCAGTGGCCTGCGCGCCGCCGAAGGCGTGATCCAGTGGTTGGCCACACGCTGAATCGCCTGTGGTAGCAGCGGGCGGGGCTCGGCGCTACCGGAAGCAGCGCCTCACCACGGCCTTCGCATGCGTACAGAGGCGAGTGGTACCCCGCTGGGATGGGGATAGATTTCCTCGCGTTCGCGGATGAAACCCTGCCGCTGATAGAAGGACACGGCATTGAGCGAGGCCGACAGCACCACCTCGCGCCCCGGATCGGCCAGCGCCAGCAGACGCTGCATCAGCGCCTGGCCGATACCCTGTCCGCCACGATCCGGATCGACGAACAGCGCATCCACCTCATTGCCATCGATATCCAGCACGCCAAAGCCGAGCAGCTCGCCCTGCCCGCCTTCGGTCACCACGCAGCCGCCCTGCGACAACAGCCGCGGATACTGCGCCGGCGGCGGCGACGCCGCCCAGGGTGCGATCACCTCCGGCGGATAGTGACTGCTGCAGGTCTCGCGCACGCACCGCGTGCGCAGGGCCCACAGCGGCGTGACATCGTCGATCGTCCCGGTCCTGAACTGCATGCAACCTCCGTGTGGAATCCCATCACCGCGACTTGCTGGCTCTCAGCGCCTGGATCCGCGCCGGCGGCTGGAATGAATCACTGCGCGCATCTGCCCAGAACGCATGGAATACCGCGTGATCCGGCACCCGCCGCAGCAGTTCTCCCGGCTCCAGATAGCGATACAGCGTCGCCAGCGAGCGGATCTCCACCGGCGACACGCGGCGCAGGATGTGCTCCGGCCCCAGTTCGGCCGGATCATTCAGGCCGGCCGCGCACAACAGCTCCTTCAGGGCATGCAGCGTGTGCTCGTGGTAGCTGTGCACGCGCGTGGCCTTGTCAGGCGCGTCGAGGTGCTTCCAGCGCGCCGGGTCCTGCGTGGCGATGCCGGTCGGGCACTTGTCGGTGTGGCAGCTCAACGACTGGATGCACCCCAGTGCGAACATGAAGCCACGACCGGCATTGCACCAGTCCGCGCCGAGCGCGATGGTCCGGGCAATGTCGAATGCGCTGGTGATCTTGCCGGCCGCACCGATGCGGATGCGCTCGCGCAGTTCCAGCCCGACCAGGGTGTTGTGGACCAGCAGCAGCGCCTCGTGCATCGGCACGCCCACATGATCAACGAACTCGGCCGGTGCCGCGCCCGTGCCGCCCTCGGCGCCATCGACAACGATGAAGTCCGGCAACAGGCCGGTCTCCTGCATCGCCTTGGCGATGCCGAACCACTCCCAGGGATGGCCGATGGCCAGCTTGAAGCCGACCGGTTTGCCACCGGACAGTTCGCGCAGGCGGGCGACGAACTGCAGCAGTTCGACCGGCGTGGAAAACGCCGAGTGCCGCGACGGAGATACACAGTCCACCCCCATCGGCACGCCACGGGTCACGGAGATCTCGGCCGTCACCTTCGGCGCGGGCAATACGCCGCCATGACCGGGCTTGGCCCCCTGGGACAGCTTGATCTCGATCATCTTCACCTGGTCATGGGTGGCGTTGGCGACGAACCGCTCTTCGCTGAAACCGCCCTTCTCGTCGCGGCAACCGAAGTAGCCCGAGCCGATCTCCCAGACCAGATCGCCGCCCATCTCACGGTGGTACGGCGAGATCGAGCCTTCGCCCGTATCGTGATAGAAGCCGCCACGGCGTGCGCCTTCGTTGAGCGCGCGGATCGCGTTGGCCGACAGCGAGCCGAAGCTCATCGCCGAGATGTTGAACACACTGGCCGAATAGGGCTTGGCGCAGCCTGCGCCGATCAGCACACGGAAATCGTGCCGGGCGATGGTGGTCGGTGCCAGCGAATGGTTGATCCATTCGTAGTCCACCGCATATGCACTACGCAGCGTGCCGAACGGCACCGTATCCATCTCGTTCTTGGCACGCTGGTAGATCAGTGCACGCTGCTGGCGCGAGAAGGGCACGTCTTCCAGATCACTCTGCACGAAATACTGGCGGATCTCCGGGCCGATCGATTCCAGCCCGTATCTGAAGTGCGCCATGACCGGATAGTTGCGGCGCAGGGTGCTGCGCTTCTGCAGCAGATCCCAGGTCCCCAGCGCCACCATCGCGGCGGTCAGACCGACGCCCCAGTACCAGGCAGGCCATATCGTGGCCAGCCACAGGCAGACGGGGAACATCAGGATGGCGAGCAGGTAGACGATATACCGGTGCATGGCGTTCCTTGGTTGCAACTGCAGCCGAGTCTACCGCGCCCGCCATCATCAACGCCTACAGGCGATCGTCGACCACGCTGCGCGGCCAGGCCGATTTCACGTCATACACCAGGCCGCCGGGCGCCAGCAGGCCGCGGATGCGGGCTTCATCCATCGCCTTGAAACTGGCATGCGCCACTGCCAATACGACCGCGTCGTAACAGCCGGCCTTCGGCTCGGCCAGCCACCGCACACCGGCATCGGCCAAGGCCGCCGGGCCCACCCATGGATCGCTGACATCGACCTGGGCGCCTGCGTCTGCCAGGCGCTGCGCCAGCTCCAGCGCACGACTGTTGCGCAGATCGGGGCAGTCTTCCTTGAAGGTGACGCCCAGCACCAGCACGCGCGCCTGGGCCGCGGTCCGCCCGCGCTCGGCCAACATGGCCAGGACGCGCATGGCCACGTGCTCGCCGACACGGTTGTTGACCTGCCGCGCGGTGTGGATGAGGTCCGGGTGGTAACCCACACTTTCCGACTTGTGCAGCAGGTAGTAGGGATCCACGCCGATGCAGTGGCCACCGACCAGACCGGGACGGAACGGCAGGAAATTCCACTTGCTGCCCGCGGCGTCCAGCACGTCCTGGGTATCGATGCCGAGACGGTCGAAAATCAGCGCCAGCTCGTTGACCAGGGCGATGTTGACGTCGCGCTGGATGTTCTCGACCACCTTGGCCGCTTCGGCAACGCGCATCGATGGCGCCGGGAAGGTGCCTGCGTCGATGATGCGGCGGTACAGCCCATCGACCACCGACGCCACCTCCGGTGTCGAACCCGACGTGATCTTGCGGATATCCGCCAGACGGCGCTGGCGGTCCCCCGGGCTGACCCGCTCCGGACTGTAGCCGCAGTAGAAATCTTCGTTGAATCGCAGGCCCGAACCCTGCTCCAGCAAGGGCACGCAGACTTCCTCGGTCGTGCCGGGATAGACCGTGGACTCGTAGATCACCAGATCGCCGGCGCGCAGATGGCTGGCGATCAACCGCGTCGCCGAGCGCAGGGGTTCCAGATCAGGCTGCTCGTAGGCATCGATGGGCGTCGGCACGGTGACGATGTACACGTTGCACTCGTCCAGCCGCGCAGGGTCGCTGCTGTACTCCAGCTGGCGTGCAGCGGCGAGTTCCCCGGCCTCCACCTCCAGCGTGTGGTCCTGGCCCGCGCGCAGCTCGGCGATGCGTTCGGGGTCGATGTCGAAGCCGAGCGTCCGCTGTTCCCGGCCGAAGGCCACGGCCAGTGGCAGGCCCACGTAACCCAGACCGATCACCGCGAACCGAGGCGCTTCCGCCGCCGACACCGGCACGCTCATCAATGTACCCGCCATGCCGGCAGCGACGGATCGCCCACTGCCGCCGCTTCGGCCATCACGCTCATTCGCTGCCCACTCCGGGAAGTCTTCGCAAGAGGGCTACAGCGTAACGGTGTCAGGACCTTGTCGCCAAGGTCAGGAGCCCAGTGCGACCGCGGCAGGCTCCAGCTCGCCATCGGCCCCGGTCCAGGCCTGCAGCAGGTGCTCGAACCCCACGCTGCCCAGCGTCAACCCCGGCCACGCCTCACCGACGATCTGTGCCAGCAGCTCCGCCTCGATGCGTCGCGTCCCCATGTTCCAGCGGGGGAACGCCCGCTGCGGCACGGGCGCCCGGCACAGCACCTTCAACTGGGTATGGCTGCGGGCATTGAGGATGCGCGGGAACACCGAATCGATACCATCCTGCGGACCTTCGAGATACTGCAGGAAGCGCGCACCGTCGAACATCAGCACCCCGGTGACGCCAGCCACGCGATTGAACGCCGTGGCATCGGCCAGCAGGCGGTCAAGATCGGATGTCCGCAGATCGGCGCGGGCATCGCTGACGTAGGCGATCGCGTAGAGCGACATCAGGTGGCTCCCCCCCTGGGAACGATGGTCGGGACTATGGCATGAATGGGCGCTACAGTTAAGCGCGCCGTGCGATGCCCGGCCGCCGGTGCTGGAGCCCCCGCTGGGCTACAATCGGCGCCGCACTGCAGGCCCGGATGGCGAAACTGGTAGACGCATCGGACTTAAAATCCGCCGACCGCAAGGTCATGCCGGTTCGATTCCGGCTCCGGGCACCATCGCACGTTTCGGGGAGCCGACGTGTTCGCCACGATTCACCCCGATTCGGCGCGCAATCAGGCACTTAGGGTGATCCGAACTTCCGCGATCACCACGATTTGCCCGGACTTGCCCGGCTACTCTCCCCAAAAATTCCCCATATGATGCGGCCATGGCCAGCATCCAACGATCGGGGAACAAGTGGCGCGTGCAGGTGTACGTGGCAGGCGTTCGCGACTCGACTACCAAGCACACGAAGCAGGAAGCTGCGAAGTGGGCTCTTGAGCGAGAGGCGGAGCTTCGAGGTGGGAAGCTGCCAGACAAGTCACTGCGCGAAGCGATGCGCCGCTACGTCAAGGAAGAGGCGCCCAAGCGAGCTGGCGAACGGTGGGAGGCGGTCCGCATCGCTGCTTGGGAACGGGCGCTTCCGCTCCTGGACCGGCGCATCGCGGCGATCGACAGTTCGGACATCATCGCTTGGCGAGATGGAAGACTGAAGCAGGTCAAGCCTGGGACGGTTGCTCGCGAAATGAACCTGATGCGGTCCGTATTCGAGACGGCGCGCCGGGAATGGAAGTGGATCAAGCAAAACCCCATGTCGGACGTTCGCTGGCCGCAACAGCCTAAAGGCCGCGCGCGACGCGTATCTCCCACTGAGGAAGCCGACCTGATCGCAGCGTTCGGGCTCGAGACGGGTCTGTCGGCGGAAACGGCCACCCAGCGGACGGGCTTGGCGTTCCTTCTAGCGCTTGAGACCGCAATGCGGTCAGGTGAGATCCTGTCGCTGACTTGGCCGAACGTGCATCTTTCCGAGCAGTACGTGCACTTGCCAAAAACCAAGAACGGCGACGCGAGGGATGTACCGCTCAGCCGGCGGGCCTGCGAGATCCTGAGAGCACTTCCCCTTGGCTTCGGGCCCGTCTTCCAGCTCAAGTCTGCCGTGCGAGATGCGCTCTGGCGAAAAGTTCGAGACTCGACGGGCCATCGCGAAGTGCACTTCCACGACAGCCGAGCCGAGGCCATCTGGAGGCTCTCTAAGAAGTTGGATATCTTGCAGTTGGCTAGAATCATCGGACATCGAGACCTCAAGTCTTTGATGATCTACTACCACGAACCTGCCTCTGAGATCGCCCGCCAGCTGGGGTAATGTTCGGCCTCGATACTACCGGGCGACCTTGCCTTATGAGGGAGTGACATGTCCGTGTACAGCAATGTTCTCGAGACGAACTGCGCCTAAGCCATGCCAGGTCACCTCGCAACCACCACACACACTTTTAGCTCTAGACAAGCTTTTACGACACGCAACTGTCCATCAATCTGGCGCCTGTTGTGCGCCCGATCAGCCTCCGACGCCCACCCCGTCCACGCAATGGCTTACGGGGGCAGGGTCGCGACGAAGTAGTCGGGCTTCCCAACCGTGCCCCACTGGCGGACGGCCAGGCGGACCAGGTCCTTTGCGCGCATAGCGTCGACGGGGGAGGTTCCACTGTGGACGTAGTAATCGACCCACCCATACTCGTTCAACGGCTCCACGTCGCACGACAGGTGCAGCAGGAAGTCGGCATCCTCCCGCTCGTCATCCGGTGGCTCGATCCCCAGCCGCTAGCGCAGTTCGTGGGCCAAGCGCCGTGCCGGCGTCCTCATGGTGTCAACCACGACGATCCCGTGGGCCACCAGGTCGTCGGCGATCATCGTCGTGGAGTGCGGAGAGCGGAAAACTGGAATCTTCATGCGACCGCCATTGCTGGGAGGGTGGACTGAATCGTGCCCTTTCGCTATCCCACAGCCTGAGACACCTGGGGTCCGGAAGCTCCAAGCGCTACCCATCAAAAGTTGCTACCTCATACGCATCGAAGGCATGATGATCGGCCACCAAAGGCCGGTGCGAATGATACAAGGAGTAGTAGCTTGCGTATTGTAGGAATGGTTCTTGCTCTATGTGCAGCAATGACAAGTGGTCAACTGATGGCGCAGACAGGGCTACCAGAGATCACGATGTGTGACGGATGTCCGGTTAGCCAGAAGCTGCAACTTGCCAGAGAGAAGTCGCAGGGTCTCGGGTTTGAGTTGATCGGAGATCGCACTACCGGTGAGGTCAAAGGCTGGATCGTCAACCATATCGATCCCGCAGGCGGTATACCGCTCGGCGTCCATCCCGCCGATCACCAGATTTCAGAGGCGGTGAAGCGTCAGTTTGCGGCCTACTCAGCTGTCTATCGTGAGCGACAGAACACGGCGCCCATTGAGATCACTGTGAACCTCGCCAACGCGCGTGTTGCGAGCCGAGCAATGGTCGTGACAGCTGCCGATTTGCCAGCCGCGTTTCCAGACTCGGCATTCGACGTGACCGAAGACGGTGCTGCGCGCGCCAGCCTGATCAATTGGATGAAGGACACCAACAACTGGGAGAACAACCTCACCTCGCAGGCTATTCTTTACGCGCGCATGACGTTGCTAGAAGGCCGCGCATGGTATTCCGGCCTAGACTACCAAATCACCATCACCGCCAATTTTGCTGATGGCGGCAAAGTGGTTCTTAGGTACAACTCTACAACCCAGCAGGTCGAGTTCGTGGAGGCAAGAGACTCGGTCGGCAACCTTCTCTCGATCGTCTCTGATCAACCTGTTCCGGTTGACTACTCCTGGTACAACCGACCTGAAGCTAAGAATCAGCCTGACTACCACCGGGGCATTCAGTGGCTAAACGCGCGCGGAGTGATATCTAGCGGTGGAACTGTGCGTACAGGAACCGTGATCGTCGGCGGCGTGGTCAAAGTCCAGGAGAAATGACCTGATGGCGTCGTCAGCTTCAAGACTGATCCCCTATCTGCCATTCGCACTGGCCCTGGTCTGTTCAGCAGCAGCTGGCGGCGCCGGTTCTCTAGGCGCCTTCTACTATGCAATCGGGTTTGTGATGTTGCTCATTGGGCAACTTATATGGGTCAGGGCTCATTCCCCTACATCTTATGGTAGAGCGTTCACGCTGTTCGCATTTATCTGCATAGCTTCCTTGGCTTACTTCCTACCCTCGCTCCCGAAAGGGACGTCACAAATCACCCAGTCGCAGCTTCTGTCAACTGGATTGTGGGCGGGGACGTCTGTAGTGATCGTTCTGCTCGGTCAGATGCTTGCGAGGCGAATGAACTGGAGGCGAGGAAATTGTATAGCCCTGATCACTGTTCTCGCCGCCTTTTTGAGTGTAGGAGTGGCATGGATCCACACGCCCTCACAAAAGCCGCCGATCAGTGCTGCGCTGCTGCCTGTCGCAGGCTTCTGGCCCGGTGTTGCCGACGCGATCGGGGGAGACCCCATCGAAGTTGACTTACCGCGACGGCATCAGCCGGTCGAGTAATCTGAAAGCTCGGGCAACAAATTCCAGTCGAGCTTCCGCGACTGGGGGCAGAGACGACCGACCACGCCAACGAGGTGGTGGGATGGCGCCGACACATGCCAGCAGGAACAAGGCGGAGGCGGCATATCGCCGCGGGCAGCTTCTAGACAAGCGCCGCCCACTCAGGGAGGAATGGGCAGCGCACTTCGGCCTCAGCTCAAACGCCGCGCCGTAGCTGCTGCAGCGCCGCCCTAACCCGCAGCTTCTGAGGATCCCTCGCCCTGGGCTTGGTAGCTGCCGGCGGATTGCGCGGCTCCAGCGCCTCTTTGATTCGTGTCAAATCCAGCACCCCAGACTCAGCCAGGCACCGGGCCTGTTGCTGCTGCGCGCGCGTAGGCGGCAGGCCGGGCAGTGGCGGGGGCAGCCGGATCGGGGTGCTATCCGTCAGCCGGGCGACGGCCTCGCGCAGGGGCAGCTCGGGATAGAGCCTGGCCGCGCACCAACGCTCGGCGTACCGCTTCGCCTGCCGGACGCTCGCCGCGCGCACTTCCTTTACCTGCCACATCTTCTGGCCTTCCATCCACAGGCGTACGCCGGACCCGCCATCAGCGATGACGCTCGCTGTCTCCCGGCCGTTGTACCAGAGCGCCCAGCGCTCACCGGTCTGGACCCAGCCAGAGGGGATCGGGGTGGTGCGGAAACCGTGGTGGCCGTGCGAAGCAAGCATGGCCGGAAGGATACGACCGGCGGTCGCAGCTGCTGCGACTTACATCAGCCGCCGCATGAACTAGTCATGCAAGCTGGTCCACAGCTCAGTAAAAGCAATGGCCCCGACATGCGGGGCCATTGCGGTTGAAGGACAATTCCTCTTTACCAGCCGTTCTTGTCATTCATAGTGCGCTCCTACTTCCACGGGGGTAAAAATCTATGATGTTCGTCGCTACGTCAGCCACCCGGAACAACACTCTGGATGCCGTTAGCGGCATCCCTATTGAGCTTCGCGTTCGCTTCTTTTGTGTCTTCGGCTTTGCGTCGCTCAGTCCAACTTCCAGCAATCCGCTCCAACTCTACGTAGGTGCGGAAATCCTCGGTCTCCTTCCTCGTTGCGAGGATGTACGGCTTGAAGACCGCCCAAGTTCGGATGATACGGGTTGCTTCTAGGCCATAAGCATAGTCTTCATTCAGAAGTTTTGCGTGAATTGCGCCGCAAAATTCCTCGAACTCATCCAAATACTGGGCTACAACGGCATCGTGGTTAGGCGACCTCTTGATGCATTTGACCGCATTGTCGTCCATCGGTTCCCCCTTCTTCCGGGCATCGCTGAACCCGCAAGTGTTGGACACATGGCTCAATTGCCGGCGAACCTGAACGGTGATCAGGTCGCCGAAATACTGATGGTAGGTAAGCGCACTGTTGATCGCTGCCGTGTGAGCGGCCTGAGCGGCCGTCGTCCTGATCTGGCGAGCGATCAGAACCAGTGATAGCAGACCCACAACCACCGCACCGGTTTGGACCACAGACATTGCAGCCGATACTGAACGCTGTTCAGATGGGATCATCCAGATGACTACGCCCACCACTACCGCGACGCAAAACGCGAACACGGTGGCGAAGCCCTTCATCTCAGACACAGATGAGATCCACTGAAAGAATCCGCCGCTGGCTACTCGAACTTCCTTGCTCACAACGACACCGTCCATTTTTGTGAACGCGACATTAACACAAAACACGCCGTCTGCAAGGTCGTTAGCGGCGAGTGCGCTCACGACTTTGGAGGTAGCCGTCAACCAGGATCCACGTGATCAAACCCTCCGTTCCGATACTTTAAAGCCATGTGTGGCCGACTCGTGTAGCCCTCAGCGCCTAGTCTCCGATCGGCCCGAGGTCCTTCACTACTGCCTGGCCCTTCTGCAGGAATCCGAGTAAGAGCCGGCCACCGGCCACCCGCCGCCCTTCAACTGCGTTGAGGTAGCTCGCCTGTAGGCGGCCGGCCGCCAAGATCTCTGCTTGAGCCATGCTCGGGGTTAAGCCTCTGAGCGGCTCACCTGGCGACGCCAGCTGACCAGTGATCGGCTGTACTGTCGCCGGTCGACCGTCGGCATTCTTCAGGTGCGCGGTCGCCACCATCCGGCTTTGCTGTGGCGACCACCCGCCCAGGACGATCTCCGTCCCCAGCCGCTCAACAGAGAGACCGGCCTCGGCCACCGCCTCTTCGTACTTGGGCCACAGCTGGTCGATGACCGAGCCGAGCTCAGTACTCAGCTTTTCCAGCGTGAACTCCGCCCGGAAGCTCGCCTGCAGAGCCAGCTCGTAGATCCGGAGAAAGAACTGGGTAGATCCCCTCGCCGCCAGCAGGAGGTTGTGCTGTGGGATCAGCAACATCTTGGCGCCAGCCGACTGAACGCCGGTGAGAGCGTCCTCGGCAAGCGTATCAACTGCAACGACCATCTGCTCGCGACTGAGTAAGACGTTGAGGATGCTCATAGGGTGATCCACTGGCGTTACAGAGGACTATGGGGGGAAGGTAGACCCAAGTCCATCTAAGGGCAGACGCAAGGCGTGAAGGGGGGCGCAAAGCGCGGCATGATAGGCGTCACACCCCCACCCATTCAAAAACAAATGCCGAACACTGGACTGTTCCAGCTCAACTCAGTCGAGGGAGTCAGGGACGAAGATGGAGCTTTGATCCAGGTCACTCGCATCGACGCGACTTGCATGCAGTGCGGAAGATGGTTCGCAGCAACAACCGAACGCAATCTGGAGGACGTCAATGGAGCGGCGATCCTCAGCTGCCCAGCTTGCAATAATCGGCAGGCGATAAGCCGCGACCGCCTGCAAGACTTTCAGTAACCCTAGTTGGCGGGCCGCATGCCCGAGCTATTCGGAAGACTCCCCGCCCCGATGCACGCGTGATATGCGCCAGCCACCATGCGACTTGAAGTAACCGGTGTCCCCGGTAAGCGAGTATCTGAGTCCCACCCACGCCGAGGTAAGGACTGGTGTATGCCAACCGCGTGCCTTCCGATAGGCATAGCGAAACGCGTCCATCACCGGAGACTCAATCGTCGGATGCGACGGCTAGCCAGGGATTTGCATCCCCAAACGATTGCATGGACGAGAGCAAGCAATGCACCTGCGGCCAACGCCGGGCCGGCGAGGGAAATGAGAAGATTCACGGCGGCGGTCCTACAAGCCCGTGGGGGGAGTGAGCACGGCCAAACGCCCGGGCATTGAGCGTCCAGCAGTCCCCCTACCGCTCTGCTTCAAACATCGCTGCCCAGGCGTGAGCGCGGCGTGAATTCCCAGTAGTCAAAGCCGCGCGGCTCGCACAATGCGATGGCGATGCTGCTGGCCAGCGAGCCCCCATCCATGGAGGCCTACCGGGTCAGTCGGGCGGTCAACACGCCCAGGAACAACCGCGAGGATCTGCTGCAGCCGGTGGCGTGAGCCAGCCCCGCGCCGAGGCCGCTACGGTCAGATGTCGATGCCGCTGGTCGCCAGCGATGCCTTGACCGAGGCGTACATGTTCTGGATCGTGGCCTGCGCCAGCACCCGGTCGAACCAGTAGGCCGACAGCGCGCCGCGCACGCTCTGGTTCAACGTGCCCGCCGAAGCGCCCAGGATTCGATGCGTGGCGATGCTGGCCGGCAGGGTCGCGTTGGTCACCTCCGCCATGCTGCCCGTGCGCGGCCGGTACAGCCGCAGGATGCTGGCACCTGCACCGGGACGGTTGTCGAAGGTGCCGACCACCATCTCCCAGCGATCACCGCCATCCTTGGGCAGGCTGGCCGCGTAGTTGGTGCTGCCGGCGCGCGCCAAGGCGACCAGGTTCCCGCCGCTGCTGACACCGATGCCGGCGGAGTCACCGCCCGAGGTGTTCGCGTTGCCCATCAGCGTCTGGTTGACGCCGCCGGCGGTCTGCCGGAACACGGACATGAACGACAACGGCAGGTTTGCGGCCGCAGGCACGTACAGCGCAGTGCCAGTGGCCACCGAGACCGATTGCGAGTCGACCTCGTAGGAACCCCCGTTCGAGAGCTGCGCATCCAGCCCGGCCGCGATGCGGTTGTTCAACGTGAAGTTCAGCGTCTTGGCCAGACGGAAGTGGCCGTCCGGCACCACGCCACCCCAATCGATCGGCGGTTCCAGGTCGAGGATGATCGTGTCCGGGAACGAAGCCGGCGCGGCGTACTGGCGAATGATGGTGGGCATTGGGTCGTCCTCACAGATAGTTGTACTTGCAGGCCAGGGCCAGCGGCGGGTTGGCGGAAAGGTGGAAGCCGCCGTCGTTGACGGTCAGCAGGCTCTTGGCGTCCGGGTCGTACCAGATGCCCTCGATCGACTGCGAGCCCTTCAGCGTGTGCGTTTCCAGCAGGTCCATCGTGTCGGCGTCGTAGACCAAGGCCTGGCCGTCCACGCCATTGGCGCCCACCGTGGCCCACAGGCGGTTTCGTCCCTGTTCGTAGTGCAGCTGGTCGGCCTGCGGGTGGATGCCCGTCTGGGTGCGAAGCACCGACCCGTCCGCGCACGACACCAGCCGGATCGTGTTGGTGCCCTCGTCCGGGGTGTAGATCGCATCCAGGTCGGGCCGGTAGGCGATGCCGTTGAGGGTGTGCGACACCACGATCTCGTCCAGCAGCTTCACGCCGGCCAAGGAGATGTGGCGGATGATCTTGTTCGTCTTGTCGGCAAACCAGATCGTGTCGTCGGAGGTGTCCCAGGCCACGCCCTGAATCGACTGGATGCCCGGGAAGGCAGCTGTGTTGCAGGGAATCTCCCAGAGGATCCGCCGCATGTCCGGCGAGGTGCACACGATCGAGCACAGGAACGGCGCCGTCTGGCCACCCGAACTCCCCTCATAGGCGCGACCGTCGTTGCCGACCAGCCTGCAGCCCAGCCACTTCCCCGTGCTGATCACGTCCAGGCCGGTGCAGGTCCAGCCGCCGCTGGCATTCTCTCCCTGCGCGCCGTTGGGGAGCGATGCCTGATCCACCAGCACGAACTGCGTTGGCTCGGGCGTACCGCTCGGCCACTGGGAACCATCGGCCCAGAGAATCCGGCCCACTCGCCCTACACTGTCGATCTCCACCAGCAGCGCGTTCGCCAGGTAGCCCGCCAGCCCCTGCGCCCACTCCTGGTAGTTCCCGTGCCAGTCGATGCGACCGTCCACCGCCGCGGTGCTGGAGTCCACCATCGCCACCGTCATTCCGCCCACCTTCGTTCGAAGAAATTCCCGGGTGCCATCGGCATGCACGGCAAATGCAACATTTGCCTCCGGATCCTGGTCGATTTCCAGATAGCCCCCCGGCACCGTTGAGACGAACCGACCCGCGATCGCTTCCACTTCGGCCTTGCTCGCCTTGGACGCCAGCACATTGGCGGACAACCACTCCCAGCCGTCCGGATCAGCCGTCCTTTTCACGTATCGTCCGGCATTCGGCACGATCTGGCCGCCCGGCTTGATGGGGTCCACGTGCGACCCTGAATCAGTCTCGGGCGAAATGTCGGCTCCAGTACCGATCGCAGCAGCGGTGCCCGGCAGCTCCGTGATCAATCGCTGCCACGTCGACTCCGCGATGACTCCACCGCTCTGCCCTGCCTTCAACGCGTCAATGTCGGCCTTTGCCGATTTGGGCAGCGGCAGCTCGCCAACCGGGAACACGGCCAGTTTCCGCCCTGGCGTCGCGCCGACCAGTACATCATCCACTCCGGCCAGCCGCCGCGGGAGGTCCGCCGCCGGAATGACCTGCCGCCCGTCAATTGTCGTCATCGTGCAGTTCTCACAGTACGGCCGAGGCGTCGACGGCCCCGGTGTTGAAGTTGGCCAGCGCAAGCGCCTGACGAATGCTCACGTCCAACAGCACCTGGTCGGACCACATCACCAGCTGTGGCGTCTCTCCCAGCAGCGCGAGCAGCACGTCACGGGCAACTTCATCTGCCTTCGCTGGGCGCGGATCACTGTGCTGGAACTCGCGCTCGATTGCCTTGCCGTCGGCGCCGACCAGCGGCATCCCTGCCGCGCTGACGGCGCGAGCACGACCGCGGAAGAGAATCTGCCCGCCCTGCAGCGTGCGGGTACAAATCACGGCCACCAGGTCCCCGGTGTCCAGCTCGACCACGGTCTGGCCGGCGTCGACGGGAACACCCTCCTTTTTCACATAGCTCATATCGGTTGCTCCTCGAATGCCGGGTTCTTCGCTCCACCACTACCGCCGCCGCCGCCGATGCTGCCGCCACCACTGCCAGAAGACCCGGCAGGTGGGAACGTGATCTGCAGGGCGGTGATCGCCACGTTGCCGTTGGTGTTGGCCGTCTCCACGATGTTGGTCGTCACTCGCAACTGCCGGCTTCCGCCCTGCAGCTGCGGGTCGTAGTAGTAGAGATAGACGGTGACCTTCTGCCCTGCTGCGCCGGTCAGGCTGGCGCTGCTGGCCGCGTAGGCCACCTGCACCGAGCCGATGACCAAGGTGCCGGCCGTGACGCTGATGGTGGCCACCGACGCGCCTTCAGCATCGCTGGACGCGGCGAAGGTCACCGATGTGGTCATGTCCCACATCGACTGCTGATTCCCAATGTTGGGCAGAGCCGCCGCACCGACGCGGTTGGTGTCTGGCACGTTCACTTCCACGTCCACCCAGTCCGACGCACGACCATTCACCCCTATGGAGCGCATCTGCAGCTCGTAGGGCGTACCTCGCTGCAACTCTCGGACCACAAACACCTGACCGGCCAC
The DNA here is from genome assembly GCF_029844625.1 of Stenotrophomonas sp. GD03680. Classification (NCBI taxonomy): domain Bacteria; kingdom Pseudomonadati; phylum Pseudomonadota; class Gammaproteobacteria; order Lysobacterales; family Lysobacteraceae; genus Stenotrophomonas; species Stenotrophomonas sp. GD03680. Next base: position 232,247 of record NZ_JAOCKC010000005.1, on the reverse strand, counting down.
CTGGCTGCGGTACTGCCAGGCGGTGTCCGGTGCGCCCACCTCTCGAACGCGGAGCTCGTACGACGCGATAGGGACCGTCATCGCGCCATCTCCACCGTGTTGTAACCGTGGCTGGGGGCAGTGCCGATTCTGACCACCGCGGTCGGGATGCCCGCATCATCGACTTCGTCATTGACCGGATCCGACACCGCCACGGTCACCTTGGGAGCCGCCGGCACGCCGTAGTCGCGGCCGCTGATCTCGCTGACGATCGACTCCGGCGGGTTCTTCCAGTACGGGTCCACACGCGGGTCATAGGCCACGGCGGTGAAGGAGGACGAAAGATCCTCGGCATAGCGGACACCTGTCACGATCAGGGTTGCCATCTCCACGCCGCGCTCGCCAAGCACAACGCGGTCACCGGCCACGATGCCCGCTGGGCGGCTGTCCAGGTAGAAGATGTCGCTGAACGGACTGTGCGGACGGCAGTTCACCTTCCGCTTCCCGCCACCGGAGGTACGGGTCTGGATGCCATAGAGCTTGGTCGGATCGGTCTCGATCTCGGTGTCCAGCACCAGCGTTGCGCCCGACCCGTCCGGTGTGCCATCGACCAGGCTGACCACGCGGCCCCAGCCCGTCCCCCACTCTGCCACGTCATGAGCCACGTCAATCACGTCGCCGCGGACGATTCCCAACCCCGAGATGTCGGTGGTGAAGCTGTAGACGGTACTTCTGAACTCTCCCTGCGCCAGGTGATACCGCCCGATGCACCACGCTTGCTTCGCGAGCATGGCCCAGTCCAGCCGAAAGGTCTCAAACAGCGTCGCGGCAGGATCGCTGGACGGGTTGCCTCTGGCGTCCTTACCACGATAGCTGTAGCCGTCCCGCGCCACGATGATTTCATCGTCCTGCCAGTCTGCTTCCGGATTCTTGAACTGAACCCGCAGCGCGTGCGGCAGATCGATGAACTGGCGGCTGGCGCTGAACGACGTGATATCCAGCGGGGAGAGCTCGGCGGTGGCTTCGGAGACGTTGCGATCGAACACCACACAGTAGCGCCCATCACGGTTTCCCAAGTCCCCGAGGCCAGCGCTCAGAACCTTCTTCAACAGGTCATGGGCGGTGATCGGCGCATCCACCACCATTCGGCATTCCAGTCCGTTGGTGTAGCAGTGAGCCGCGAAGTCCGCAAACGAGTTGAGGTCGATGCGCGATGCCGGCACATGCTCGGACAGCGCGGGCGACTGGGTCATGAGCCAGTAGGCGATCCACGCCGGGTTCCGCGTCTTCTGGTTCGACCACGTGTTGGTGCCGCGGTTGTAAACCGGGATCGTCGTCTGGGCCAGCACGCTGAACGTCTGCAGGGTGCCCGACAGCTGATCGGTGCCCAGCACCCGCACGTTGAGTTTCAGCGTCCCGGTGGTGCTCGGATCGGTGTAGCGGATGCTGCGGAACGAGGTCCAGATTGCGCCGTCGGCCCAGGTCCGGGTCGTCTGGTTCTTGCGCTCCACGCGCGTTACCCGCACCTCGTACTGACCCGTGTCCACGTCCCAGGCGATGCCGGAGGCGAAGGGATCGCGCGTCTGATCCCAGCTCAGGAACAGGCCGGGTGCAGGCGCGGTGGTCGGATACTCGCTGGCACCGGGCGTCCAGGTGCTGAGCAGCTTCGAAAGACGCGGCGAAGCAGGAGCCAGCCACGTCGAGCCGCCCACCGGGCGGTACTCAACCCGCCACAACACCCACATCGGCCAGCCCTTGTCCAGCGAGTCGCCGAACACCTTCAGGCCGTTGGAGAACAGCAGGTCCAGGCTGATGGCGTCCACGCCAGGCGCCGTCGTGCGGGTCACCTGGTCGCCCTCGGTGTTCATGGTCGCATTGACCGCCTGCTCGTCAATGTCGTTGGTGTACAGCTTGGCCGGCGCCGAGCCCGGCCAGCTCAGTTCCCACCAGAACGAGTTGTAGCTGCTGACAGGGGTGTCCCCAATCCGCATATCCGACACCGTGATAACCCCGAAGCCGAGATCGAACATGCAGCACTGGTAGGCGTTGTGTCCCACCACATCGGTGTACGGCATGGCCGCGTGGGGCGGATACAGCCGGTGCTCGCCAAGCACCAGAGGAATGACCCCATAGGGATTGATCTGGTTCGAGCTGCCGGTCAAGGCGTTCCAAGTCTTCGCCGACTCCGATCCACCGCCTGACGTCATCGGCACCGACACGAGCGCATTTACTGCCAAGGAGGCAGCAAGGGTGATTCCGGATGCGATCGCGTTACCCGCAGCGGCACTCCAGCCGGCTCCCTTGGCGAGCGCAGCACCCCAGCCCGGGGCGTAATAGGCGACCACGATCATCGCCACCGCCGCCAAGATCTGGCGCGCGCCGCCCTTGGCCAGGCCCTGCCGCAAGACATCAATGCGGGCGCCGGGCTTGGGTCGCACTCGGCCCCAAGCGTGGCGAGGAATCACGTACCCTCCCACCCTGACGACCACGTCGGGCGATATCCGCGCACCGCTGGCCACTTCCTCCAGCATCTGCTGTAGCGACTGCCCTGCCGTAGCAAAGGAAATCCCCGGCACGGCGAACTCATGAGCACGCAGATGCAATTGCGTCTGGCTCATCCATAACCTCCTACATAGCGATAGAAGCCCGAAATACGGGCCTCCCACAACGGCGAACCCAGGCGCTCGACGCGGCTGGTCATGCCCTCCTCCACGTGCAGGAAGTCGCCACTACCCAGACAAACGCCCACATGCCACGGCCGGCCGGCGTTGTTGAACACCACCACGTCCAGTCGCTCCGGCACTTCAACCCTTACCCACCCTCTCGCATCCTCGGGCGCGTCCACGACTGGCATAGGGATGCCATGCTCGGCCATCACCTGCCGGACGAACTCCCGACAGAACTTCTCGCCCTGGTAGGGAATTCCAACCCAGCGCCTCATACGAACAGCCCCGGAGAGGTGGAGGGGGTATACGTCTGCGCCGGAACCCCCTGATTGAGGAAGTCCTCCTGGTAGCCGAGCTGTACCTCCAGTTCCATCAGGTCGAAGTCGACCTGCAGCACCGAGAAGGTGAATGGCCCCATCTCAACCACGCTGGGCTGGCTCGCCAGCACGGCTTCGAGCCGTACCTGCGGGCGGGGGCCCTGTAGCGTCTTGATTTGCCGAGTAATCTCGCGGTCCACGTTGTCAATCCGAAGAGCGACCTTCGGCGTCGCATCATCGGTGTCGTCCGGGAACGACGCCTCAAAGGAGCAGGGATTCCACACAGCACTGCCGCGCACCACCGGTTCGGTATTGTTGACGATGCGGATCGTCTGCAGATCCGGGTGCGTAATGGTCAGTAGACACAGCCAAGCCTCGGCGGTCTCCTCGGCCAAGATCGATTGAGCTGCAAGTGATGAAAGGATGCGAGGCATGTCAGGTCGCCGGCCAGTTCTTGTTGTCGTAGAAGTCCAAGGGGAAATGACCATCGACTCTAGAGAAGCGCTCCAGCACCAATGCGACCTCCCAATAATTCGCACTCACCGGCCTCGCTGTTGGCTTGCCCATGAAGCGGTAAACAGCGACGTTGTCTGCGGACTCAGGAATGCGAAAGTCACGCCAGATGAAGCGCGCGGTCCTCCTAAGCGTCGTGAGGTAGAACCCGTTGAGAACCTGAAACTGTGCTCGGGTCAGGAGGAGCGAAACCTTCACCGCATCGGGAACCAGGGTGACGCGGGGCCGGCGCTTTGCCGGCCCCGCTTGCATCGTCGTGGAGATCACGCCTTCGTCGCCGTCGTCCTCCGAGTAGCCTTCGACCAATGGCGATGGAAGGCTCGACGGCCATCGCGCAAGTTCAGCCACGGCTTACCCCCTTGCGGCGCAGCCCAAACGCCTGCTCCTGGGCTTTTGCTACGGCGCCACCGCGCGCAATATCGCGGGCGACGATGGATATCACCCACTTCTCTCCATCGAACTGCACGTCCTGTGGCTGGACGTCCATCTGGCTCCCTCCCTCGTTGATGACGTTGATCTTGATGTTCGGCGCCTGGCTTCCCGCCAGGCCGGCTCCCACGTGCGCCGATACGCCAAGTCGACCGTCTGGTCCTCGCCGCAGTGGCATGATCGCTTCCGGCCCCGCCTCGCCAAACACGCCTGCACCTTTGGCGAAAGCGAATAGCTGCGGAGAGCTGTACACACCTCCTGAGTAGGAGGACAGGCTGGGCGATGTGTAGACGCCGCCCAGCGCGTTGCGTCCGATGTTTGCAAGAAGGCCGGCGTTGATCTGCTGGGTTCCTGCGGTTACCGCTGCGCCGCCAGCTGCGGTAACTCCTCCACCCCAAGCCCCAGAGAACAGGTTTGCGATGCCTACCACCGCCTGCTTTGCCGCGATACGCGTCAGGTCGGCGATGATCGAGTTAGCAAGATCGGAGAACCTCAGCTTGCCCGTCATCGCGAACTGCACCAGCGCATCCTCTGCCCCTTGGAAGGCGCTGGTGAACGCTGACTGGCTCTGTGCAGCGGCGTTGCTCGCGTCGTTGGCGTAGTCCTCGAACGCAGCGCGCGCGCCGTTTCTCCAGTCTCCCATTGCCGCAAGCCGTCGTGCCTGATACTCATCCTCAAGCCGGAGTTGCCGGTCACGGTGGTCGGCCGCGTTCGCAGCGAGCTTGTCCCACTGATCCTGATCGGTGGCCACCTGGCGGTCGCCCAAGCGCTTCAGCTCGTCCTCATACTCCCGCTGCACGTCCATCTGTCGGCGCAGCTGGGCAACGGCGTCCTGGCCTCGGCCGTAGCTCATCAAGTCCAGCTCGTTGCCCCGTCGCCGCGACTCTGCCTGCTGGTCGAATATGGCCTGCTGACGGGTGAGAGCCTCCAGCGTCTTCTTCTGCTTGTCCTTGGCCTCGACCAGGTCGCCGGTAGTCTTCAGCTCCTCCAGCATCGTCCGGATGCGCTTTCGATCCGCCTCCGGAATCTTGCTCCCCAGCCGGTCCAGCTCCTCCAGCACCTGCACCCGCAGTCGCTGACTGACGGTGAGCTTCTCCTCGCTGCCGGCCTGCTCCTTGTTCAGTGCTACCTGCTGCTGGATCCTCGCAACGATTGCTGTGGCCGGATTCGTCTTGGAGCCGCCAACGCGGCGAGCCTCAGCCTCCTGGAACTGCTTTCGCGATGCGGCGACTTCGCGGTCGATGTCGGCCTGATCCTTGCCGAGCTTCTTGCCCAGAGCAACGATGCGCGCCTCTTCTGCGAGCTGTTTCTGCCGCTTGGAAAGATTCTGTCCTGCAAGCCGGTCCCACTCCTCTTGCGCCTTCTTGCGCTCCTTAATCGCCTTAGATTCGGCTGCGCTATCGATGGCCTGCTCAGCGCCATCAGCGTAGATCCCTGCCATTCGGACTGTGGGCTTAGAGGCCAGGCCCCAGTAGCGCTCGGCGAAGCTGTTCGCAGCACCAAGCAGATCAGCGGCAATTCGGAACTGCCCCATCACTGGTGTGACCACGGCCGCGCCCTTGGCAACGGCACCCTTGTCTGTGCCGACATACCTGGTTGCGAGGCGGTCCGTCAGATCGATGTAGCGCCCAAGTTCATTGAATGCTTCGCTCGTGCTCTTCTTGACCTCCTGCCACCATAGGGACGTTGCCGAAAGTGAATCACGCGCCCTCGTGGCCACATCATCAAGGTTGTCGTAGTAGATGCGGACGGCGGCCGACACGGCCTCCTGCTGCCTTCCCTCCTCCTGAAGGGCGGTCACTCGATCCAATTGAGCGCGCGTGAGGAAATGCTCGGCCTCGTTGAGCTTGAGCAGACCCTTCACTGGATCCTTTGCCAGCTCCTCGAACTTCGCAATGGTGGTGTCTATGCTTTGTCCGGTGGCGCCCTCCATTTCGGCTGCAGATTTCGACACCAGTTGGAACTGTTCGCCGGTGAACCGGCCCGACGCGGCCACCTGTGTCAGAGCCGCTAGAGCTTTGCCCCGCGTGACGCCACCCAAGTTATCCATCTGCCGCGCGAGGACGGCGATCTGATCGGCGCTGGTTCCGGCGTAGTTTCCAGTCGTGATGAGAGCAAGCTCTGCTTGCCTCTGGGCCTCCCCGACCTGATACCAGGCAACACCTAGCGCGGCCGTTGCAGCGGCCGCAGCAGTGAGCGGGTTGATCATCGACAGCAGCTGCGAAGCCAAGGCCGCCGCTGCCGGCCGGATCCCGCCGAACATGTCCTTTAGCTGGCCCCCCTGTTGCAGGAACACTGTCAGCGGGTTCTGGCCACCCTGCAGGCTGACAGCAATGTCCGTGATCTGCGCCGGCACACCACGCATGGCGGCGGCCTGCTGGGCTGCGCTGACGCCGTACGCGTTCAGTTCCTTGCCGGAGCGCTTGGCCGCCGCTTCCGCGCGGGCGAGCTTCTGCACAATTTCATCCAGCACCGGCCCGCTGGTCCGCAGCGCGGCGTTGTAGGCCAATTGCTGGGACCGGGTCATGCCCAGCGTATTGGCCTGCCGCACCAGCGTATCGACCCGCGCCCGCTCCGCGCGGGACAGCTGCTGATACTGCTCCTGAGCGCGGCTCGACATGTCGGCAACACCACGCTGTGCTGCCGTGATGGCACTGTCAAACTGCGCAGTATCGACCACCAGGTCGATCCGGGCTGCGCCCAGTGATGGCTCTGCCATGATCAGTCCTTGTTGATTTCGGCCAGGGCTGCGCCCTCAATAATGCGCATTGCGGCCATGACCTCGGCCCGGCGATCACCGATCAACCCTTCGCGGTCCAACTCTTGGAACACGACGTTGTAGTCCAGGCCAAACGGCCCTCCGGCGCTTGCACGCCACTGGGTGGAGACCCGGGAGAAGATTTCGATAGGCAGCGAGCACTCGGGCCACAGCTGCACCTCTGGCGGCTGGTAGTGCTTCGCTTTGAGGCCGACTTGTGCGAGCTCGGCCTCGGTGGGGGCGCGCCAGTACAGCGCCCCCACCGCCTCGATCAGTTTCCCTTGCGGGCCACCTGGATCGCCTGCGCGTAGCCGGTGATGATCACCGCATCCAGGCCGATCTGCTGCTGCAGGGCCTCATCCACGCCGGCCGTATCCAGCGCCACGTCGGCGTCCCACTCAGCCACCATGTCGAGGATCGCCTGCGTGGGCGTGGTCTCCTGTGCAGCCAGGCGCTGCAGGAGCGCGGTGTAAGCCTCCTGCGTCATGTGCCGGTAGCTCAGGTTGAGCTTCTGCTCGCGACCGTGGCCGACGATGGTCAACGATGCCTTGAAGGTCTCCGGAGCCTTTACCTTGAACATCAGGCGCCCTCCACCAGGATCGAGTCAGCCAGGGCCGTGAACGTTGCGGTGGTCCCCATCGGGGTGTTGGCGGTCATGGTCGGGTCGCCGTCGTAGCTCAGGTAGCCATACCAATACAGCACATCGCCGCCGAGCAGCTTCGCACGCAGGACCACCGGTTCTCCCTTGGCGTCGGCGGTCTTGAGGGCCGGATACCAGGGCTTGGAAGGGTCGTAGTACAGCGGGATGGTGATGGTCTTGGCGTTCTTGAAGGTCGGGATCTGGATCTGACGGCCGGTCGGATCCTCCAGCAGCGTGCCCGTCCAGTACTGCTGCTCGCCGCCGGCAGTCGTCGGGTCTCCCTGCTGGTCCAGGTCGATGAACTCGCCCGCTTTACGCAGGGTGCCAGCGCCGCTGGTTCCCGGATAGATGACCGTATCAGTGGTGTCAGTTCCAAGCAGCTCGATGGCATCGGCCAACTCGGCACCGGCACGGGTCACTCGATTGTTGAGGGCTGGCCAGCCGGGGATCGCCAGCACGACCACGTCGTCGGTGTCCACCGAGTTCGCCGGAATGCTTGCCAGTGCCGGGGATGCCTTGGAGATACCGGTGGTCGCGATGGCTGCGGGAACCACGGGTGCGAAGCCGAACTGGGTTCCCTTCGGGAGCTTGAGTGCCATGTGTTGTGTTCCTCTGGTTGAAAACGAAAAGCCCGGCACGTGGCCGGGCGGATGCGGGTTTAAGGCAGTTGCTACGGATCAGGGAACCAGAGCCCGAAGTCGATGCGCGCTCCGTAGGCCTTGATGGACGGCTCGTACATGGCGACTGCGGCACCGTAGGGCTCACAATGCGGCACACCGGTGCAGACAGCGTCCTCTATTCTGCGGATCAGCGTATTTGCTTCGGGCCGGGACTTTGACCATACGGTTATCTGGACCCGCGCATGCTTATGGTCCGGCATCGATCCTTCAAGGAACCACAGCGCCTGGCCGCCGACCTGCTGATAGAGCGCCAACGGGAAGACCTGCTGGTCTGGCGGCACATCGGGGTAGAAGCGTCCTTGCACCAGGGGGGCGATCAGCGCATGCAGGGACGGTTCGTAGCTCATGGACCTCCCCCTCGCGCTTCGCGCAGCAGTTCGGGAAGCCTCTCCCGCCCTCTTTCCAGCATCGCTGCCTGCGCGCGCGCCAGGGATGCCTCATACCCTGGTCGCACGAAGGGCTTGGCCGGCACCCACTTTGGCTGCGCCAGCAGCGCGCCGAGCGTCCAAGAGCCGTCCTTGTCCTTGTAGACCGCGTGCGTCTGCCAGTGTCCAAACTCGACCAGATGCCCGTGCGGCGCCTTCTTGGCGTTCCAGGAGACGGAATACACCTGCTGGACGTCTGTGGAGCGGCCGTCGCGGTACGCCAGATAGATCGCGTCGCGGAGGCTGCCGGGCCGCAGGCTCCCGCCCTCCTCCGTACCGACCGGCGCGCGCAGCTTCACCTCGTCCCGAATGACTTGGCCGCCGGCAACACCCATGGACCGCGCAAGGCCGATACGAGCCTCGAGCAGCGCCTCCAGCCCCTTGACCGCCTCGGAGAAGTCCACGTTCGCCTTGATGCTCATCCGCTGTTCCCTCCCTGCTCGGTGATGATGAAGGCGCGATCCTTGCGACGGAGGTCACGAGTGATTCCCTTGACCTCAAACACGAGTCCCTCGTAGAGGATCCGCATGGTCGCGTCGATCCCCAGCTCCTTCACGGTCTGATACCTGGCCATGAAGCTGTATCGGGAGATTGACGCCGGCACTCCGCCCTGGAGCCCGGATCGGATGGCTCCAAGGCCGGTCTCACCAGCGATGCTGACCATGATCTCGTCCACAAGCTCCCAGCCTTGGACGGGTTGACCCCAGTCATCAGTGCCGGAGGCCGGCCGCTCGACGCGAACCTTTCGATTGAGTAAACCGGCGCGCATCAGAATGACTTCCTGTACCAGAGGAGCCGCTCAACACCGAACTGCACGTCATTCGATACCTCGCCGATCACAACCGCCTCTCGGTTGGCGACCCAGTGGCCCACCAGCAGAAGTGCAGCTTGCACCACGTCCGGCGCCAGGTTCATCTCATCCGGCCCGGCTGGCTCACCCTCGACCAGCTTCCGGTCACAGTGCTGCTCGATGTGGGCCAACGCGGCCGCCACATACTGCTGCAGCAGGACGTCGTCCACGTCGGCAACGATGTTGCACTGCTTGCGCACCAGATCCAGGTCGAGGGTGACGGCCATTAGGCGGGATCCTTGTTCTGGGCTTCGGCCAGCACCGCTGCCAGGCGAGCAACGCCCCAGCGGCGATCGAACTCGACGCCGGCGGCCTCCAGCTGCTGGATCAGGAGCGCTCTTTCATCAGCGCCGACCTGATCGGTTGCCGGGCTGCCTGCGGCGGCATCGGCTACAGCGCCGGCCGTGCCAGCTTCACCAGATGCAGCACCATCGCCCGCCGGTGCGCCTGTGCCTGGACCTGCGTCGGTACTGGTAGCTCCGCCCACACCGTCGCCCTCGCCAGCCTTCAGTTCGCTGGGCTTGGCCGGCTTCGTCTCCTGCGGTGCGGCACCTTCGTGGACCTGCACCACCAGGCCCTTGCCGACCAGCGCGTGTCCGTATTCCGGATCCACGCCGTCGAACACGTCGCCGGCCTTCACATCGGCGGACTCGGCGTTGAGCTTCGGGGCGTCGCCGCGGAAGCCCCATTTGGCTTTGATCTTCATTTTCCTGCTCCGTATAGAAAGAGAGAGGCCGGCGCGCGGCCGGCCTCGTCCGGGATCAGCTCGCTATTACGCCTGCGGCTTGAAGCGGCCCTTCACGAATGCCTCGACGCGGCGCTTGGCCAGGCCCAGGCGCTCCTCCACCAGCAACACGCGCTGGTTCTTCACGAAGTCGTCGTTGATCAGGCCGACCTTGAACAGGAAACTCATGCGGTCGTAGATCGTGGCGCCGCGCTGGAAGTTGGCGACCAGGAACTCGCCACCGGTGGTGGCGCCATCGCCTTCGTCCATGCTGTCCGAGGCCACGACCGGCCGGCCCCAGAGGATCGGGGTCACGAAGCCCTGCAGGTTAGCGAACAGGTAGCGGTTCTGGCTGTCCTTCTCCAGTTCGATGTTCATCCAGTCCAGCTCGGTCATCACCGTGGCGTCTGCCGACAGCTTCGACTGCTTGCGCACCTGGTAGATCGCGCGGCGAATGGTGTCGATCGACGTGTCGTTTGCCTTCGACAGGTCGTCATCGAAGACCGTGGCATCGGTCATCAGGCCCGGCAGATTGTTGCCCAGGCCATCACCCTTCAGGATCTGCGCCTCCTCTTCCAACTTCAGGTCATAGCGCAGCAGCTGCTGGAAGTAGCCGAACATCTGCGGCACGTCGTCCAGGGTCTCGTCGGTAACCGGGATCCAGACGGCCAGCTTCTTCACCAGGTCGGTCTTCTGCTCGAAGGTGACGTTGCTCTGCGGCTTGGCCGAGCCTTCACCGACCGGGCCCGCGCCGCGGGTATGCAGCAGCTCGCGGAAGTAGGTGTAACTCTGGCCAGTGACCGAGATAGACGGGATCAGGTCACGGATGCGCAGTTCCTGGCGGATTCCAGCCTGGATCGTCGGGTCGTAGTTCGGCACGACGATGCCGGCGCTGGTGACCGCCTTGGTCTCCTGCATCGCGGCAAGATCGTCCTTCTTGATCTCGATCTCCGCTGCCGACTTCTCCCGACCCATCAGCGACTTGTACTCGTCGTTGCCCTTGATGAAGTCGATGAAGCCCTTCTTCTGGCCCGGCTGGCTGTTCAGGCCGACGCCCTTCTCTTCCAGCTTCAGCACCTTGTCCACCACCTTCTGAATCTCGTCGGTGGCGGTCTGGATCTGCTTCTTCAGATCCGTGGTGACCTGGTTGCCCTTCTCGATCTCGGCCGAGGCGCTGTCGTACTTCTTCTGCAGGCCGGCGAAGCCTTCCTTCAGCTGCTTCTCCAAGCCCTCGCGGATCTCGATGATGTTCTCGCTCATGGGTTCATACCTTTGAAAATGGATTCGATGGATGTGCCGAGTTGCTTCAGCTGCTGCACGGTCTCCGTGTCCCCGATGCCACCGTCACGGTGGATCGCGGGAAAGCCGAGCGAGGCGACGGCCGCCGCCTCTTTCTGGGACAGCCCCATGCGTTCGCGCAGGGCCGATTCAAAGGCGCGAACGTCGGATTTGACGCTCATCACCTGGGCTTCCGGGTTCATGCCGAAGGGGACGACCGATGCCTCCCACAATTCGGCCTTCTTGATGACGCGAACCCGCCGTCCTTCGCGGGTTTCCATCGCGTCCTCCAAGGTGTTGAAGCCGACTGACATTTCGTCCAAGGTGCCGGCCTTCATCAGCTCGTAGGCGTCCTTGGCATAGCTGACGTTGAGGTTGACCTTGCCCTTCAAATGCAGGCCGTTGCCGTCCTGTTTGAACTCGGCATCGCCGATCAGGCGGGTCAAGTTGTGGTACAGCGCCAGGCGCAGTCGGCCAGTCCGCGTCGTCTTCACCTTGACGAAGGCACCCGGGAGGATCAGGTCCTCGCCGAGATCCACGTTGTTGAACACCGAGGCATAGCCCTCGAAGTTGCCGGCATCGTCTGCCGCCTTTACCTCGAACGGGCAGGAATACTTGCTAAGCATTGGCGGGATCTCCCGTTGGGTCGTCTTCACTGGAATCGGGCTTGTTGCTGGTCCACCGTGTGACCTGGTTGTATTGCTCGCCTTCCAGCACAGGCAGGTTCTCCTTCACCCTGACCTCGTTGATGGTCATCCAGCCCGATCCGCCGGAGCCGCCTAGGGCCGTCTTGTAATAGGTGGAACGGGCACCGCTGTCGGCGCGCAGCAGGCCCTCTACAACGGCCTCCACGAACATGTCGCCATCGGCGAACAGCTTGTCGTTGATCTCGCTCTCGATCGCGTCGAGGTAAGGCTTCAGGCCGAAGGTGACGAAGCCGCTGGTTTGCTGCTCCAGATTGGAGCCCAGCACGGACGTGGAACGAGCGCGGTTCGTCAGGTACAGCGGAACGCCCCAGATGCCGGCGAGCGCCTCCTCTTGGAACTGCTGCGATTCGATGAACTGGCTGTCTTTCTGGGTTAGGCCCGCCGGCGTGATCGTCGGCCCGCCCTGCAGGATTGCCATCTTGCCGAGGTCGTCCACATCGCCCTGGCGGATATCCGGCAGCTTCGCCTTGATTTGCGCCTGCTGCTCCTTTGTCAGGAAGCCGGGATAGATGATGTATCCGCCAGTAAAGCCCCCCTTGCGCATGAAGCGGGCCGACCAGTCCTGCGCAGCGCGCGCCAAGCCGATGGTTTCCGCTTGGTACTCGACTGGCGACAGGCCAGCGATGCCGTCTGGACTGAACAGCTTGAAGTGCAGCATGTTCTGCGGCGAGACCGGCGTTTCGTTGCCGTTGATTGTCGCCCAATAGATCAGGCCGTCGTCGGTGTCGATGCGGACGCTATCCACCGGCACGGGAATCAGGCCGATCCATCCACCATCGTCATCACGTTGGATGATGGCGAAGGCATTGCCGCGCAGCGCCATGTTCACCACGACCGCCTTGATCAGGTCCAGCCACTTGATGAACGGATTCGGCTTACTCAGCAGGCGAAGCAGACGGCGCCTCTGCGGGCTGCTGCCCCTGACCAGCTGGCGGAGGCCGCCCGCGTCCTCATACAGCTTCCAAGGCAGCCCCGCGGCGGACTCGGACAGCACCTTCACACATGACCAGACGATGCTGACCGTCAGCGCCTTCTTGGGCGTCACCCGGACACCCGCCTTGGTGCCTCGGCCACCGGTGGATAGGTCGACCTCCACGTAGTTGCCGGTGGCAGGGTCGTCGTATCCGAAGAACCGCCAGCTCAGCGGGTTGTACCAGCGAAAGGTAGTCATCCGATCAGTCCAAAGAAGCCGTTTTCGAGGTAGTCGTCTATGCCGCCAGCGTCCGGCGGCATGGCGTGTGCCGCACCGATAGCCATGCAAAGGGCCACGGCGGCGTCGATCTTGTTTGCCGACCTCGCCTTCGACAGCCAGCTGTTGCCCCAGCGGTCCGATTCGATGACGGCGGACATGATTGCGGACACAAGAACAGGGTTGCGACGCAGGCGGAGGCGACCTTCCAGCAGTGCCTCTTCCAAGAGGCGCAGCGATCCAGGCATCCACATGCCCTCCGGCGCCGGTTGCCCCAGCTGCTCTGCGGCCTCGACCGCGGCCTCCAGCGGCTTTCCCTTCTTGCAACCACCCTGCGGGTGCTCGGCAAAGGTCACCGACAAGCCGATGTCGTTGACCTCCTCCTCGAAGCGCCGGAATGCGTAGCGGTCGTATGCGACCAGCTGCACGTCATACCGGTTGTCGTACTCGGCCATGACCTGAGCCACATGCCGGAAGTTGATGGCCTGCCCTTGTGGCGCGTGCAGGTGCCCGCCATTCACCCAGGTGCGGTAAGGCAGCTTGTCCTGCAGCTGGCGGGCATCCAGCGTGTCCCCGGGCGTCCAAGCCTCGATCCAAGCGTCGAACGTCGGTTTCTCGATGACGAGCTTCTCGCCCTCGACTTCAACCTCCACCGGGACAGTGCCGGTCTCCACAATCGCCGCCATCGCGGTGATATCGCGGACTTGTGACAGGTCGAGGCCGAGGTAGACCTTGCGGCCCTCATGCATGCGCGGGTCGAAGTCGGCCAGCGCCGGTTCCAGCGTTGGTCGCGTCATCCAGGCGGTCTCCGCATCGGTCCACACACAGAAGTGCAGACGAAGAATGCCGTTCAGTGACCCGGGGATGGCCTTGGCTTGCGCCACGACATCCGCCAAGTACTGCTCGGTGATAGTTACCCCCAACAGGGGATTGGCCTTGGCCCAGCAGCGGGGATCCTCGAGCGGGTCGTCCCCGTCGTCCAAGCTGCACACGTAGCTGAAAGTTCGGTCATCGATCACGTCGCCAACGAAGGACGGATCGTTCACCGCCTCGGTGTGGCCGGCGGCGACCTTGACCGCATGCTCGTGTTCCTCCCAGCACACCGAGGTCCGGTCGCTGCCGGAGTTGGTGATCATGAAGAGCAGCGGCTCGCGGCGGAACTTGAAGCCGCGCTCCAGCATTTCGATGATTCGCCGGTCGGGGAGCTCGTGCACCTCATCGACTAGCACGAAGAACGGTCGAGGACCGGAGCCGGTGCGTCCCGTATCACGCGACACCGGACGGAAGAAGCTCGCGCTGGCGTGGTGCGCCATGCTGAACTCTCGTCCCTCGCCGCCCGCGAACTCGATTCGCTTGGCCAGAAGCGGCGACTTCTTGACCATCTTCACCGCGTCGGCGAACAAGATGCCCGCCTGCTCCTTCTTCGCCGCTGCCGAGTAGATCTGTGCGCCGGCCTCGCCTGCGGCAGTCATCCCCAGCAGGCCCAGCCCGCCAGCCAGAGGGCTCTTTCCGTTTCCCTTTCCCTGCTCGATGTACGCGCGACGGAACCTCCTCAGGCCGTCGGCGCCCTTCCAGCCGAAGAGCGAGCCGATGATGAACGCCTGCGAGGGGTGCAGCTCAAACTTCCGGCCCTCAAACTGTCCCTCGGAGAGCATCAGTACGTTCTCAAAGTACCGGAAGGCGTACTCCGCAGCCGCGTGATCAAAGTAAAGGCCCCGTTCGGGGCCTTCGATCAGATCCTGCAGGTGGCGCCGGCAGGCGTTTCGGACATGGGGTCCTGCAACGATCCGGCCAGCCACCACATCCAACGCATACGCCTTAGTGCGGTCGGCCGGAGCTCGGGCCACCGAAGAATTCTTCGCCCTGGTCGTCTTCGTCACCGCCATGCGAGACCTTCGATTCATCCACAGGTGTGGCGCCGAGCTTTGAGAGGATCGAGCTCAGTGCCTGGGTTGCTGAAACGCCGAATTCGGCTTTGGGATCCTCCATGCGCGCGGTCCATAGGCAGGCCAGCCGCAGCAGTACCCGGTGACCTGCGTTGAGCCATGGCATTTCGGCCGCGAACTCTTTCCACGCCCGCTTCTCGGCGGCGGTCATCGTCTTGTATGGGTCACCTAGGGCTCGGGCACCGCCTGGCTTCCTTCTGCCGGCGTGGCGACCTGGGTTCTTGATGGCCGCGCCGCTGACGGCGGCCTTCGCGACCGGCAATCGGGGCCTTGCCATGAAATTCCTCTGAAAACACGCGATTTTTGAACTGAACTCGCCCCGGCTGGGGTCGTCCCGTGAATTGTGGATACGCGAATTTAGGGGGACGGTCGGTCTAGCCCGGTGGAAATGGCATAAATTCACCCCCCCTGTGGAACATGGACGTGGAACGCGTCAGCTGGTGACCGGCCACCCGTCTTCGTCGCACCCCCGGACCTGCACCGCACCCCGCTCCAGGCGCGCCTGGTCGACGTTGTGGCAGTCGGCGCACTGGCTGTCGAAGGGTCCAGACCAGAACATCTCCTCCGTCTCTCCGGCAGGGTGGCCGTTGGTGTGGTTGCACACCGTGGCGACCGTGACGTGGCCTCTCGCCTTGCACCTGCTGCACAGCGTCTCACGCTCCAACTGCGCCTTGCGCGTGCGCTGCCAGCGCGCGGTGCCATACAGGTGTGCGAAGGCGCTGCCGCCTGTCTGCCGGGTCCTGCTGCGGCGCGGGGTCGGGCCTGCCGCCATCAGTACGGCTTCCCTTCCAGGTGGACGCGCGCAAGCTCGGCGCCTTCGTCCTGCACCGGTGCGCCGCCCTCCACGCCGGAAGCCTTGGGGACGGACGGTTCGTTATCCTCCGATGGACAGAAGTCGTACTCGGCGTTGAAACTGTTCGTTATGGAATCGGGCAGTGGAAAGGGCACGGACAATGTCTCTTGACGGTGGTGTTCGGTTCAACATGTGGGTAGATGCATACGGGAAGTGGCGCTGGCAACTGCTAGCCGCCAACGGCAAGAAGATTGCAGTTAGCCCACACGGATACATTTCTAAGTGGAAGTGCATCGCCGCGATACGCCTCGTGACAGCTGCGACTGCTGACGCTCCGATCTGGAACCGCAGGGACGCAATATGGGAATGCGACTAAGGGAGAACAGTCAGCTCAGGACGATCCCGACCAAGCACTCGATACGGGCATCGGTGCTGCCGTCAATGCGTACAGCCAAGTCCTCAATCCGTACTACGTCCATCTTTGGCCCTCGTTGTCCGCAGCACCAGGCCGCGACGTATACACCACTCGACCCGCTCCCAGTCCGGCTCCATGCCTGTAGCCCTGGCAAACCAAATCACAGCGGCCAGATACCAGCGCAACCACCACCTCATGTGGACTGACGCAGTCACAGTCGAGTGCATCAGAACTCCTCCACTTCCCAGCCACCGCCGTCGCGCTTGCGCCTGACCTTCACCGCGATGAAGCGGAATGGGTACATGGCTGCGGCAATCTTGATCTTGGCGCGGGCATCGTCCTGCCAGTGCCCCTTCACCTCGTGGCACTCGACTACGCCGTCAGCAGCCACCACCGCAAAGTCTGGGGTGTAGAACGCGTTGTCGGCCAGGCGCAGCTTCAGGCCCTCGAACTTATGCCAGAGGATCTGGCCGGATGCCTCCAGCGCGCGCAGGCGCTCGGCATAAGCGGCTTCAGTCTTGTTGAGCGCTCCGGCTTTAAGCCTTCCCAGCGCCAGCATACGGCGCCCTGCTCCAACCTGGCCGGCCATCATTCCTCTCCTGGTGGAGCGGTCGGGCTGCGTTCCGGCGGCGCCGGCATCGGGTAGTGGCGCCGCTGTCGCTCCCCGCACCAGTACCGCACCGTGGCGCAGACGGCATCCACGATGACGCACAGGCCGATGATGGCAGCGACGTACACCACTCCCTCAACCCAGCTCACAGCGGCAACCCACTGCTGAAGGTCAGACTCAGCTGCGGATCGAGCTGCTGCAGCCGTTGCTGGTGCTCCACCTTCCGGCGCTTCCAGCGGTTCATGTCCTTGGCGCAGTTGGAAACGTGCTCGCGCTCTTGGCGGTACTCCACATACGCCACGTTCCAGCGCTCCATTGCACCCGATGCCTGGGTGCGGATGAACTCGGCCATGCGGTTGAAGGCGTCGATGAAGGCAAGCTTCACCCGCAGCGCGCGATCGCCAGTGAAGCCCATGACTAGCATCATGAAACCGTCCTTGGTCATCTGATAGGCATCGTAGGTTTCACCGTTCTGGCTATCGATGAAGGGGGTATGTGCAAAATTGCGCGCACCCCAATCCGGCAGCTTCTTCAAAAGCGCTCGGATCTTACGCAGGACGTCTGGATGCCTCTTGCCAAAGCTCGGCGCGACTCTACGGCTATCCGCCACGGGCTGACCGTCGGCCAGCATCACCATGTCCTGGATGGAGTCGATGTTCATTACCTGCTCCTACCGGATCTGCCTGGAGAGAGAGCGCGGCCAGCCTGTCGGGCAGGACGACAGACGTTCGGTAGCGAACCTAGGCCGCGCTGGAGACGATGTGCCTCACCAGCGAACTGTGTCGCTGAGGCAACATGGATCAATGGTCGACAACAGTGCTCAGTGCTTGCGCCGGCCCATTGACAGCACAGGCGTACGTGCTATGGCGGTCGACCAGCCGCCCTCATGGTTTGTCTTTGGTGCCCAGCTTCTCGATCGCGCCCATGCGGCTGTCGCAGTCCTCCAGGGTCAGGAGGTTGGCGTTGTAGGCAGCGACGACAGCCTCCACGGTGCGCGAGGTGGCGCGCTTGGCCGGGCAGCGAGCCGTAAGGGCCGCCGGCACAGCCACGATGCGCTCGACCGGGACATACACCACCTTCGGCAGATCGGGCTTCTCAGCCTTGCTGCAGCTGCCGAACCCGCACAGCGGCAGGGCCGCAGCCACGATCACAGCAACGGAATGGCGTCGCATAAGTTCTGCTCCAACTGCTGCCGGCATCCCGGCTGGTTCTTGGCCGCCTGCAGGGCCTGCTCGGCCAGGGTGGCGCGGCGCTTACTCTCTGCCGCCGCCGCTTTCGCCTGGCGTGCAGCTTCATCGGCTGCCGCCCTCTGCCGTGCAGCAGCATCGATCGATGCTTGGGTCTGCCGGTTCACCTCCTGCAGCAGCTCGCCGGCGGCGTTGGCCGCGCGCAGGTTCTCGGCAGCCTGATCTCGGGCGTCGTCGCGCTGCTTCTCGGCCTTGGCGATGCTGGCCTGGGCCTTGGCGGCCGCACGCTCCTCACCGCGCTGGCAGCCCGCTACGAACAGGCCACCGGCCAGCGAAAAGGCCGCCAGCACCTTGAGCAGGTCGGCGTATGGGCGTAGTGGGTCCAGCATTGGGCACCTACATGAATGGGTCGCCCTGGTTGGGGTACGCTGCGAGCGCAAACCACACAGTCCCCAAGGAGGGCGAGATGAACGAGATCGAGAAGATGCAGTTGGAGCGACAAATGAAGGAGGATCGCGAAGAGCTCGAGATGCGCATCTGGTCAACAGAACTTGCAATTGGCCTTCTTGCGAGAGAGCTCCTTCAGATTTCTCCGGAATCCAGACGTAGGTTGGATCTAGCCATCAAAGGGGCAATCCTCCCGAGGACGCGTGGCCAAGAAGCGCTCCAATTGGCTCGGAGTTTGCTGAAGGTTTGATCTCAGGGACGCCGGCCCTGGCCGGCGTCCCTGGAACGATCAAGGGCAGCCGCAAGCTCCTTTCGCTCTTTGGCAGAAGCTGAGCGCGCAGCTTCACGCGCAGCCAACTCTGCGGGCGAATAGGCTGTCAGCCAGTTACGGATCCAGATCCTGGGATTCCACTTGTCGTTCATTCCGAACCTCCTGCTCTTATCGTGTCGCTGTCCGGGTCAAAGGGCGGGGGCTCCAAGCCGGCCGCTCGCATCAACCCTTCCAGCCGGTAGATGTGGCGGATCAGGCGAAGCTCCCTGGCTTCCATCCGCCCAACTCGCTCGCCCAGCCGGGTCACTTCTTCGCGCATCAGCTGGATCACGTTGACCTCGGCCCCTTCCCTGGCGGTCTCTACGAACTGCTTGCGCCACCAGAGCGCTACACCGCCGGCGCCTACCATCAGGCCGCCAACTGCCGTGCCAATGGCCTGCCAGTCCACGTCGACCCCGATCATGGCGCCACCGTCCCGCCGGCCCTGCTGTACACGGCCAGCAGGTCGGCAAGCTTCTGTTCGTGCTGGCCGTAGCCCGCGCCCGGCAGGCTCGCCCAGATCTTGCGGACGGCCTTGATAGCGTCCTCGATCTTGCCCGCCTGGATCAGCGGCAGCGCGTGGCGCTCCCGGATCTGCTGCAGCGCAATCAGGTCCTGGCTCAGCGGCGAGAAGTCCTTCAGGCCCAGCGTCTTCTTGTACGCGTCGAAGTAGCGACGCAGCAGCTGATAGCGGCCTGCGGCTGTCGACTGGATCTTGAGCTTCGGCAGGTCCACCAGCACGCGCGGGTGGTCGGCATAGCTCTTGAACAGTTGGCCGCCAACGATCACGTCATAGCCGCGATCCTTGGTGGGTTGCTTGCCGTTGTCCGTACCTTCGGACCAGGCGAGCATCGAGAGGAAGGCGCAGACGTTCACACCACCAGCAGCCGCTGGGGTGATCTCAGGGGCGCTGGTCATGCCAGGAATCTCCGTTGTTGGTGGCAGCGGGTCGGGGAAGATGCCGCTTCTCTACGCTGCTGACTGGTGCCCGCCCCTACTAACGGACGGGTCTGTCGGGGTTGCCCCCGAAACAATTACTTCGTTCAATGTGCCTGCCGCCCCGGCACCATCCCCCACTAAGCAGGAAGCTTGGCGACATGAAATCCGAAAACCTCGCGCGAGAACTCGCGCAGATCAAGCTGGCGCTTGCCGCAGCACAGACCGCGCTGGATGACATTGAACGGATCTGCGAAGACGCCCACGACGTGAAGGTCCAAAGCGGTGAGGCGGTGACTTTCCGCACCGCTGCGCCTGAGTTCCGGCTCAACTCGATCCAGCGCCGCCTAGCTCAGTACCGCCTGGGGCAGTAACGGAAACGGCCCGCCGTGTGGCGAGCCGTTTGGTCACGCGCAGAAAGCGCATGTTGGGATTTTGAGGGGTGTTTTTCGTCCCGTCAAGCGGCTTCGTGGAAAAGCTGGGCTTTGACCTTCCGAAGCGCCGTAAAGCGCTGTTCCTCTAACCAGGCCCCTGCCGCCCTGACTCTGGCCTCGAGCTTCTCACGGCGTGAGAAGATCAGGTAGGCGTACTCGCTGTAGGCGGAACTGCTGACCTTTCCACCTGCCATCTGCTGAATGGCCAGGGCACCACCAAACCTAGTCAGGACGATTTGCTCACGGGTGTCGCCCTCCTTCCTTTCGGCATCCTCCCACTCCCTCAGCAATGCAGCCTGGTGTAGAAGCGTCGAGCCGTAGTAGGTCTCCAGCGCCATCACCCCCACACGGCAGCCCAAGTGTGCCGCTGCACCTACGGCGGCGGCAACGTCCTGGTCCGTGAATCGCGGAAGCCCTCCAACCAAAAATCCATCCCGAAGGTCACGGTAGGCAGATTTCCCCATCAGGGCGGCGATGCGCTCTTCTATCGGTCGCTTGTCAGTGCTCATCTGGATACCCCGATTACGATCTTGGTGACGTTGTACTTGCGACGCAGACCCGCCTCAATTCTTTGGATCCAGGCCTTGGGGTCGCCTTCCGCACCTGAGCGCTCTATCGCAAGCCTTCCCATCCGGCTACGGTCTTTCCAGTCATTGACCAAGAAACAGGCCGCGGTCAAATCGGAACTGAGAAAAGCATCGATAGCTCGAACAGCGTCCTCTGCTGCGGCAACTGAGCTGTCGGTTCGCGCCAACCCAGCGCCCAATGCCCTCCGCCCCTTTTGTCCCCCACTCTCAATTAATGCGTCCGCTTCGTCGTAGAGCTTACGAAGCGCCCTCAGATCATCCGCCATTGGCGTCACGTAGGAAGGTTTGCAGACTGCGATGGACGAGATCGGAGGAAGCTGAATTCGAACGATCCTGGCATCCCTGATGACCTCTCCGTCGCTATCCACCTCCGCTGGAGTCCTGCCTTCGACCACGACCTCACCTGAAGTCCTGGCTAGTTCCTCGAGTCTGGACTGATTCCTGCGTCCCACCGCTTCCATGAAGCCCTGCAGCGCGCGGCGGCGGCCGTCAAGGCGTTCGAACGCAGCCGCCACCGCAGCCCTGGCGCTATCCCTGTCGGTCAGAAGCTCGGCCAGCCGTTGCTTGGCAGCTTCGTCATCGATGCTCTTCTGCGCTAGGTTGATATCGCGCATGATCGTGCTATCGGCGTCGTACTTCTTCTTCGCGCAATCCCCGCCGATAATGGTTAAGGCTCCTCCGGACACGCGTGCCACCCAACCCTTTTTGTGGGGCGTCCTACAGAGTGTTCCACTCTCCTTGAGTGAGCAGCAGTGCATCTCCTCCTTTTCAAAGGCGTACCAGCCGACCAAGCCGACGTAGCTCTCCGCCGAGATGGGCTGTTCCTTTTTAAAATCCGGTAGAGCAGAAACTTCAGCCCGACTCTTGAATTGCTTCATGACTAGATAGCTCCTTGCAGCAAGGAAGGCGGAGTGGATGTGAACGGCAGAAGCTTCATGGACCCGGTCTTGGTTTGGATGATAATCGTACGGAATCGCGGTCTCTGAGATTGGTACGCCTCAGCGGTGGTAGACCGCTGTCCCCGATCCCTCCACAACAGGCGGTCGAGCCGATCCGCCTGTTGGTCCAGGGTGTCGGCGAAATGCCTGAGCGCTTGGGACCCCGTTGGAATGAAGGTCATCGACCGATCCCCCCGTAGGACCTACGGCCAGGACCATAGCTGGTCCGACGCGGCGGTTGATCGTCGTTCGCGGCCTCCGGTTTACGCGGCATCGGCCCGTCCCAATTGTCGATCCGCATCTGATCGAAGCGGTTCTGCAAGCTGATCCTCTCGCCGGCACGGATGTTTCGACCCTTCGCAAAGTGCATCTCCACGACGCCCTGCAGGTGGGTCTTTTGCTCTGGAGTGTCGTAGTAGTCCTCCCGGTGAAGCAGCACCACAACGTCGGCCTTCTGTTCCAGCTCCCCCGATTCGCGCAGGTCTGACAGGGTCGGTCGCTTCTCATTCCGCCCCGTGACGCTGCGATTCAGCTGAGCCAGAGCAACAAGTGGGATCTTCCACTCTTTAGCGAGGTCTTTCCCCTTCTGGAGGATCCGGCCGTACTCGAAGCGTGCCATGCGAGGATCCACATCGAAGTCGTGGATGTGGTCGAGCACCAAAAGCTGCAACGGCGTGCGCTGATGCATACGCCGGGCGCGCGCCTCGAACTGGCGCACGTTGATCGAAGCTGTGTCATCGATGTAAAGCGGCGCCGCCTTGAGATCACGGATCGTCGGAGTCATACGGTCCAGGTAGAGCTCACTGTCCTCGTACGTGGCCGATGGCTTGATCACCCAGTCATGAGGAATGCGGCCCACGCTTGCGACATTCCGGTTGTGACAATCATCGATGCTCATTTCCAGGCTGAACATACCGACGGTGACGCCGCGCAGGGCGTTGAAGACGGCAAGGTTAAGGGCCGCGATGCTCTTGCCCATGCTGGGCCGGCCAGCGATCAGATACGCCGTCGACGGTTGCAGCCCATGGGTCACCCGGTTGAACTCCGCCCAAGGCGATTCAAGCCCGGTCAAAGCGGCGCCCGAGTGGTAGCGATCCTGCCACCGCCTCCACCATCCAACCATCGTCTCTCCGGCAAGCCGAAGTCCGCCGCGTTGGGCCGGCTGCAGCCCGGCAATGTCCTGCGTCAGCTCCGCTAGGAGTTCGGCGAACTCGCGGCCGTCCTGCTGCCGGGCAGATTCCACCGCTTTGCGGCCAACGTCAGCCAAACGACGACGGCCGGCGTATTGCACAACGATCTCCGCATACGCGGCCACGTTGGCAGCCGACGGCGTCGTGCTGGCCAGCTCCGTGATGTACGTGCCATCGCCGACCAGCTCCAGCTTACCCCGCGATTCAAACCACTCGCCAATGGTCACCGCATCGAACGGGCGGTGCTTCTCCGCCAGCGTCCGGATCGATTCGAAGATCAGCTGGTGATCGTGGCGATAGAAGTCCTCAGCAGACAGCGTGTCCGACACAAGCGGCCAGGCTTCCGGGGCCAGCATCAGTCCACCGAGTACCGCCTGCTCTGCCTCAACGCTATGCGGCGGGAGATTGGGGTCAAAGCGCATCAGCCCTGCTCCCCTTTGCGATTGTTGTGGTAAGTGCCTTCGATCACCTTCAGCAGGTTCTCTTCTGACTTGATCAACCAAGGCAAGGACACCTGGAAGCTGTTCACTTTGCCCATGAGGTAATCGCTGTCCCGCATCCACTCGAACAGACCACGCCACCATTCCACGGTCTGCCGGCACGGTTCTTCCTTCCAGCGCGCACGCAGATGGTCCTGCCGCTTCTTGCTCCACCCTCTCACCTCAGGGCAGTTCGGCAGCTCTTTGTGGTAGGCAGCGATGATTGCTTCATGTGGGCAGCCACCAATTGACTTGGCTCCGAGCAGATCCTTCTGCCCCTCCTCTCCCTCATCGGCATCCATGTCGCCGTCAGGCGACGTATCTGTTTCTACTTCCTGTTTAGATTCCTGTTTTGTAGTGCTGTCAGCACCCACCCTGGGTGCTGTGTGCACCCACCCGTCAGTGCTGTCAGCACCCACCACCCCCAAATGGAGGGTGTAGTGGTTGGGCAAACTCACGCCCTCGCGCGTCCTACGGATGATGGTAAGAAGACCTGCGGACTCGAGACCCGAGATCGCACGCTTCACAGAATCGGCGCTCATGCCACAATCCGTGGCGAGCTTCTTATGGGATGGGTCGCAGCGCCCTGTGTCCGCATTTGTGCGGTTGGCCAGCATGATCAGGACCAGCTTCTGCTGGGCCGGCAGCTTCCACTTTACGGCCCAGGCCATTGCCTCAAAGCTCATGCCGATACCCCCGAGACTTCCGGGAAAGCGGCCAACATCAACGTGGCGAAGGCCCCCAGGTGCTCCGCGGTGATCCAGCGCTTGCCAGACATCTGCTGGATCCACTCCAGCGCCTGCTGTGGGCCGGAGCAGTAGAAGTCGTAGGCAGGCTCATCGCCCCCACGGCTGCGGTCGTAGACCTCCACGGCAATGCGGCCGTCAGGCAAGCGCTCCTGCAGGCGGACCAATGGCCTCGCCTGGCGCTCCTTGTTCCTCTCAACGGCATCGTTTATGACCGCGCTGATGTAGCGCGGACCGGATTTCGGGTTTTCCCGAGAGGTTGCGTGTGGCATAGTGGCCTCGCTCTGAACGAAGCCTCCGCGCATGTCTGCCCGACAGCGGGGGCTTCGTCGTATCTGGACGATGGACGCCACAAGGGCATCCGCTGATCGCGCCAGACACCACCGCGGCCACTACCTCGCGATTGATGTACGCCTGCTCCATGCCCGTTCGAGCGGCCTCCTGCCGGCTCGTTTCCCACGCGGTGCGTTGAAGCCCTTAGTCGCGCGGCCCTTCAGTCGCGCTGCTCGGCGGGTAAAGATCAGGACGGAGGTCCTGCCGGGTTACCGCCCCTTCCGTCACCAGCTCGATCGGCCGCCAACGCTTGGGAGGGACAACAACCGTCCCCTTCTCCCACATCGAAATCAGAGCCTGGGTCGCAGGCGAACCGGCTGCGGCCAGCAGCCTTGCAAAGGCCTCCTGGCTCAGCCCCGTACTTTGTCGGTAGGTGACGATGTCCATAGGCAAATAATAGGGGCACTACTCAATGGAAGCAATAGTGCCACTCCTTGTTTTTTGGATTTTTTTACATTAGCGTTGTTGATATGAACACCCGCAAAGCCAAACCAAGCGCCCAGGACCTAACCGCAGCGGCGAAGCTCAAGGCTATCTGGTCCGAAAGAGCCAGACGGAGAGGCCTTACCCAAGACAAGCTGGCGCAAGAGCTCGGTATCACCCAAGGGGCTATAAGCCAGTATCTCAATGGGCGTATCCCGATGAACTACCGGACGCTTCGGGCCTTCACCGATGCCTTGGGAATCGTGGAGACCGACATCCGGTCGGACCTGCCAGAGCAGCAGCTCAATGCTCCCTCCGCCCCTGCCGAGGAGTACCTAGAAGTATTGGCGCTGCCTCAATCTGCGGGTCTGACTGACGGCTCCGAGGCCGAGGAGTACGCACAGGCGAACGCAATGAAGTTCCGCAAGTCCGTACTGCGACGTAAGGGACTCCTTACCCGGCCCCTTGCGGTCTTCTACGCCCGGGGTCGATCGATGGAGCCGGTCATCGCCGACGGGGATTCCGTCCTACTGGATCTCTCAGAAGCAGAAGTCGTTCATGGGAATCTCTATTTAGTTCAACTGTGCTGCGCCGATAAGGTGGAGTACTGCGTCCGGCGAGCCTTAGTGCTCGACGACACGGTATTCTTCAGTAGCGAGAGTGTTGAGCATGGCCACGCTTGGCGAAAGCCACGCAAAGCCGATTCAGAAGATGAGCCAATCAGGGTCATTGGCAAGGCCTGCTGGATCGGCGGATGGTCCGATTGAACAGAACAGGGAGGGACAAGATCGCCATGAATAAAGGAAGCAAGAACAACGAGTTAACAGCTCATTTCCCCCCAAAGGTCGCCGACCCTAGACAGGGCCAATTGAGCTTGGGGATCTCGAAGCAGATCGAGATAGATGGCGTTGGTATGGGAGTTCTGTCGGACGGAACTCCGTTCCTAACGGGTCGCGGACTGGCGAGCCTGTGCGGCGTTACCCACCGTGCCATTCAAGACATATCTGATGAGTGGATCGAGAACGTCCAGAAGCCTCGTGTCACGGCGATCAAGGCCATCCTTCGGAAGCGTGGCATTGAGCGTGAAACCGCATACGTTGCAATTACTCAGCGCGGCGGAACCTTCTTTGCGTACTCGGATGCTGTGTGCCTCGCAGTGCTTGAGTACTACGCGTTTGATGCCGGCTCAAATATCAAGCAGCAAGCTCAGACGAACTTCCGAGAACTTGCGGGCCAAGCGCTTCGTGACTTCATCTACGCACAAGTAGGGTACGACCCAAATGCGTTGGTTCCGGATGTATGGAAGATCTTCCACGATCGAGTTTCGTTGACCTACAGTGCGACGCCGAAGGGGTACTTCGGAGTGTTCAAAGAAATCGCAGACATCATCGTCGCATTGGGCCAGGCGGGCCTTCACATTGATCCAACTTTCGTACCTGATGGGAGCGTAGGCAAGCATTGGTCTACACACTGGACGTCCATCGGCGGAGATGAAAGATTCGGAGAGCGCCGGAGGTACGGCCACAACTTCCCAGAGTATTTCCCCCAGGCGGACTCGAACCCTCAAGATGCCTGGTGCTACCCCAATGACGCGCTTGGGGAGTTCAGGAGATGGATTGAGGACGATTACGTTGGAAAAGGGAAATTCGGCAGGTACTTAGATACAAAGGTTAAACAGCGATCTCTGCCCCCCTCGTTTACTCAGCTTGCAATAGCGGCATTGTCCCCCGCTGATTAGAGGAAGGCCCCGCCAAGCGGGGCCTTTTTTCTCAGTGCCACTCGGCCCACTCGTGACTAGCCGAGCGCCCCCTGCAACAACGGCAACGCACGGTGCCAGTTGTCCATTCCGGCGTCCAGCAGCTTCAGCACCAAGTGCTTCGTTGCTTCGCCTGGCAATTCGCGCAGGTGGTCCAAGAAACGCTTCTTCTCGGGTTCGGGAAGGTCCGAGGCGAGCACCTTGGATTCGATGATCGCTTTCAGCGTGTCCTCGTGGAGCTTGACGGTCATCACACCCAAAATCGCGCCCAGTCCGCCATCTTCAGCTAAGAAATCCAAGCCTTTGTGCGTTAGCCGTGCTCGGGTTAATGAGTTCCCCATCTCCCTAGGGCCTGTGTACTCTGCCTCGATCAGGCCATGATCGGCCAGATACGCAACGTTGAGATCGAGATCTTGGATCTCGATGTGCTCATACAGAACGTAAGCCACAACGTCCTGTGGGTAATCCTCAGCCAAGCGCTCAAGCACTCTCTTCTGAGCTTGGCGGTCAAGCCGCGTGCGCCATCCATGGTTCAGCTCGTTCATCAGTCTCCGCTCTTATTGGTGGTCATCTGAGGGGTCTTGCTCTACAGACTTCTGCGCCGCTATGCCCAGACGGATCACCTCGGTGACCGCCTCTTCCAGAGTGAGGCCAGCGTGCTCAGCAGCTCGCTGGAATTCCTTGAACTCTTGTGAGCTTAAGCCAACTCTCGCGAATGCTACATCTTCGTCCCCAGCGACGAGTTCAATGATTCGGACCTCTTCGCCGTCTCGCAGATGCTCGAGCGGCATCGCGAGCGCCTCAGCCAATCGAACAAGCACTCCAGGACGCGGCAACGCTATGCCCTGTTCGTAGCGAGATATCTGGCTGTAGTTGATGCCAACCAACTCACCCAACTCGCGCAGCGTGAGCCCTCCGCGCTCACGCGCTTCTCTGAGACGTTCGGGAAAGCCCGGCTTGATGCCACTAGTAGTCATGGCACAAGCATAGGGCAATCTCAACAAAACTCAAAAAAAAGCTTGACACCGGCCAAAAGCTCAACGAGACTCAACTCAACGAAACGCAACAAGGATCGCTAAGCCGTGAAGAGACAGCTGGTGCTGAACATCCCAATGGAACTGCGGACTTGGCTTGAACTTATCGCCAGGGATCAAAGCCGTTCGCTGAACTATGTAGCGACCCAAATGCTAGAAGCCGCGAGGCGGTCAGAAGAGCGCCCACGTCAATGCCCGACGCCTTAGAGCGTGGGCTAAGCCTTCTTCTTTGGGGCAGCTGGCTTCTGGTAGCCAGGCCCGTTTTGCAGGCGCCCCTTGAGGTTGGCCATCAAGCCACTCCCCCCCTCGGTGAACTCAATGATGCCGCTATCTAGTAGATGCGTGAGCACATCTGAGACCAGCTCACGTCCAACTAGCCCTTGCGGGTGGGAAAAGCTTTCTTGCAGGCGATACACGATTTCGGCCGTGAGAGTCCGGCCTTTGTCGTCAGCAGCCGCCTTCAAACGATCTCGAAGTTCGGCAGGTAGACGGAAGTTCACTTGAGGGTCATTCGTAGCCATGACTAGAGCATACATAGCAAAGTGCTTGACAGGGGATAACCAAGCAGTATGCTTGGACCAAGCAACATGCTTTAACCCCAGCTCGCCTCCAGCTGTTGCCAGGAGCGAGCAAATCAACATTCGTGTCCCGATCGAATTGAGGCAGTGGCTCAGAGCGGAGATGGAACGAAATTGTCGAAGCCTCACTAGTGAGGTCGTGGTGGCCATTCGGGAGAGAAAAGCACGCCTTGAACTGCAGAAAAATGGCGGAGGTGCCAGCAGTTAGAAGCCTCCCTATGGAAATCACACTACATGAGGAAACTGTTTAATGAACGAACTTATTCCCATCAGCGAGCACTCCATCAACGCGGCGAGAGTGCGGGTCTGCCCTGCTCGAGCGCTCCACAAATTCCTGCAAGTGGGTAAAGACTTCTCCACTTGGGTCAAGGCAAGGATCGAGCAATACGACTTCGTTGAAGGGCAGGACTATGTTGTTTTTGATCCCCCCAAAAAGGGGAACCAAGCGCGTGGAGGAGACCGACGCTCAAAGGAGTACTTGCTAACCATTGAGATGGCAAAAGAACTGTCAATGGTCGAGCGAAACGAGAAGGGTAAGCAGGCTCGACAGTACTTCTTGGAATGCGAGCGGAGAGCCAAGACTGCCATCGACCCGATTTCAGTGCTGGGTGATGCGACTGCGATGCGCAGCCTGCTCCTGACCTACACCGAGAAAGTGATCAGCCTGGAGCAGACAGTCGCAGAGCAGGCTCCGCAAGTGGCCACCCTACATCGGATTGCTGCGGCTGATGGCTCACTGTGCATGCGAGATGCGGCCAAAGCTCTGCAGGTGCGTCCCCTGGATCTTCGGCGGTGGCTAGTGGCTCACGGGTGGATATACCAGCGCCCGGGCCACAACGGCTGGCTGGCCTATCAGGACCGGATCCAGCAAGGGGTCATGTGCCACAAGGTTACGACTGTCCAGCGCGAAGACGGGAGCGACAAGATCGTTGAGCAGGCCAGGATCACGCCTAAAGGCATCGCTCGAATAGGCGCAGAACTCGCCAAGGCGGCGGCATGAATCCTAACCCCCCTTGTCAGAGCGGCAGTTACGACACGCCGCCAAGTCGATCGTCCTCTACGCTTCTTCGTGCGGCCTGGATGACTCTAGGCAGTGCAGCAGCAGTGCTTATTCCACTACGAATGATTGAGATCGCAGCCGCCCACACCCCAAACGTCGTTCTTTGCGTCGCTACAACGAACGACGCACATACCCCGACTTTTGCATTTTCACACACGTCCCTGAACCAAGGAAACCTGAAAGATGAGTAAGGAAAGCCCTACACCGGCCCACAGCAGCGATCACCCGCTGGCCGGCTGCCGCGTCATCAAGCAGTTCGAAGAAGGCGAGATCCATATCGGGGACAACATCCACTTGGTAGTCCTCGCAGCGCGCGAAGGAAAGGCCCGCATTGCAATCAGGGCACCTCGCAGTCTGGAAATCTCCGCCCCAAAACAGTGACGGCCCGAGCGCGCCAACGCTCGAGCCGTCTGCCTAGTCGTACCCATCTCCGCGAAGATCAAGGAAGCCACTATGGCGAACCACAGTGTACCCCCCTCCCCAGCCGCTGATGCAAGCAGGCTCGCAAACGGCGAGCACTACCTGAGCTCGATGTGGAGGGGCAACCCTCTTTCCGACTGCCTGACCAACCGCTTGGTCCGGATCGACCAGAACACGAAGGCGGCCATTGCCATCCTGGACGTCATCCGACGCGACTTCACATCCAAGCAGGATCTGCGAGATACCTGCGAGGAGGACGAGCGCGTGCTGTATGTCCCCCTCACTGAGCATGTCGTGGACTGCCTCATGCTGGGCCTGGAAAGCCTCCTCTCCGAGTCGGAGGACCTGCTTACTTATGTGCGTGACAACGAGCGGGACGTGTGCCGCCAGCCGCTGAAGGAGGCCGCCCGTGTCTGACACTCCCCTCACCAAAGAAGAGCCGTTCAGCCTGATCCCAGTGCAGGAAAATGCCCCGCTACTCAAGGTCTGCGCCGGGATCGACACAATGCACAGTGACCTGAAGGCCAACATCTACTTCGACTATGTCCATCGGCAGTTGAGCAACATGGACAGCGACCGGATCACCGATGACGACTTGTTCGTCTTCGCTGACCTTCTCGAAATGTGCAGGGCGCTGCGTTACGCCGGAGGTGCCCTATGAGCAATGCGGCCACGCCGGAAAAGACCAAGGAAATCGAAATCCCCGGATCGCCGCTTATGGTGGTATCCGGACAGGACCTGGACGTAGCACTGAGCAAAGCCAGACTTCTCACCGATCACGTGCAAGCCCTGCTGTGGCAAGGCATGCGAGATGCCGATGGCAAGGACGTCTCGTTCGGATACGACGAGGTCGTAACGATGGACTTCCTTCTCGATATTGCGACCGGCCTGTATCGAGCCGCAGGAGCCGAAGCATGAGCATCTTCGATGACTTGGTCGATTTGGCCCACCTGGAGGCCGAGCCCGACTACCAGATCTCCGCCAAAGCAGTCAGGGACATCCGACGTGCAATCACGTTCGGGATCTTTGCCGCTGCCGACGGGGCCAAGATCAACCAAGCCCGTGCATCGGCACAGATGATGGGGCAGGAATGGCCGGAGGTCGCCCGTTCGGTGGCACCTGGAGACTCCTTCGAGCAGACCATCCAAGAGATGGCCGGGGCACTCCTGTGGCTGGAGTACGCGTCGCACCTGCGCAAGCCTACCGCGGCTCCGACCATCTTGGATTCGGCTGAGGAGGCGCCGTGATCGAATCGCCTGCTCCTGACCCGACCATCACGGTCCTGGCCGCGATGATCGAGGGCGAACGCTGGCTCAGCGCGGACTCCTGTGCCGTCCTCTTGGGGCTCACGACGCCGGACGGGAAGCCCAACCGGCGCGGCTTCCTCGAAAGGCTTGCCTGCCGTCCCAGCTTCCCTGCCCCACTTCAGATCGGAAACGAGAAGAAGTGGAAGCGGTCGGAGGTCCTACGTTGGGCCGATGACGAGAGGAGGAGCGGCGGCTAGACCGCCGTTCCCGGCACGTTGGCCCCCGAAACTGCAGGACTGCCCAGATTTTCCCCAGAATCCCCCGAACCCCTTGCAGCACAAGGGGTTCTGATTCCGGCTCCGGGCACCAGGGCTTTCGGGCAGAATGCGACACGCAGTGGCGTGAACCTCCCGACCGCTCAGATCGCGCGCGAATAGCGCGGCTGCTCGTGCGCTGCACGCAGATGGGGATCGAAGCACATCGCCAGCAGGCGCAGAAGCGGCCGGCCGCGTTCGCTGGCACGGACCACGCCATCGCGATACTCGACCAGGCCATCGTCCTGAAGCCGTTGCACGGCGCACAGGTCCTCGGCGAAGTAGTCGTCGAACACGATGCCGTGGCGATCGCCGAGCGCGCGTCCATCGACCTCTCCCTGGCACATCAGCTGCTGGATCAGGTCTGCGCGCAGCTGATCGTCGGCGCTGAGCGCCACGCCACGCCAGACCGGCAGCTGGCCCTGATCGACCGCACTCTCCCAGGACGGCAGGTCGCGTGGGTTCTGGCTGTAGGTCGCACCGATATGACTGATCGCGCTGACGCCGAGGCCCAGCAGGTCGGTATCGGCATGGGTGGTGTAGCCCATGAAGTTGCGATGCAGCTGGC
Organism: Stenotrophomonas sp. GD03680; assembly: GCF_029844625.1. Taxonomy (NCBI): domain Bacteria; kingdom Pseudomonadati; phylum Pseudomonadota; class Gammaproteobacteria; order Lysobacterales; family Lysobacteraceae; genus Stenotrophomonas; species Stenotrophomonas sp. GD03680. The sequence continues at coordinate 200,341 of NZ_JAOCKC010000005.1, read as the reverse complement.
CAGCGCGCTGGGCGCGCGAAAGATCCTCTTCCGGCAGCGCGAAATGATCCATGCCGATGTACTGGTAGCCCGCTGCGGACAGCTGCTGCACGGCAAGTCCCAGCAGCGCAAGCTTGTCCTCCGGCGAGGGCAGCGCGCGCTCGTCTATCTGCCGCTGCGCGCGGAACAGATGCGGAAGGTGCGCGTAGCCATACACCGCCAGTCGGTCCGGTCGCAGTGCAAGCACCTGCTCGAGAGTGCGGCCGAATCCTTCCTGGCTTTGTCCCGGCAGCCCGTAGATGAGATCCACGTTGACCGATCGCATGCCGCTGTCACGACAGGCATGCAGGATGTCCAAGGTCTGCTGCACACCCTGCACACGGTTGATCGACGCCTGGACCGAGGGATCGAAGTCCTGCACGCCCAGGCTGGCGCGATTGAAGCCCAGCCGTGCCAGCATCGCCACGTCACGCGTTTCGATGAAGCGTGGATCAAGCTCGATCGAGAAATCGCGCTCGGCCGAGCAGCTGAAGTCGAAACGCCGGCGAAGGCCGTCGATCAGCGTGGTCATTGCCTCGGCGTCCAGGAAATTCGGCGTTCCGCCCCCCAGGTGCAGCTGGATCACCTCACGGCCTTTCTGGAACTGCGGCGCCAGCAGATCGGCCTCGGCCAGGACCCGTGAGACGTAGCTGTGGCCACGGCTTCGATCACGGGTGATCACCCGGTTGCAGCCGCAGTAGAAGCACGGGCTGGAGCAGAACGGGACATGCACGTACAGCGACAGCGCGCGCGCCAGCAGGTCGCTGTCCGCGATCGCCTGGCGCAGTGCGGGCGCGCCGAAACCATCGTGGAAGTGCGGAGCGGTCGGATACGAGGTGTAGCGCGGTCCGGGCCGGTCATGCCGGCGCAGCAGATCGGGGTCGAAGGTCCAGGCCAGGCCGCCGGCAGCGGGAGAGAACGTGTCCATGCCGCCAGCATCGCGCCGGACAGTCAGTGCCGCCTTGACCCAGATCAATCCCGCGCAGGAACGCCCAGCACCGGCAGCGCCAGCTGCGGCCAGCGCAGCATCTGGTACCGGCGCCAGAACGTTTCCGCAATGCGCGCGGCCACATCATCGGCCAACGCCTGCATCGGTGGATTGCCGCATTCGGCGGTGGTGCGCCGGAACAGCGCGAGCCAGCGGTCGAACAGGTCCTTGTCCAGGGCGATGGCCATGTGCTTGGACATGGGCGATCCCTTGAAGCGACGCGTTCCCCTGAGCATCGCGGACCAGAAATCCACCAGTTGCGCCAGATGCCCGGGCCAATCGTGCACATGTGCGTCGAACACGGGGCCCAGACGCTCCTCCTCACGCACGCGTGCATAGAAGTCGTGGACCAGACGGGTCACGTCCTCTTCGGTACACAGCGCGGGCGAGGCGACAGGAGGGACGAGTGATGGCGTAGCGTTCATCAGAGGCACCAGGCGATTGCCGGCAGGGTGCGCCAACCGGCCGGCACCGCCGTTGATCCAGATCAATGTCGGCGCGCGTGGGCGCGCCTAGGCTGACATGCCTGCAGGAAACATGCCCTGCGGATGCTGCGCCAGCCATGGCGGAGTATACGCGCCGCCCCCTTCCCGACCCGCGACCGCATGAATACACCCACTTCGTCCCCGCGTCAGCGCCTGATCCAGCATTGGGGCGCGATCCTCTGGCCCAGTTTCATCGCCGCCGGGCTGGCCAGCGTGGTGTTCTTCGCTTTCGTCGACCCGTTGCGCCTTCAGGCCATCAGTTTTCCGGGCACGGCGATCAGTCGCGAACTCGGCTACACGGTCGGCTTCTTCATGTTCTGGGCGGTGACGGCGCTGTCCAGCGCGATCACCGGATATCTGCTGCGGCCGATGCCGGCAGACGCAGATGATGAGCTGCCTCTGGGATGAACGCACTAAGGCCCCCTTCCCCACCGTGGCGATGGCGTGGCGCACTGCGGCTCGGTGTGCTGGTTGGCTTCCTTGGGCTGCCCTGGTTGCGCTGGGACGGCCGCCAGGCGCTGCTGCTGGACCTGGACGCACGTCGCTTCGACCTGTTCGGCTGGACCCTGTGGCCCGACGACGTTGGCCTGCTGCTGGGCCTGCTGCTGGCGCTGGCGATGGCACTGGCGCTGTTGACCCACCTCGCCGGCCGCATCTGGTGTGGCCATGCCTGCCCGCAGACGGTGTGGAGCTACGTCTTCAGCCTGATCGACAGCTTTCTTGCCCAACGCCTGCCACGCGCCCTGGCGCGTCCTGCCACGCAGGCCGCATGGTTACTGCTGTCGCTATGGACCGGCATCACCTTCGTGGGATTGTTCAGCCCGATCACCGGCCTCGTCACCGCCAGTGTCCAGGGCGGCTGGAGTGGCTGGGAAACCTTCTGGGTGCTGTTCTACGCGGCAGCCACATGGGGCAACGCCGGTTTCCTGCGGGAGCAGGTCTGCCGTTCGCTGTGCCCCTTCGCGCGCGCGCAGCCGTTGCTGGTCGACCCCCAGACCCCCCGGATGCTGTATGACGCGCGCCGCGGCGAACCCCGCGGGCCCCGGCCCGCTGGCCTTGGCGGCGTGATCGGCCGCGGTCGCGGCCTGCTCGATCCGACCTCCGCGCAGGACTACGTGTTCCGCGCCGCGCACCCATGGCTGGCCGGCCCCATGCCCACCTTCAGCGCCGACCGCCTCGGCGACTGCACCGATTGCGCGGCCTGTCTCCACGCCTGCCCGATGCAGCTCGACATCCGCCAGGGCCCGCAGGCCGACTGCCTGGCGTGCGGCGCCTGCCTGGATGCCTGCGAGCAGCAACAGTCCCGGGCCGGTTTCGGCCCGGGACTGATCCGCTACTGCAGCCCGCAGACGATGGCAGGGCAGCCGCGGCGCGGGTGGCGACCGCGAACCGTGGTCCTGGCATCGTTGCTGCTGGTGCTGCTGAGCGCTGGCGCCTGGCACCTGCTCTGAATCAGCGCGACCCGTTGGCGTGCGGAGGCACCAGCTGGGCACGCCGTACGATTCCGAGCTGCTCGATGATCAGCGCCATTTCATTGGTCACTTCCGTGCGCTCGGTCCCCTGCGGGACCAAGCGGTCCAGCACCTGCTGGTACGTGTCCCAGAAGGCAGGGCCGCATCCGTGTTTGTGATAGCTGGCTTCCAGTTCGCGGCGTACCCGTTCAGCCAAGCCATGCATGCCGTATTCCATACGACCTCCGTTGGACTTGTCCTGCATCGTTGACGGTCTACCGACTCACTTGCGTGCTGAAAGACTCCCGGGCTTCACGACCGGTTGACCTCAATTAGCCACAGATTTCACGACAGGTCAATTACATGCGGCGACTTTTTCGATTGAAATTATTAATCGTTCACATAACGGTCTGTGATCGGCACAGGCAAAAGAAGGGGCCGATCCCGACGCCGTGGTGCGTCCGTCGCCAGGGCAGCTTCGTGGCGCGATCAATCGCAACGCGGGTTTCGATCAATTTTCCCTATATTGATAAGCATGCTTAACACATACCGCAAAGCGTGCTAAATACGACATTTGCAGACGCAACCTAGCTTGATTCGTCTTCAGAGGCCTCAGCCCAAGGGAACAGATCGGGATGGCGCTGGTGGAGGATGAACTGTCGCAATGGAGGAATGGGCGCTTCCTGGGGCCATTGCGACACGGCTGATCGCGTTATGCCAAAGAACTGCGCCAGCTCGGCGTCGGTCTGGAATCCCAGGCGCGTGCGCACCTGCCGTTTGCTCCAGAAATCGGTCATGGTCGGTCCTGTCGTTAACCAGACTTATTCTTGCGGCAAGGATTCTTTCGCTTCCACGCGTTAAGCTGGCTTGCATAGATGAATACTCTCGGCCAACGACTCGCCATTGCCATGAAGAAAGCCGGGCACCCACGCCCGGCCGATCTGGCCCGCGCCGCCGCTTCAACGACGGCGACCATCAGCAACTGGCTCAACGACCACGTCAGCCCCTCACATGTGAAGGCCGAACAGCTGTTCCGGATCGCCGACGCAGCCAAGCTGGATGCACGCGAACTGCTGTACGGCATCCATGGGCGGGGCGTCGGCGAACGCACCAGCTATTACATGCCCAGCGAAGCGCACCTGGATGTCTGGCAGGATGCCTATGAACTGGTGAGCGTGCTGGTCGCCGAGAAGGGCCTGGAGATCGACCACCGGCGCCACGCGGCACTGGATCTGCTGGCATTTGAACTGTTGATGGATGGCGTCAGCCGCAGCAGGGTGGCGCGCGTGGTGATGACCTCCCTGCCCTGACCGGGTCGGCGCTGGTAGCATGGGGACCGATGGGGATGGGGCTCCCCCGATAACCGCCAGGCATGGCTGATGGCTCCTGCTGTGACGAACCGGGCGTTCGTCGATGGCAGGCCGTGCCCGCCATCGCGTTCGCCTCCGCATCTGCGAACACGTACTCGAGGCCCGCCATGCAAGCACTGAACAATTACGTCCTGGTCTTCCTGGGAGGCGGCGCCGGCGCCTGCCTGCGCCATGCCTGCAACCTGATCGGCACGCGGTTCGCCGTCGGCAGTCCATGGCCCTGGTCCACCTTCCTGGTCAACATCAGCGGCGCCCTGCTGATGGGGGCGGTCGTCGAGGCCTTCGCCCTGCGCAACGGCGCATCGCCGCAGCTGCGGCTGCTGCTGACCACGGGCATCCTGGGGGGCTACACCACCTTCTCCACCTATTCGCTGGAGATCGGCCTGCTGCTGCAACGGGGGCAGCACGGACTGGCCGCGCTGTATGCAGGGGGATCGATCGCACTGGGACTGGCCGGCCTGTTCGTGGGCATGAAGCTGGCCCGCCTGGCGCTGGGCTGAACGCTCAGGCTGCCGAGGTCCGCACCTGCCCCCGCCACTGCCGGGGCGATTGCCCGGTGTGCGCCTTGAACGCACGCGAAAGCGCCGCTTCACTGCCGTAGCCCACCTCGTCGGCAATCCGCTTCAGCGGTCGGCCCTGCCGCAGGGCCTGCTGCGCCAGGCCTACGCGCCAGCCCTGCAGGTACTGGCCGGGGGTGGTGCCCATCGCCTCACGGAAGCTCGCCGCGAATACGCTGCGCGACATTCCTGCGACGTCGGCGAGGTCTTCCAGCGTCCATGCCTGCGACGGCGCCTCGTGCATCGCGACCAATGCCAGACGCAGGCGCGGATGACCGAGGCCAGCAAACAGACCGCCGCGCATCTCACCGCCTTCCATCAGCTGCCGCAGCACCTGGATCATCACCACCTCGAACAGACGATTGACCATTGCCGCACGGCCACAACGCTGCTCGAACGCCTCCTCGAACAGCATTTCCAGCACCGCATCGCTGCCGTGCAGGTCCGCCAGTGGCAGGCAGATGAAATCAGGCAATGCGGCACTGATCGGATTGAGCCGGCCGCCTTCGAAATGCAGGTTGGCGCAGGCCATGTCGGCACCGAGGTGCGGGTCGGTCTGGAAACGGTGGGGCATCGGCCTCGGGTACAGCAGCAGGCTGGGCACCTCGACCTGCACGGTCTGTTGTCCATGGCTGACCTGCACCGGTCCACGCCGTACCAGATGCAGCTGGCCGGCTTCGTCCTCCCCTTCCAGGCTGTTGATGCCGCACAGTGCACCGGCGTGGAAGACCGACGCAGTGACCGCGAAACGCTCAAGCAGGACGGCCAGGCGATCCACCATGTCGGACTCCAGGGCAAGCAGAAGGGGGAGGAACCTGCAGATCGTATCGAATTCGGCGTCATTGTGTGCGGCGCTGGCCGCCGGCGCTGCGCGGCGCTATACAGGGGCCACCGTCCCGCGCATGGAGCCCACGATGTCGAACCGGATCGCCCGCGCCGTGTTGCCTCTGCTGCTTTTCGCCACCCATGCGCAGGCCGCTGCAACCGCAGACATTGAACAGCTCGGCTGGCTCTCCGGCTGCTGGCAGCTGGACGGGCAGCCACCTGGAGCCGGTGAGCAGTGGTCCACCGTGGCCGGCGGAACGATGTTCGGCAGCAGCCGCAGCCTGCGCGACGGGCGCACCGTGGGTTTCGAGTTCATGCAGCTGCGCCAGCACGACGATGGGCGGCTGGTGTTCACCGCGCTGCCCTCCGGCCGCAACGCTACTGATTTCAGTGCCGTCCGGGTGGAGGCCGACGAGGTCGTCTTCGAGAATCCGGCCAATGATTTCCCGCAACGGATCACCTATCGCCGCATCACTGGGCAGCGCCTGCACGCACGTATCGAGATCGCACAGGACGATCCGGCACAGGCCATGGATTTTCCGATGCACCGCGTCGCCTGCGGCGGGCCGGTGATGCCCCCCTGACCTGACGCATTGCAGCGGGCACGGCACCGCGGCCGGTTCTATGCTCGGCGTATCACCTGCCCGGATGAACACGATGCGTGCCCTTCTCCGACTGACCCTGGCACTGGCCCTGGCGTTGCCTTCCGTTCCGCTGCTGGCGGCGCCGCCCGCCCCGCCACGCATGCTCAGTGGCGAGCTGCAGGGTGCGCCGTGGCGCCTGGACATCCCTGCGGACTGGAACGGCGATCTGGTGATGCTGGCGCACGGTTACGAGCCGGTGGGCACGCCACGCGAATCGCCGATGGCCGCCAACGAGGCGACCGCGCCTCTGCTGGCGGCCGGCTACGCGGTCGCACAGAGCGCCTACGCGAGCCAGGGGTGGGCGGTGGCCGATGCCATCAATGATGTGGAGCGCCTGCGTCAACACACGCTGGCCGGTTTGAAGGGCGTGCGCAATACCTGGCTGCTCGGTTTTTCGATGGGCGGTGCGGTGACCGTGGCCAGTCTCGAACGGCATCCGGCCCACTACGCCGGTGGTGTTTCGCTATGCGGCGCCAACCTGTCAGGCGAGCAGCTGGCCGGCGACCTGCTCACCACCGTGGTCGCGTTCGACTACTTCTTCCCGCATGCCGAAGGACTGCCTGCTGCTGGCCTGGCATCCAGCGAAGCCGCTTCGGTACCACAGGGCGAGCTGTACCAAGGCATCGTCAACGCCCTGCAACGCGCGCCGCACTCCGCTGCACTGCTGGCCGCACAACTGCAGGTCGCATCCGATGCGCTGCCCGGAACGATCAGCCTGCACGCGCTGGTCCTGCACGAACTGGCCAAGCGCAGCGGCGGCATGCCAGTCGGCAACATCGGCGTCGTCTATCGTGGATTCGGCGATGACGTCGCGTTCAATGCAGGGGTGCAGCGCATCGCCGCCGTTCCCGCAGCACAGGCGCGTGTGCGCAAAACACTCGGATTGACCGGCGCGCTGAAGCGGCCGCTGGTGATTCAGTTCAACAATGACGATCCCACCATCGCACCGCGCATGCAGGAACGCTATCCGCAACTGGCCGCGCACGCGGGTGCGACGCCGTTGCCGCGCGTACTGCCCGCAGCAGGCACGGGCCACTGTGGCTTCTCCGGAGAACAGGTGGTCGCGGCCCTGAAGGCTGCCGCGATGCGCTAGCCGCCCAGCGTGCCCATGGTGAAGGTGTAGCCGCTGCTCATCAGGAACTCACGCATGCGCATCTCGGCACGACGCGGCGATGCCAGGTTGGCAGGCCCGTACAGCGCGTAGACCACACCTGCCCCCTCGATGGCCTCGCGCCGGACCCCGCAGTGGCGGGTTTCCGAAGCGGTGCTCCAGCCATCGCGCAGGCGCTCCGGTCCGATCGATTGTCCGTTCATCAGCCGGAATGTCAGCCAGCGTACTTCCGTTGTGGGTTTGCTCATTGCCGATCCACCGCCTGTCCGCCACGCGCCATAGTCTCCCTGCCTGCCATTGCCGCGCCCGAAGGCCTGTGCACTGACCATACCGCCTTGCCATGTCGTGGGCGGCTGAGACTGGGATGTCAGGCACGCTTGGCAGCGCACGATGACGGCGCAAAAAAAAAGCCCCGACCGAAGTCAGGGCTTTTCAATTGGAGGCCTCAAGCGGAATCGAACCGCTGTAAACGGATTTGCAATCCGGTGCATAGCCACTCTGCCATGAGGCCAACGTACTGCGCGCCAGGAATGGAGCCCCTGACATGACAAAACCCCGCGATGGGGCCTGTCGGAACATGGAGCGGGAAACGAGACTCGAACTCGCGACCTCAACCTTGGCAAGGTTGCGCTCTACCAACTGAGCTATTCCCGCATAGGCTGTCATGATACCGGAAGCCCGGAACTCACACCAGCGATTTCACACCTGATTTCACTTTTCTGACTGCGCGAAAAGCCTTGTGGCTCAACGGGCCCCGCCTTGCCAAGGGCGGGAGAAAAACAAGGCCCCAACCGGGGCCCTGTAGAATCTGGAGCGGGAAACGAGACTCGAACTCGCGACCTCAACCTTGGCAAGGTTGCGCTCTACCAACTGAGCTATTCCCGCAGATTCTTCGACCTGCGTCGAAGGAGCGCCATTGTGTCGAAGTTCCTTCACGCCGTCAACCGTCTTCCGATGGCGTGCGACGCGTGGCTTGGTCCACCGGGGCCCGCTGCCAGATCGCATACAGCGTTCCGACGATCTCCATTCCCTGCTCGAATGCCGAGAATCTGGCCTTCACCTTGCGGGGGCGGCGGCGCAGGTCGTCGCTGGCCATCAGCTCGCCAGACCGGTCGGCAGATGCCGCCTGGGCCTTCTGCAGGTACTGCTTCTCGAGGTACTTCTCGATCCCGGGAAGGTTCGACAACAGATGGGCCCCGTTGTGCCAGGGCATCAGTACCGCAACCAGGTCGTTGCGTTCTGCGATCTGGATGGCGATGTCCAGGAAGGACTCCACGATGGACCGGAGACAATGCGTCGCAAGCATGTCTTCCATGGGATTGATCGCGCGGATGATGAGGCAGCTCCCGGAAGCGTGCAGGGACGGCACGACCTCGATGTTCACCATGGCCATGCCCGCCAATCGTCGCTGCCTCGGATCGAATACGACCAGGTGGGCGTGGCGCGCCTCCTGCCACATCGCAACGCGATCGCGTGAGCATAGATTGGCGGCATGCTTGGCGAAGTACGCCGCCGGGTGCTTGGTCAACGTCGCCTGCAGATGCGTGCACGATCCGGAAGGGTCCGGGCGGCCATACCTGCCCTTCTCGCGCTTCACCCAGCGCACGCACACATCCAGAACGTTCTTGCGCATCTGCGCGAAGGCCTGATCCAGTGACATGACCGGTACCGTGCTGTCAGCGGACGGCGACGGCGGCAGCAGCCGCTGCAGCAGCTGCCCGGCGTCATCGGGAGCGAGGCCATGCAGAAAACGCTGAGCATGTTCGTCGAGGGCATCCGGCAATGCGCTGTTGAACAACCGATCCAGCTGCTCCAGGTACGCGCTGGTCTGCGCACCGTCCTCCGGCATACTGGCGACCTCGCTGAAGGTGCTGCGCCGCCACTGGAGGATCTCCGGATCATTGCCTGCGGCAGCCAGCAGCAGGCCGAGATGGGCGGAGACCGACCACGGATCCCGCGCGGGATCCAGCAACCGCTTCGATCGCAGGTCACGGAACGTTCGCGGCCCCTCATCCGGGCCGTGCTGGAACCGCGTCGCATGTTCGCTGGCGCGTTTCAGTGCCAGCAAGCTGCTGCGCTCCAGCACGCCTGTGCGTTTTCTGATCGAGCGTTGCCAGGCCATCGGATGGAACGGCTCCAGCCTCCATCCATCCAGGTGCGACTGGAATCCGCGTGCCGCCGCCCAACTTCCACGGACGACATCGACGGACGTGCGGTAGACCATCGAAATGAGCTCCGCATCCACCTCGTCCAGCTCGGCTGACGTTGCTCCCTGCCCGGCCAGCAACTGCTCGACCGCGGGCTGTAACCGGGCCAGCCTGTCCTGCAGTGCTTTCATCGACGTTCCGCCTGCGCGAAGGACCGATGCGAGCAGAAGTCCGCCGGTTCCCTCCAGCATCGCGGGCAACTGCGGCAGGAGGCGCGCCATCTCTTCGCGACGCCGCGTGGCCAGCGCATCGTAGTAGCGCGCCATGGCATCTGCATCGACGTTTCTCTGCGGGCGCGGAACCACCTGGTGTGCCCGTCGTTCGACCACCTCCAGGACGCATCGATGGTTCTGCATCATGAAGCCGAAGTTGTGGCGCTGGAAGGCGTCATCCGCCAGCAGCCGACACAGTTCGGGATCGCTGCCGCCCCACCAGGTCGCCCCGTGCAGGCCCCGGGTAGCGAAGTACCAGTCGCGCAGCGCTTTTACCGAATCCAGGCCTTTGTCTTCAACCAGGTAACGCAGCAGTCCCGGACCGAGGGACGCCAGCACTTCCAGCTTCCGCAGCTCTGCAAAATCAGCAGGCGCAATGGCCGAATGCAGGTACTGGAATGCGTCCAGGCTCCCCTGTGCAAGCATTCGACCCACCCATTCGACCAGCACATCGACGTCCATGCCCGCTGTGCGCCCCGCAATGAGGGTCAACCACGCGTCCAGGCGATCGGCGTCACCGACGCGATAGCAGGCCTGGAACGCAACAACGTGGCCCGCTGCACCGAGATCATGGCGAACCAGCACCTGCAGGAATCGATCCAGCCGGTCGGGCCGTCGCAGATACTGGCCGCAGGCGCCCAACTGCGTGAAGTCGAGGCAATGAGGTGCTGCCAGGAGAAGGTCGATGGCGGCCTCCACATCTTCGGCCGGGGCATCATCGCTCAGCTCGGCCAGCAACCGACAGCAAGTGGCAAGTGCATCAAGGCCTGCACCACGTGCGATCAGATGATGGGCGATCCAGTCAGGGGGTGGAGCATGAAACCCCAGGTAGCCGCGCAGCGTGTGGATATCTGCCGGTGTGCATGCGCCGGCTGCCCCCAGCACCCAGGCCCACGTCTTCGTCGGCGTGCGCCACAACAGATAACGTGCAGAATCGAATACCTCGTGCACCGGCGCAATGCCGGCACCGGCCAGCAGTGTCAGATTCGCGGCCAGACGCGCCGCATCAGATTCTTCCAGGTCGACATCATGAAGGCGCGCCAGGTGCGGCCGCGCAACGCCCGCAAGCATCAGCTGGCGCACAACGGAACGCACCGGCTCGCGCTGCGTTCGCCGCGGCCGCCAGCCGACGCTCCATGCCCTGTGCGCGGTGTGCGCGGACTGCAGCCACTGCAGCTCTTCCTTGTGCTGGATGATGCCTTCATCCACCATCCACCGCGCAAACCATCCAGGCGCTTCAGACCGTCCAGCACACCGGTCGAGGTCCGTCAGCCGACGGAGGCCCAGGCGATGGGCAGCGATGAGCCAGCCGGCATCCCGCAGCTGCAGCGCCCGCAGTTCTTCCCACGACGTGGCTTCGAAGCGGCGCAGGGCGATGTCCAGGCTGCGGCTGTACATGCGTGCTTCCGCATGCAGGAACAGCCGTGCGTGGAACTGGCAGTACACGTACTGGCGGCCCTCGAACGTCCGGATCCGCGACAGCGCGTGTCGCACGTACCTGAGCACCCACGGGAACGGCATGAACACCTGCACCAGAAGCGGCCACCCGCGGCCCTTGCCAGGATGCAGCGCGATGTCCGCCGGAATGCCCAGCGCACGGCGCGCCATGTCTTCCTCGGTGACCACAGTCGGGTCTTGCCCGCGCAGCGCATCGGCCACTGCGATGCGGAAGCCACGGATGCGGTTGCGCGGTGCTTCGGGCCGGTCATCCGTCCGCTCATCGTCGATGTCGTCGTGGAACGCACCCGCGGATCGTCCCCGGCAACCCTCCAGCATCCGATCACGGTACGCCCGGTAGGCGGTCTGCCCACCGTCCTGCCTCGTTTCGTGCACAGCCTCCATCTGCCAGCCCTTGCCCCGCTCCCTGCGTCACCCCGACGACTACAGCGGATGATATCCATTCGGCCCGGTCCGCAATGGCGGGCAGGAGGGTCCGGCCTGACCGGAAACGAAAAACGCCCCCTTGCGGGAGCGTTCTTTCTTGAATCTGGAGCGGGAAACGAGACTCGAACTCGCGACCTCAACCTTGGCAAGGTTGCGCTCTACCAACTGAGCTATTCCCGCAGATTCCGTTCGACCTGCGTCGAAGGAGCGCTATTGTGTCGAGATTGCAGCAATGCGTCAACAGAAATCTCGTCGGCGATTCGCGTTTTCCGTTCAGGTTCGGATGAGCGGAAAGCCCGGCAATCCAGGGCCGGCACGACATAAAAAAAAAGAGAGGCCAAAGGCCTCTCTTTCAGAATCTGGAGCGGGAAACGAGACTCGAACTCGCGACCTCAACCTTGGCAAGGTTGCGCTCTACCAACTGAGCTATTCCCGCTTGGGAGGCGAAATTCTACCCATTCTGGAAGGGGCGTCAAGGCCTTTTTTCAACCGCGCGCATCCAGCAACCAGCGCGCTTCGCAACCTGACGGGCATCCCGTGTGCCGCGGATCAACCGTTGCCCAGCTTCTTCTGTCGTGAGCGCTCGCGTGCGGCACGCTCGTCCTCGCGCAGGCTCGGCCAGGCCGCGTGCAGATACTGCAGGCCGGACCACAGCGTCAGCACCGCCGCGATGGCCAGCGTCCAGTCACCGATGTGGAAGATCGGCCAGCCCATCCAGATGTCCTCGACCGCCACGCTGGGCGCCACCGAGTACAGCAGGCACAGCAGCGCAACCATCTGCGCGGTTGTCTTCACCTTGCCGATCATCGCCACCCGCACCTTGGCACGCTGGCCAAGCTCGGCCATCCATTCGCGCAATGCCGAGACCGCGATTTCGCGGCCAACGATGACGGCGGCCCAGAACGCCATCCACGGCGTCGGATGCCCCTGCACGATAAGGAACAGCGCCACCGCCACCATCAACTTGTCCGCCACCGGGTCGAGAAAGGCGCCGAACGCCGATTCCAGCTGATAGCGGCGGGCGATCCAGCCATCGAGCCAATCGGTGATCGCGGCCAAGCCGAAGATCGCCGCCGAAGCGAAGTTGGTCCAGGTGTAGGGCAGGTAGAACACCAGCACCAGCACCGGGATCATCACGATCCGCAACAGCGTCAGCCAGGTGGGCAGGGTCAACTTCATGCTTGCGCGCTTCTCTCTCTAATCGGCCGCATCGGGCGTGGCCAACCCGTGCAGGTTAGCGTAGATACGGGCCGCGAGGGCATCATTGATGCCTTCCACCTTGGCGATCTCCGCTTCACCGGCCGCCTTCAGGCCGACCAGCCCACCGAAATGCTTCAGCAGGCTGGCACGACGACGCGGGCCGATGCCCGGGATGTCTTCCAGCCTGCTGGTCATGCGCGCCTTCTGCCGGCGGCCGCGGTGACCGGTGATGGCGAAGCGGTGCGCCTCATCGCGCACCTGCTGGATGAACTGCAGGGCGGGATTGGCGGCACCGGGGCGCAGCTCGCGGCCGTCGGGCATGACCAGCGCCTCATGACCGGCGCGGCGCTCCACGCCCTTCGCCACGCCCACCAGCAATACGCCCTCCACGCCCAGGTCGGCCAGCGCTGCCTGCGCCTGCGCCAGCTGGCCGGCGCCACCGTCGATCAGCAGCACGTCGGGCAGTACGCCCTGCTCTTCCACGGCACGGCGGAAGCGGCGGTCGATGGCCTGACGCATGGCGGCATAGTCGTCGCCCGGCTCGATGCCGCTGATGTTGTAGCGGCGATATTGGGCACGCACCGGACCGGCCGCATCGAAAACCACGCAGGACGCCACGGTCGCCTCACCCAGCGTGTGGCTGATGTCGAAGCACTCCACGCGCTTGACCGGCTCGGCCAGGCCCAGCATCTCGCGCAGGGCTTCGCTGCGTACGTGTTGCGCGTTGCGGCTGTTGAGCTCGGTGGCCAGCGTCAGCTGCGCGTTGCGGCTGGCCAGCTCTACATAACCGGCGCGCTCGCCGCGCACGTTCCACTTCAGCTGCACCTTGCGCTCGGCCGAAGCAGACAGCGCGGCCATCAGCAGATCGGCATCCGGAATCTCGCGATCCAGCAGGATCTCGCGCGGTGGCTCGAACTCGATGTAGTACTGGGAGACGAACGCCGCCAGCACTTCCTGCGGGCTGTCCTCGCCATTGGTGCGGGGGAAGAACGGGCGGGTGCCCAGGTTGCGCCCATCGCGGAATGCCAGCAGCAGCACGCAGGCCTGCGATCCCTGCATGGCCACGGCCAGCACGTCCAGGTCGGCGGCGCGGCCATCGACGTACTGGCGGGTCTGCATGCTGCGCAGCGACGAAATCAGATCACGCAGGCGCGCGGCCTGCTCGAACTCCAGTGCTTCACTGGCAGCCTGCATCTGCTCACCCAGTTCCCGGGTCAGCTCATCGCTCTTGCCTTCCAGGAACAGCGCCGCGCGGCGCACCGACTCGGCATACTCGCCTGCCGGTACCAGCTCGACGCAGGGGGCACTGCAGCGGCCGATCTGGTACTGCAGGCACGGCCGTGAGCGGTTGCGGAACACGCTGTCCTCGCAGCTGCGCAGCTTGAACAGCTTGTGCATCAGGTTCAGCGTCTCGCGCACCGCGGTGACACCCGGATACGGCCCGAAATAGCGGCCGGGGATCGCACGCGGCCCCCGGTGCAGGGCGATGCGTGGCCATTCCTCGCGGGTCAGCAGCACGTGCGGGTAGGTCTTGTCGTCACGCAGGGAGACGTTGTAACGCGGTGCCAGCGACTTGATCAGCTGGTTTTCCAGCAGCAGCGCCTCGGCCTCCGAGCGCGTGACAGTCACATCCATCCGCGTGATCTGCGAGATCATCGACATGATCCGCGCGTTCTTCGGGCTGCCATTGAAATAGCTGCCCACGCGGTTGCGAAGCGCGCGTGCCTTGCCGACGTACAGCAGGGTGTCGTCGGCGGCGTACATGCGGTACACCCCGGGGGCGGTACTGAGTTGGGCCGCGAAGGCCTTGCCGTCGAAGGCCGGGACGGGGACGTCGGTCATTCGCTGATCGGTACTTCGCTGAGTACACCACTGTCAGGGTCGAAACGCAGCACGGCGTGCGCGTCGGTCTCGGCGATCCACACCGCGCCCGCGCCCACGGCCAGGCCGGCCGGGCCATGCAGGCGCCGTGGCAGCGGTTGTGTGGTCAGTTCGCCGCCGCCCAGGCGCAGCGTGCGCAGGCGACCGTTGCCGGTATCGGCAATCCACAGCAGCGGTGCGCCCGGACTCAGTGCAATCGCCTGCGGGAACTGCAGGCTGGCGTGGGCACGCGGGCCGTCGGCTTCACCGAAGCGCCATGTGCCCTGCCCGAGCAGCGTCTGCACCAGATCCCCACGCAGCTGCAGCGCGCGGATCGAAGACCCCAGCGCGTCGGCCACGTACAGGACCTGTTGTACTACGGCAAGCGCGGTGGGTTGCGCGAAGGCAGCCAGATGCCCACTGCCGTCACGCTCGTCGATCGCGCCACTGCCGGCGCGCCATTGCAGGCTGCGCTGGCCGAGGTGGTAGCTCCAGATCCGGTTGTCACCCGCCATGGCGATATGCAGCTGGTTGTCGGCGATGGCGAGGCCGACCGGATGATCCAGCGGCACCTGCCGCGGCTGGGCGACAGGCCCTTCCACCGGCGCGCCCGGGCGTCCATTGCCGCACAGAGTGTCGACCAGACCGGTCAACAGGTTGATCCGGCGGATGGCGTGGTTGCCGGTGTCGGCGACGTACAGGGCGTCGCGCTCGAGCACCAGTGCCTGCGGCCTGTGGAAGGCGGCCTCGGCCAGATTGCCATCCATGAAATCCGCGGTCCCCAGCCCGAACTGACGAAGCACGCGGCCGCCATGGCTGCATTCGAGAATGCGGTGATGGCCGCTGTCAGCGATGTACAGGCGCTCGCTGCTGACCGCCAGGCCCAGCGGAAAGCGCAACGCATGCCGCGGCTCGGGGTGCAGCTCGTTGCCACCGCGCGGCGGGGCCGAGGGTGCACCCTCGCACAGTGCGTTCAGCGCGCGCTCGAGCTCGCCGGCAGCGCCCTGCCCGACCAGCCGCTGCCGCTCGCGTCCCTGCGCGTCGAGAAGGATCAGGGTCGGCCACGCGGTGACACCGAAACGGCGCCAGCCGTCCCAATCCGCATCCAGCAGTACCGGGGCGGTCAGGCCCTGGCGGCGCAGCAGTTTCAACGCGGCATCGGCGTCGCGCTCGAAGTCGAAGCGCGGCACCTGCAGCACCAGCGGCTGCAGCTTGCCCGGATGGCGCGACAGCCATTGGCCGAACTCGGCCAGGCGTTGTGCGCTCCAGGCAGAGGCAGCGTTGACGAACAGCAGCGCGACCGGCCGGCCGCGCAGTTCCGCCAGGGTGCAGGGGGTGGCATTGAGCCAGGTGGCGAACTCGGGCAGGTCCGGGACAGGCTGGGCGTTCATGCCCTGATTATGCCGGAGTCGACGTCATGCAACAGTCGTGCCACCGCACGTTCTGCCGCTTGGTCAACCAGGGTCCAGACCTGCTCGAAATGATCGCTGCCACCGGTGTACGGATCCGGAATGGCGGCCGCGCCCTGCCCGCCTGACCATGGCAGGTACAGGGCCAGGCGCTGGCGCTCCTGCGCGGTGGCCAACCGTCCGGCATCGCGCAGGTTGGCCTCATCGGCGCAGAGAATCCAGTCGAAGCGCTGGAAGTCATCGGCGCGCAGCTGGCGGGCACGCAGCCCGCTGATGTCAACGCCATGGCCGGCTGCGCAGGCGATCGCCCGCCGGTCCGGCGGCTCGCCCACGTGCCAGTCGCCGGTGCCGGCCGAATCGACCTGCACTCGGCCGGCCAATGGGGATGCCTCCAGGCGCGCGCGCAATGCCCCCTCGGCCATCGGCGAGCGGCAGATGTTGCCCAGGCAGACGACCAGCAGCTTCATTGCGGGGTCATGGCCCGCAGCACCGCCTCGGCCCGCTCCAGGTCCTCCGGGGTGTCGATGCCAGGCGGAAACGCTTCAGGCGAGATGGCGACGCTGATCGGGAAGCCGGCTTCCAGCACGCGCAGCTGCTCCAGCGCTTCGATCTGCTCCAGCCGGCCCGGCGGCATCGCCGCGACCTGCTGCAGGAAGCCGGCGCGGTAACCGTAGATGCCGATGTGACGAAGCCACTGGTGGCCTTCGGGCAGGGCCTCGCGGCTGCGTGCGAAACCGTCCCGGTGCCAGGCGATCGGGGCGCGGCTGAAGTACAGCGCCTCGTTGCGCACATTGCGCACCAGCTTGACCACGTTCGGATCGAACAAGGTCTCGGCGTCCTCGACCGTCGTAGCCAGGGTCGACATCGGCGCCGCGCCATCGACCAGCGCCTCGGCCACGGCGCGGATGCCGGCCGCCGGCGCGAACGGCTCATCGCCCTGCAGGTTCACCACCACGGTGTCGTCGTCCCAGCCGGCGATGCGCGCGCACTCGGCCAGGCGATCCGTGCCGGATGCATGCGATGCGGCGGTCATCGCCACCTTCACTTCGCCCAGGCCCGCCAGTGCGTCGGCGATCCGCTGATCGTCGGTGGCCACCCATACCTCGCGCGCGCCAGCCAGCAGCGCACGGCGCGCCACATGCAGCACCAGCGGATCGCCGCCGAGCAAGCGCAGCGGCTTGCCCGGCAGCCGCGAGGCGGCATAGCGGGCGGGGATGGCAACGACGAATTCAGTCATGCGGGCGGTACTCGGCAGGCTCGTTACAACGGGAATGTGGCCAGCGGCGCCTGATTGCAAGCGTCGCCCGGCCGCTCAGTTCGGTCGCAGCTTGTCCAGGCGATCGGTCAGCGCCACCCAGAACGCGGCAGGCAGTTCAGCGCGCAACGGCACGGCGTAATGCCAGTCATTGCCGAACGCGCGGCACTTCACCGCGTCCTTCTCGGTCATCAACACCGGCAGCTGGCTGCCAAAGGACAGTTCCTGCGGCTGGTAGGCATGGTGATCGGCGAAGGCATGCGGCACCACGCCGATGCCGCGCGCGCGCAGCATGTCGAAGAAGCGCTGTGGATGGGCGATGCCCGCCACGGCATGCACGCGCTGGCCCTTGAAATAGCCCAGCGGGCGCGCACGCCCCCCCGCGAGAGGCTGTGCGGTGTCGATATGCAGGGCCATCGGCCATTGACCGAATCCGCAGGCCTGCGCCGCGCCGTCCTCATCCGTCTGGCCCAGGTTGACCACGCGGAAATCGCACTCGGCAGCGCGGCTGACCGGCTCGCGCAACGGGCCGGCCGGGATCATCCGGCCGTTGCCGTAGCGGCGCTGCGCATCCACCACTTCGATTTCGATGTCACGGGCCAGCCGGTAGTGCTGCAGGCCGTCGTCGCAGACGATCACATCGCAACCGGCCTCGATCAGCGCACGGCCCGCCGCCACCCGATCGCGATCGACGCGCACCGGCACGCCGGTCTTCCAGGCAATCAGCACCGGCTCATCGCCGCCGGTTGCAACCGGCGTATCGGCCTTTACCCACTGCGCCTTGTCGGCGTTCTCGCGGCCATAACCACGGCTCGCCACGCCTGGCGTCCAGCCGGCCGCGCGCAGCCGCTCGACCAGGGCGATGGTCAACGGCGTCTTGCCGGTGCCGCCAGCGGTGATGTTGCCGACCACGATGACCGGCACCGGCAACGTGTGGCGCTTGCGCCAACCGCGCTGGTACAGGCGTCGCCGCAGCGCGGTGACGCCCGCATACAGCGGGGCCAGCAGGCGCATGGGCCATGGAACCGAACTGCCGTCATACCAGTACGGCGGGGTCTGGGTACCCTTGCCTGCCATCAGTCCTGCCTTTCGCGGAACTGCATGCTGTGCAGGTGCTGGTACAGGCCACCCATGGCAAGCAGCTCATGATGGGTGCCACGTTCGACGATGCGGCCGTGATCCATCACCAGCACCTGGTCGGCGTGCTCGATGGTGGACAGGCGGTGGGCGATCACCAGCGTGGTGCGCTCCGGCATCAGTCGCTGCAGCGCGTCCTGCACCAGCCGTTCGGATTCATTGTCCAGCGCCGCGGTGGCTTCATCCAGGATCAGGATCGGCGCATCACGCAGGATCGCGCGGGCGATCGCCAGGCGCTGGCGCTGGCCACCGGACAGCAGCGCACCGTTCTCGCCCACCGGCGTCTGCAGCTGCTGTGGCATGCGTGCGATGAATTCCCAGGCATTGGCCGCTTCGGCCGCGGCACGGATCTGCTCGTCGGTCGCATCCATGCCATAGGCGATGTTGGCAGCGATGGTGTCGTCGAACAGCATGACCTTCTGCCCGACGATCGCCACCTGCCGGCGCAGGTCAGCCAGCGGATAGTCATCCAGGGGTACGCCGTCCAGCCGGATGACGCCGCCATTGGGCTCGTAGAACCGTGGCACCAGCCGGATCAGGCTGGTCTTGCCGCTGCCGGAACGACCAACGATGGCGGTGACCGTTCCGGGCCTGGCAACGAAACTGATGTCATCCAGGGCGATGCCGCTGTCTTCGCGATAACGCAGCATCACGTGCTCGAACGACAGTTCACCGCGTACGCGCTGCACGACATGCGTGCCGTCGTCGCGCTCGACCGGCATGTCGATGATGCCGAACAGGCGCTCGGCCGCCGCGACGCCACGCGAGATCGAGGTCTGCACGCTGGTCAGGCGCCGCAGCGAAGGGATGATCGCCATCATCGAGGTCATCAGGCCCATGAACTGGCCCGCATTGAGCTTGCCGGCCAGTGCTTCGCGGGTGGACACCCAGACGATCACCGCCAGGGCCAGCGCAGCGAGGAACTGGACCACGCTGGACGCGGCGGCACGCGTCACTTCGACTTTCATGTTCAGCGCGAGCATGCGGTTGGCCAGGCGCGAGTAACGGGCGATCTCATGCGCCTGCGTGCCATGCACCTTCACTTCCTGCTGCGCGGCGAGCGACTGTTCCGCCGTCTGCGCCATCGTGCCCATGCCGTCCTGGATGCCGCGGCTGATGCGGCGGTAGCGCTTGCCGACATAGGACACGATGCCGCCGATCAGCGGCACCACCAGCAGCATCGCCAGGGTCACCTTCACGCTCATCTGCAGCATCACCACCAGCATGGCGATGATGGTCAGGGTGTCGGCGACCACGGTCTTCAGTGCGTCGGCGCTGGCCTGGGTGACCTGCTCGGTGTCGAAGTTGAGGCGGCTGACCATCACCGGCGTCGCCTCGTTGTCGAAGTGCGAAGACGGCAGGTGCAGGTACTTCTGCAGAACCTGCTCGCGCAGGTCGCGGACCACGCTGCGCCCGGTCTTGGCCAGCGTGTAGTCGCTGACCCAGGTGGCCAGGCTGCGCATCAGGAACAGGCCCAGGATGGTCAGCGGCAGGATCACCGCCATGCGCGGCTCCGGGTTGACGAAGCCCCGGTTGACCAGCGGCTCCATCAGCTTGGTGAAGTGATAGCCGGCCAGTGCCTCGACCACCATCGCGATGACCGCGGCCACCATGAACACCCAATAGGCCCGTGTATAGCCCAGCAGGCGTTTGTAGATCGGCCACACCGGCGCGTGTTTGGAACTCATGGACGCACCTCTGGCGCAGTGGCGATTGCAATACGGCGGAAACCGAGCTGACCGAGCGCATCCTGCGCGGTCACGACGGCCTGGTAGGGAGTACGCGCGTCGGCACGCAGCAGCACGGTCTGTTCGCGATCACTGCCCGCCACAGCGGCAATGGTCTGCTTGACCGACTCGACGTCGCTGCGCAGCACTTCCTGGTCATTGATGAAATAGCGGCCATCGGCATTGATCAGCACGCTCAACGAACGCGGTGGTTCATCGGTGTGCTGCTGGCTGGCCGTGGGCAGCTGCACCTGCAGCGTCGAACGCGCATCGAAGGTGGTGGTGACCACGAAGAAGATGATCAGCACCAGGATGACATCGATCAGCGGTACCAGATCGATATGCGGCTCATCCTGGGATCGGTCGTTGCCGATACGCATCGATCAGGCCTTCGCCGGGGCGGGCGCAGCGGCACGTGCAGCCGATGCCGGTGCGGGCGCCATCACGCCGGGACGACCATCGAGCGTATCCAGCAACGCGCTGGCTTCCTGTTCCATCTCCACCACGTAGCCGTGGATCCGGCCCTTGAAATAGCGATGGAACATCAGCGCAGGAATCGCCACGATCATGCCGGTGGCGGTGCAGACCAGGGCCTTGCCGATGCCACCGGCCAACTGGTTCACATCGCCCACGCCGTGGTCGAGGATGCCCAGGAACATCTGGATCATGCCGATCACCGTGCCGAGCAGGCCCAGCAGCGGGCCGGCCGAGGCAATGGTGCCGAGCGCGTTGAGGAACCGCTCCATGCGGTGTACCAGGTGGCGGCCGGTGTCCTCGATGCGCTCACGGATCTGGTCGCGCGGACGATTGCGTGCTTCCAGCGCGGCGGCGAGCAGCGCTCCCAGTGGCGAGTTGGCACGCAGCGTCTGCAGATGGGCAGGGTCGAGCTTGCCGCGCGCAGCCCAGTTGCGCACTTCCTGGCCCAGCCCCGGTGGCAGCACTTCAGCGCGCCGCAGGGACCAGAAGCGCTCCAGGACGATTGCCAAAGCCAGTACGCCCAACAGCAGCAGCGGCACCATCGGCCAGCCACCGGCCTTGACCAGTTCCCACACGTTTCAACCCTCCGGCCCAGCGGCCGCCTGTTCGATCGGCGATAGGATAGCAGCCGACCGCGCCCGCCCAGCGGCATCCCACCACCGGGCCGCATGGATGCGCTGTTCACGCAGCTGCAGGCCTTGTGCGCCAAGCCATATGCGGATGGCGCCGGATTCGGCCGTAGCCAGCACTTCGGCGCCCACGGCGCGCCAGCGCTGCACCACGTCACGTTTCGGGTGGCCAAAACGGTTCTGGTGCCCGGCCGAGACCACGGCCAGTCGGGGAGCCACCGCTGCCACCCAGGCCGGATCCGAACTGCCCCCGCTGCCATGATGCGGCACCAGGACCACGTCCGCGCGCAGCTCGCCGGGCGCCCGCTCCACCAGGCGCCGTTCGGTCGCCGCGCCGATGTCGCCGGCCAGCAGGATCACGCCATGTGCGCTGGCGATGCGCAGCACGCAGCTGTCCTCGTTGCCGGCCGTCGGCGCGTCGGGCCCGGGATGCAGCACCTCGAAGTCCACCCCGTCCCATCGCCAGCGAACGCCGCGATGGCAGCTGCCGGCACCGTCGAGGCTGCTGCCTGGGAGTGCCAGCAGCTCCAGGTGCGGCAGCTGCCGGCGCAGCCGCGGCAGTGCGCCGGTGTGATCCAGATGGTCATGACTGAACACCACGCGACCGGGCGGCACCTGACCCAGCGCACGTACGGCCGGCAGCAGGACCCGTTCGTCGCCATCGCCACCGATCGCAGGGCCGACGTCGTACCACAATGCATGCCGTGCCGTGCGCACCAGCACCGCCGTGCCCTGCCCGACATCATGCACCAGCAGCTGCACCTCCCCGGCAGCCGGTATGTCACGTGACGGCCATGACAGCGGCAGGCACAGCAGCGCGCCGGCCAGCACGCCGCCGGCCCCGCGCGGCAGCAACCACCAGAACAGGCCCGCCAAGGCCGCTGGCACGGTCCACGCCGGAGCCTCGGCCAGCCACCACATCGCCTGCGGGTGGTCTGCCAGCGGCTGCAGGGCCTGCCAGCTGAGGTCGAACAGCCAGGACGCTGCGCGCCAGGGCCATCGTCCCGCCCCGCTGTACAGGGCATCCAGAGCGGTGCCAAGCAGTGCCAGTGGCACCACCAGCAGGCTCCACCACGGGATGACCGGCAGATTGACCAGAGGCCCCAGGCGCGCGGCGCCTCCGAACAGGGCCACGCACAGCGGCAGGAGGCCGAGACTGGCCACCCCCTGGGCCGCGAAGAAGGCCTGCAGGCGGCTCCCCACACTGTCGGCGCTTGCCGTCGGCAGGCACCACAGCAGCCAGAGCACGCCACCGAAGCTGAGCCAGAAGCCGGCCGACAGCACGGACAGCGGTGCTGGCAACAGCAGCACCAGGGCCGCCAGTGACACGGCCTGGACCACGTCGGGAGGTCGCCGCCCCCCGCGTGCCAGGGCGATCAGCCCGATCATCAACGCCGTGCGTACGGTCGGCAGTTCCGCGCCGGCCACCAGGGCATAGCCGGCCGCTGCCAGCGCGGCGGAACACGCAGCGGCCTGCGGACGCGGCCAATGACGGGCCAGCGACGGCAACAGCCACCACACTGCGCTGCACAGCAGTGCCGCGCAGCCACCCACCAGGCCCACGTGGAAGCCCGAGATGGCGATCAGGTGGGTCAGCCCCAGCGCACGCAACTGATTCCAATCGGTGTCGGACAGCCATCGGGTATCGCCCAGCGCGAGCGCGCGGATGAAGCGCGATGCGGGGCTGGGAACCTGCATTGCAATCGCATCGCTGCTGCGCTCGCGCCAGGCCAGCAGCCCGTCCGGCGCCTGCAGTTCACGCGCACTGCCCGCTGCACGCACCGTGCCGTGACCGGCAATGCCCGCCAGCACGGCATGACGTTCGGCGTCGAAGCCGCCAGGATTGATCCGCGAGCGTGGCGCCCGCAGCCGCAACGGCAACCGCCACTGCGCCCCCGCACGGACCTGATGACGGCCCCCACCCTCAACGCGCGTGCGGGTTCCGGGCCATGGATCGCTCCAGGTGATCTGCAGGCGCTTGCCCGCCAGTGCGGGATGCCCCGGTGCATCGCCGACCTGCAGGACGAAACGGGTATGGCCGCCCGCCGTTACCGGCAGATCGACGACGCGCCCGCTGACCACGGCATCGCGGACCGGCATGGCCGGCGGCAGTTGCTGCTGCAGCGTCCATTGACCATGCAGGGCCGCCCACGCTGCGCCGAACAGCAGCGCGGCAACCGCGCGGCCGCGCCACGGCAGCGCCCACCCCAGGCCGGCCACGGTGCTCGCCAGCGCGCAGCTCCAGAGCGGTGGCAACGCGGGCAGCAGCACGCACGCCAGGGCGCCGCTGACGAACGCGGCAGTGCAGACCCCGCCAATGGGAGCGGGCAACGGAGTATCGGCGGCCATCGCATCAGCCTGCCGCGTGCTGCCCCTGTCCTCCTATCAGGCAACGACCCGCGCAGCGGTCAGCGCCGCACGCTGCCGCGATGGAAATTGACCCGGAAGCTGGCGCCGCCGCCGACGGCTTCACCCACACTGACCGAGCCACCGTGATGCTGGACGATCTCCTTGACCAGGTGCAGGCCCAACCCGCTGCCACTGCCCGCCGCACGCAGTCGATGGAAGGGCTCGAAGATCGCCTCGCGGTCGCCGACCGGCACGCCCGCGCCCTGGTCGCTGACTTCCAGCAGACCGGTCCGGTCAAGACGTACGCAGATCGTGCCACGCCCGCCGCCATGGACGATGGCGTTGTGCACCAGATTGGCGATGACCCGCCCCAGCGCCAGGCTGTCGCCGTGGATCCACACCGGCGTCTCTGGTGCGTCCACCTCGAAACCGTAGCCGGCGCCCACCACCAGCGGAGCCAGTTCGGCCGCCGCTTCGCGCACCACCAGGGCCAGATCCAACCGTTGCATCGCACTGGTGTTGCGATCCAGCCGCTGCAGATCCAGCAGGTGCTCGGCCACGTTGCCCAGGCGAGCAATGTCGGTCAGCAACTGCGATTTCAACTCGCCCTGCGGCAGCTGCGACAAGCGCGCCTGCACCACGGCAATCGGCACGCGCAGCTCATGCGCGGCATCAGCAAGAAACTTGTCACGCGCCGCATAGCCCTGCTGCACCTTGTCGATGGCATCGTTGAACGCCTCCACCAGCGGTGCTACCTCGGTCGAGACCAGCTGCGCGTCCAGCCGCGCGCCCGGCTGGCCGATGTCCAGTTCCTTGGCCTGCTGCGCGGAGCGTCGGACACCTCGCATCGCGCGGTGGATCACGGTCGGCATCACCAGCAGGGTGACCACGATCAGCGGCAGGAAGAACCACAGGCCAATCAGGCGCAGCACCATCAGCGCGCCATCCAGCAGGCCGCCCTTCGGTGCGCCCCCCACCATCACCGTGATGCGACGCCCGTCCTCGTTGCGGATCATCACCCGCGCCACGTCCAGATAGGGCGGCACCAGTGAACCCAGTTCGGTGGCACCCAGCGTCGGCAGCCGCGCCAGCAGCGGCGCATGGATCGCCGGTACCTTGCCACGCTCGAGCCAGGCTCCCCGGTCATCGACGGCGGCGAACCAGAGGTTGCCACCGGCGCGCGCATCCAGCTTCTGCCAGCGTGCCTCGTCCAGCGCCAGGCCCCCATCCTGGCTGTGCACGGCCTTGGCCACCGCCTCGGCGGTGAACATGTCCATGCCCCAGGAATCCTTGTCACCCCAGGTGAGGATCAGTGCGACCACGGCGAACAGCACGGTGAACGCCTGCGCCAGGAACAACCGCCAGGCCAGGCCGAGGGTGATCGATCGGATCGGTCGCGCCATGTCAGGCCTCCGCCAGCAGGTAGCCGACGCCGCGGATGACATGGATCTCCACGCCAGCGCCCGCCTGTTGCAGCGCCTTGCGCAGTTTGGAGATGTGCGCATCCAGCGCGTTGGACTGGATCTCGTCATCGAAACCGTAGACCGCCGCCTCCAATGCGCTGCGCGTGACCGTGCGCCCCTGCCTCATCGCCAGCGCCTGCAGCACCAGCACCTGGCGGCGCGGCAGTGCCAGTGTCTGGCCCTGCACCTGCGCCTGCAGCGATTCGAAGTCGAATTCCAGCTGCCCAAGCCGCAGGCTGGGGGTGACCATCGCCGATGGCCGACGCGATACCGCGCGGATGCGTGCCATCAGTTCTTCGATCGCCACCGGCTTGACCAGATAGTCATCGGCACCGACATCCAGGCCCTCGACCTTGTCCGACAGCGTGCCCTTGGCGGTCAGCATGATCACCGCCAGATTCGGCCGCAACGTGCGTGCGGTGGCGACGAAGGTGGCACCATCGCCGTCCGGCAGCTGGCGGTCGAGCAGCATCAGCTGGTGCACCGGTTCGCGCAACGCGATGGCGGCTTCGGCGAGGCTGCCGACCACGTCGGCGACCACGCCCTGCCGCTCCAGCCCGGACTGCAGGGCCCGCGAGAGGTCGGGATCATCTTCGACCAGAAGAATGCGCATGGAGGTCTCTGCTGCGGGAAACGGTTCGGATCATTGTGCCAGCCAGGGCCCCGTCGCGCTCCGTATGCATCGACGCAATGTTGCGACAATGTTGACACCGCAGCATGCAGCCTCATCCCCTGCAAAGCTGTCGATCGATGCCCTTGTCGCCCTCTGCCCTGCTGCGCCCGATGCTGTTCTCCGCCGTGCTGTCGATGCCGCTGCTGGCCCAGGCGGCGGAACAGACACCCGGCGTGAAGGCCGGGATCACGGTCGGCGCGACATCGGGCGCCTACGCGCACTACGACGTCAAGCCATTGGTCGTGCCCGCCCTCTCCTGGCAGGGCGAGCGCTTCTTCGCCAGCCCCGGCTCGCTGGGCATGTACCTGTACAAGGGCGAGGGCCTGCGCCTGTCGGCGGCGCTCACACCCTACACGCTGCGCTTCAAGACCGATGACGTGAACGATCCACAGCTGCGCCGCCTGCACAGCCGGCAGATGTCGGCGATGGGAGGCATCAATGCCGAATACAGCGCCGACTGGGGTATCGTCGAAGCCAGTGTGATGCGCGAGATCAGCGGCCATGGTGGCGGCCTGGAATCAAGCCTGTACTACAGCTATCCGCTGCAGGCCGGTCGTTTCACCTGGGTGCCGAGGGCCGGAGTGGTGCATTCCAGTGCGCGCCTGCTCGATTACTACTACGGCATCAGCAACGAGGAAGCACTGCGTTCGGGCCTGGCCGCCTACAGCCCCGGCAACGCGACCTCGCCGAGCGTGCAGATCGCGGTCAGCACGCCACTGGGCAGCAGATGGCGCGCAACCGGCGTGGTGGCCAACCAATGGTTCGGCGATGCGGTCAAGGACAGCCCGATGGCGCGCCGTGGCAGCCAGGCATCCGCCTTCATTTCCCTGATGCGTTCGTTCTGAGCGAGCGCTCCCCGGACGAGGAATCCCCATGGCCTCCCCCAGCCCCGCAACCGATGCGCACGCGATCCTGCGCGCCCCCGATCTGGACAGCGCCGAACGCGCGTATCTCGGCCTTCTGCCGGACCTGGACCACGTCGATGCGCTGACCCGTCGTGCAGTGGGCCTGTCGAAGGTAGCCGACGCGGCACGCGGCTACGCCCTGTCGATGACCCTGATCGGCCTTCGCCTGCAGGAACTGGAGATGGGTGAGCCCTGCACGACGGAGCACCGCCAGGCGACACTGCGCAGCCTGCGCCAGGCCTTCAGCGCCTGACCGCCCCCCAGAACGGCACCCGTCCGCAGCCGATGCGGGCCACGCGTGTCCGAGTGTGCGGCACGCCGGCACGCAAGTGCGCCATCAGCGGCAGGTCGTCCAGGCCAGCACGGCACACAGGATGGCCACCCAGACCACGGCCTTGAACGTGCCTGCCAGCATGTTGCCGCCGAACAACAGGTCGAGCAGCGGGTTGGGCCTGGAAACGGGAACGTGATCGCTCATTGCAGCTGCTCCTTGTGATGGCCGCGATTGCGCGGGCGCCGCAAGTCTACGCCTGCCCGGTGCGGATTCATCGGCGCCTGGCTGCGTTTGGCGGCTCAATCCGGGTGTTCGTCGCAGGCTGGCTGTGGTCCCGGCGGCGAAGTGCCAGTCTGCCTGCACTTTCCCGCTGGAGCACCGTGCCATGCCGATGCTTGCCCTGTTGCTGCTGTGCGCTGGCGCGTTCGGTCACGCCACCAGTGCCGACGAGCCCGTGCTGGTCGATCTGCCCCTACAGTCCGGATCATCGACGAGGGTGGCGCAGCCCGCCATGCAGCGCGAACTGGAACCTGCGAGCCTGCGGCTCTTCCACCTGCGCCAGGATCGACTGCTGCGGGTGGGACAGCAGTGCCTGTCGCAGGAACAGGCCGATGGCCATCGCGAAATCGTCGGCGAGGCACGCATGATCCAGCTGTGGGAGCGTATCGATGGGCACTGGCGGATACGGCGGACGCTCGTCATTGACCACCGGGCCACGCGGACGTGACATCACGCGGCCATTGCATGCGCCCATGAAAAAAGCCGGCGATGGCCGGCCTTTCGTATTACCACCGCTGCACCGGCAGGGCCGGGAGCCAGGTGGTGGGCGGTACAGGGTTCGAACCTGTGACCCCTACCATGTCAAGGTAGTGCTCTACCGCTGAGCTAACCGCCCATCGTGTTACTGCGGCCCGCCAGCGGGCCTCTTTACGTAAAAACCCGGCGCCAGGGCCGGGCTTTCAATTCACGACCGCCCTCTTTCGAGAACGTCGTGGTGGGCGGTACAGGGTTCGAACCTGTGACCCCTACCATGTCAAGGTAGTGCTCTACCGCTGAGCTAACCGCCCGTTTGGGGTCTGAACGTCCGCGAATGCGTCGGTGCAGGCCGCGTATATTACGGATGCCGGCCCGGAAGCGCAACACTTTTGTGAAGACGTGCGGCACTGTCGCGTTCAGCCCAGGCTGGCCTCCTTCAGCTGTCGGATCTGGTCGCGGACGCGGGCCGCGTCCTCGAATTCCAGGTCCTTGGCGTGCTGGTACATCTGCTGTTCCAGAGCCTTGAGACGCGCCGCCAGCTGCGCCGGCCCGAGCGCGCGGTAGTCGGCCACATCCTCGGCCACTCCAGGCCTGCCCTTGCCTTTTCCCTTGCGCGATTCCTTCTCGGCCGCTTCGGATCGGGCACCTTCCAGTACGTCGGTGATCGGACGCGCCACCGAGCGCGGAATGATCCCGTGCTCTTCGTTGTACTCGACCTGCTTGGCGCGTCGGCGGTCGGTCTCGTCGATCGCGGCCTGCATCGAACGGGTCACCTTGTCGGCGTACAGGATGGCCTTGCCGCGCACATTGCGGGCCGCACGGCCGATGGTCTGGATCAGCGAACCGGTGGAGCGCAGGAAACCCTCCTTGTCCGCGTCCAGGATCGCTACCAGCGACACCTCGGGCATGTCCAAGCCCTCGCGCAGCAGGTTGATGCCGACCAGCACGTCGAACTTGCCCAGGCGCAGGTCACGGATGATCTCCACGCGCTCGACGGTGTCCACGTCCGAATGCAGGTAGCGCACGCGGATGCCATGCTCGGTGAGGTACTCGGTCAGGTTCTCGGCCATGCGCTTGGTCAGCGTGGTGACCAGCACGCGGTCGCCGGCCTTGATGCGCTCGTTGGCCTCGCTCATCAGATCGTCGACCTGGGTGGCGACCGGGCGGATCTCCACCATCGGGTCGATCAGGCCGGTCGGCCGCACCACCAGCTCGGTCACTTCGTCGCCCGACTCGCGCATTTCATACGGGCCCGGCGTGGCCGACACATAGATGCTGCGCGGCGAGCGCGCCTCCCACTCTTCGAAACGCAGCGGACGGTTGTCCAGCGCCGAGGGCAGGCGGAAGCCGAATTCGACCAGGGTTTCCTTGCGCGACCGGTCGCCCTTGAACATCGCGCCGATCTGCGGAATGGTCACGTGCGATTCGTCAATCACCAGCAGCGCGTCGGCCGGCAGGTAATCGAACAGGGTCGGCGGTGGCTCGCCAGGGCCCTTGCCGGTGAGATGCCGCGAGTAGTTCTCGATGCCGTTGCAGTAGCCGACCTCGGCCATCATCTCCAGGTCGAACTGGGTGCGCTGGGCAAGGCGCTGCGCCTCGACCAGCTTGTTCTGTGCGTAGAGCTGCTCAAGCCGCTCCTTCAGTTCCACCTTGATGGTCTCGATCGCCGCGAGCACGCGTTCGCGGGTCGTCGCATAGTGGGTCTTCGGGTAGACGGTGAAGCGCATCAGGTTGCGCAGGGTTTCGCCGGTGAGCGGATCGAACATCGTGATCTTCTCGACCTCGCCATCGAACAGCTCGATGCGCAGCGCCTCGCTGTCCGACTCCGCCGGGAACACGTCGATCACTTCGCCGCGCACGCGGAAGGTGCCGCGCTGCAGCTCGTATTCGTTGCGGGTGTACTGCAGCTGCGTCAGATGATTGATCAGGTCGCGCTGGTCGATGCGTTCACCCTTGGACAGGATCAGGCGCAGCGACAGGTAATCCTCGGGCGCACCCAGGCCGTAGATCGCCGACACGGTGGCCACCACGATCGCGTCGGGCCGCGACAGCAGGGTTTTGGTCGCCGCCAGCCGCATCTGCTCGATGTGCTCGTTGATCGAACTGTCCTTCTCGATGAAGGTGTCCGACGACGGCACATAGGCCTCGGGCTGGTAGTAGTCGTAGTAGCTGACGAAATACTCCACCGCGTTGTGCGGGAAGAACGCCTTGAATTCACCGTACAGCTGTGCGGCCAGCGTCTTGTTCGGCGCCATGATCAGCGTCGGCTTCTGGATCTGCTGGATGACATTGGCGATGGTGTAGGTCTTGCCCGAGCCGGTCACACCCAGCAGCGTCTGCTTGGCGATGCCGGACTCGAAATTGCTGGTCAGCTTCGCGATGGCGTTCGGCTGGTCGCCCGCCGGTGAATACGGCGAGACGAGTTCAAAACTGTCGCTCATGATGTTGCCAGATCCCGGGAACGGCCAGTATACGGGGCATCCGGTGACGGCCGGCTGAGGGGAAGCCGGACACCCCGACGCGCCAACCTCCAATGGAGACCGGCCGGCGGGGCCGGCAGGCTGGGGGCATGCTCCAGACCCTCTGCAAACACCCCGCGCGCAAGGCCCGGGGGCTCCACCTGCCTGAAATGCTGGTGGTCCTGATGATCCTGTGCGTACTGCTGGCTGTGGCCTGGCGCCCCTGGCAGCGCGCGATGCGCCAGCTGCAGGCCGAATCCCTGCGTGCCCAGCTGGTCGGCAGCCTGTCGCTGGCGCGCAGCACCGCCATCACCGAGGGACGCCCGGTCACCGTGTGCGGCTCCGGCGACGGCAGCCGCTGCGACAACCGCTGGAGCCAGGGCTGGCGCGTTCAGGTTGAGCCGCGGGTGGCCAGCGGGGGAATGACCACCCTGCTGCACACCCTGGAGAACCGCCATCGCCATGTGGAACTGCGGGCGAGCGACCATCGCGCCCACATCCGATTCCGCACTGACGGGCGCAACGCCGGCACCAACCAGTCCATCGTGCTGTGCGTGCAGGGCCTGGAACACAGCCGCGTGATCATCAACATCCCCGGACGGATCCGGAGCCTGCGCCCACGCGTGCCTACGCCCTGCTGATCCGGCGCGGCCTGCCCCAACGAAAAAAGCCGCGATTGCTCGCGGCTTTCTCGAAACTGGCGCCCGAAGTTGGACTCGAACCAACGACCCCCTGATTAACAGTCAAGTGCTCTAACCGGCTGAGCTATTCGGGCGGGGTGCGCATTCTAGCCAATTCCAGAAGTGGGGTGCAAGCCCCTTCCACACTCGCCGCTGCCGTCTTACCAGCACTCCGGGTTGGTCTTGCTGTCCGGCGTCTTGCGGCCCGCCTGATCGAGTGTCAGCGTGCCGCACGCGTCCTTGTCCTGGCCGGTTTCCGGAACCGCCTGCAGGGTATAGGTCCCGGCGGTCGCCTTGCCGTCGAACGATATGGCATAGCGGGCCGAGCCCTGCCGCGGCGACTGGCTGAACGGCAGCGAGAATCCGTCGTAGCTGTTCTGCACGGTGTGATGCCGCTCGAGCAGCTGCGCGATCTCGACCAGGTCAGCCTTGGCCATCGCGCGGTGCGTCTTCAGCACATGTCGCTGGTAGGAGGGCAGCGCCACAGCCGCAAGTACCGCGATGACGGCAACGGTGATCATCAGTTCGATCAGGGTGAAGCCCGTTACCTGCTGTTGTCTGCTGGATGTGCGCATGGCAGCTCCCGTATTCCTGGTAGTCATCGGATCTGGCGCCACGACTGGCGACCACAGGCACGCTGGCCATACGCAGTATCCGCGCCCGGCGTGTTCAGAGCCACGATGCAGCGGTCCAGCGATCCATCGACCGTGCACTTCGGATCGCTGGGATCGCAGCCCTTCAAGGTGGTGCTGTTGACATTGGTGGACAGCACGGGGGCACCGGTTGCGATGTCTCCGCCTCGGGTCAGCGCACCGGCACCGCAGTTGGCGCCGCACAGCGCGTTTCCGCCGACCTCGTCGGTCAAGCCGCTCATCGCCGGCTGGCCGGTCAGCATGTTCAGGCGATAGCGCCAGTTGGTGCCGCCGCCGGTGCCGCAGACCGCCTGCCCGGGCACATAGGTGGTGAACATCACCGCGCCGCCCTGCAGCGTCGGATAGCCGAAGAAGCGCTCACCCTCCACGTCGGAACCCACGATCAGGTCGACGTACCAGCCGCGCTTGCTCGCGTAGTCCACGCCGTTGCCCGACACGTCACGGAAGCCGGCACCATTGGCACTGACGGTCTGCCCCACCAGCGAATCACGGCTGGAAATGGCAGTGGAGAGGTTGTCCCAGAGCCCATACAGCGTCTGCACCGGCGAATTACGGGTCACTGCATTGTCGTCAGCGGTGAAGTAGCGACCGGTACCGAAGAACAGGCTGACGCCACCGCCCGGCCCCGCCGAGACTTCGATCGCGCCGGTGATCGGCTGAGCGACAGCGCTGCGCACCGCAGTGAACAGCGGCGTGCCGTTGAGGGCCACATTCCAGGCGCTGGGATCACCGCCACGCAGGTCGAAGCGCCACATGTTGCCCTGCATGTCGCCGCCATAGACGGTATCGGCCAGGCCACTGCTGTTGTGCAGCGCTACCGCGGTGACATGGTTGAGGCCATTGGCGACTGCATACTTGCCCGCCGTGGGGTACACGCGCTTGAGGATCTCGCCGGTGCGGATGTCGACCACATAGAGCACCGGTCGGCCGGTGCTGGAATTGACACCGTTGCCGAACAGGGCGACGAACCGGGGCGGACTGTCCGCATTGGGCCCGGCGACGGGCACCACGACCGGCTTGCCCATGACGAAGCCCAGGTCCGATTCGGTCTTGCCGGAAATCTCCCACAGCACGTTGCTGGAGGTGAATCCGGTCGGATTGCTGATATCCAGGGCGAACACCGAACCGTTGCCCACTGCCGTGGCCGACGGCCCGCGCGACGCGCCGCCGCCGCCGGTCGAACCGACCAGTACCGTGCGCCATGCATCGCCGTAGTAGACGTCCGACGAGGTCAGTCCGCCGTCCACGTAGTAGCGATGTCCATAGGTGGGGTTGGCCAGCTCCGCCATGTGCTGCAGCGAAGCCGATGGAATGAAGGCGAACTGCTCGCTGCCCGCCGAGGTGCCGGTGCTGGCATTGAAGCCATGCAGCATGCCGTCGTTCGCACCGACGTAGACCATCGAAGGTGGGCCACCGTTTGCCACCTTGGTCGCCAGGTAGGCCCGATAGCTCAAACCGAGCGTGGTCTTCCAGCTCACTCCCCCCTGCGCCTGCCACGAGGTGAAGCCGTAGTCGTCCTTGTTGGACACAATCTCCACGCTGGAATTGACGATATCGCCGAGCAGTGAGCTGCGCGGGCGGAAACCGCTCACCGGTGAGCCGCGCAGGTAACTGACCAGATCCGCCACGGTGTGCGAACCGAACCAGTTCGGCACCGTGTTGAGCCCCATGTTGCCGAGCTTCTCGGCGCGATCACGCCCGGGAACGTTGTCGGCGGTGAAATCGGCCGCTGCCACCGGCACCAGTTGGTTGGACGTGTTCACATAGGTGGGTGCGGTCGACATCACGATGGTCCGCCCGGAGGCGCTCATCTTGGTCGACGCACGCCACAGTTCAGCGCCGGCGCCTCCGGTGCTCGTGGTCTGGCTGGCGATGACATCACCGGTCCAGTCGTTCGAGCCCGACGGCACCGTGTAGTGCGCGGACACGGTGAAGGAGCCGGCGTTGACACGGGCGCCGGTGCCGCTGCCACCCACCGGGGCCTCGCCAGCCGCAGCGCTGTCGAAGATCGATTCCAGCGCGGACTTCAGCTTGGCCGGATTGCGCGCCAGGAAGTAGTTGTCCGGTACACCCGGCACCTTGCTGTCCCACTTCCTGCCTTCCGGCACGCCGTACTTGGCGGCGTACCACAGCGGGCTTTCCAGCTGCCCGGCCTGGCCGGTACCCAGTTTGTAGCGCATCACGACCGCGCCGGTCCAGGTAGCCGGCGGATCGGCGCTGGTGCTCAGCACAGAACCGTTGCGGTTGCCGGGGCGCAGCACCAGCCGCTGCACGTTGTCAGCCGCATTGGAGCCCACGATCGTGTAGCCGGTCAGCATCGCGTTGCCTGCATAGGCGGACAGGTTCTCGATGCGGACCAGCACTTCGTCTTCGCCGACCTTGTTGCGAACGGCGTTGTTGCTGCATTCACCACTGTTGGAGCGCCAGCAGATGTTGCGGAATGGCGTCGTGCCACCGTCGCTGCAGGTGCTGCCAACGCAGTAGCTGAGCATGGAGACCACGTCGTTGTCGTGGTCATTGCCCCACAGCGAATCCTCCCAGACCAGCGAGAAACTGCCGGCCTTGCCATCGGCTCGGTAGTCACGGCCATAGACGTAGTTCGGCGATACCGCTGATCGCTTGGTGCCGACGCCGACCGAGCCGAGGAAACAGCTGCGCCAGCCGCTGCTGTTAATGCCCGCTCCTTCGGTGTTGTTGGCCTGGCACAGGGGGGCCAGGGTGATCTTGCCATTGCCCACCGGAATCTCGAACTTCGGCAGGCTCTCAGCCATGGCCACGGTGTAGGTGGTGGCGGTCAGCTTGTAGGTGTTGGGTTTGTCCTGCACGCCCGGACGCAGATCGGTCTCGGCAGCGGCCTTGGCCAGCCCCGAGATCAGGTAACTGCCTTCCGTGGACGGCACGTCCGGGCAGATGCCGCGCACGAGCGAAAGGCCTGTCACCTTGACCGCACGGCAGATGTCCTCATGGGTGTTGATCGAGGCATAGCGATTGGTCAGGCCGACACGGCCTGCCATGTAGCTGCCACCGGTGATGTTCTCCTGGTTGCCGATCGCATCGGTCGCCGCCGCTGCCGTGGTCAGGCCAGTGACCGTACCGATGTTGTCGCTGTCGAAGGACGGCAGGCCCGAGGACATCACCAGGATGTTGCAGGTAGCGCAGTAGGAGTTGCCGCCGTCGTTCGGCGAGCGGTACGGATCCTTCCAGGCCACCGAATTGGGCAGGCCGCTGAGATCACCGCTGGCGCTGTAGATTCCCTTCGTTTCTCCCTTGATGTAGCGCAGCGCTTCGGCATACATCTCCGCCAACGGATTGCCCCAGGCGCTGCACTTCTTGGATGCGTTGCCCGGGTCGGTCAGGTTGCCCCGGCCGTCGAAGCCCTGGCGATTCAGGATGCTGTAGTCGTCACAGTCAGTCCATTTGTCCTTCCAGTTCCACTGGTCGATGCGGAAGTTGGAGATCGTATTGATGATGCCCTCGGCCCCGCCCGTCAGCGTGTTGCAGAACTGGCCATTGGACAGGTTGATCTCGTCGCCGGCTGCGCAGAAGGTCGTGCCGTTGCCGGCGATCTTGCCGATGTTGCGACGGACCACGCCGCCATCGCGCGGATTGACATAGGTGCCGGTGACCAGACCAAACCGCAGACGGCCACTTTCACCATAGGACTGCAGCAGTCCCGCCGGTTTCAGGTAGTCCCGGGTGCCGTCGTTGTACTTGCGGCAGAACGCTTCCTGGAAGGTTCCAGAACCGGTGGCGCAGACTTCAACCCGGACATTCAGGTCGGCCGCGACCGATCGGGGGGAGTCATCCTTGCCCTCGTCGCTGCGCCCCACGATGCACTGATAGCCGGCAGTCGAGGCCCATTCACCCCAGCTGCCACTGGCAACGCGCATCAGCGGTGCGCCGGTGGCACTGATGCTGGCATTGCAGAACGACATGGTCGTCTTGTACGGGGTGAAGTTGTTGATGTCGGCGCCGCTGTACACCTTGACCCAGGCGTGCAGGTCGTTGGGAATCTGCGCCCGCTCCAGCACCGTCTTGCTGGCGGTATCGGTGATGCGATGGCCGCCGTACAGCACGTAGCGCATCACATCCAGGCGGCTCATGGTCGCCCAGTTGAGGAAGTTGCCGGACCAGGTACCCGAACAGGTGTGTCTCTGCGTGCCGGTCGCCTTGGCCGTGGCCTTGAACTGGCTGCTGCTGTACGTGTAGCAGAGATTGGAGTCGAAGTACCCGGAGTAGTCGAATTTGTCCTGGTAAGTGGTGTCGAGCGTGCCGTCCTCGTCCAGATCGCTGTAGTCGCTGTAGGCCTTGTTGAACAGCTGCTCGTCGCGCGACATCACCATCATCATCAGCGGCGGCTGTGTCTTCTTGCTGTAGAGCGGCTCCTGCGCGATGTCATAGTCGCCAAGCGCAGCGAACAGCGGATAGACCAGTGCGCCCACGCCCACCAGCACGGCAGCGGCGGTGCCTGCACGCAGCCACGGGGAGGAGACAAGGCGGGAGAATCGGCGCGGAGTATTCATGGAATGAAGATCGTGTCGATGACGGCGCTGGAAGAAGGATTGGCCGGATCGTCACTGGCCAACACGGTGATCTGGTAGATGTTCTCGGTCTCTTCGTTCTTGCGCCGCCCCAGGCCCAGCGGCCCGACCGGCACGCATTTGTCCAGGCGGCGGGTATTGATCGCCGTTGCCGTGGTCTTGCCATCGGCCCAGGTCGCCGGGTCGAACACCGGGCTGCACTCTTCCTGGTTGGCCTCGAAGATCTTGCCGCTGTCGATGACAGCCTGGATCGCCGCTTCCTGCGAACGCACGTCGGCCTCGGCGTTCTGGAACGCCTGGTTCGAGCGCAGGTAGTTGGCGGCCATGCGTTCCTGCATGCCGGTCACCTGCATGCCGGCGATGCCGATCAGGGCCAGCAGGATCAACATGATCAGGGCGACATACAGCACCGCGCCGCGCTGTTGGCGGTGCGATGCGAAGGAGGGGGGGCGCGGGCGCGGATGCATGGTGGCCTCAGTTGCCGAAGAGGCGATTGCGGAGGGCGATGGTGGTCTGGTAAACGGCGCGCATGCGGCCGTCCTCGGGCGCGGTGAATGTCACGCCCATCGAGGTCAGTACCGCATTCTGGTCGGCCTGAGGGGCTGCCGAGGGATCGGGACTGGCCATCACCAGGCCCATCTGCACGGCGCCCACGCGCCGCCAGGCGTTGATGTTGGGATTGGCCGATGCCTGCACGGTGGCAGCGGTACCCTGGCGATCAATGAAGCCGGTCGGGTAGGCACTGGTCAGGCGACGATCCTGGCCGTACAGCAGCTGCATGTTCTCCACACCCTCCACCAGGGCCTCCGGCGCGCCGGCGACCAGCGCACCGTTGGGCGTGGCGTTGAAACGCACACGGTACAGTGAGGAACGTGCGCTGGCAGCGTCGTAGCCCACGTAGTACACAGCGCTTTCCGCACGATGCAGCATCGCCTGGCCTGCGGTCACCGGACGGATGAAGTTGCTCGCATTGTTCGGTGCATCGCCGAAGGTGATCGTGCCCCCTGCCTTGTCGATGCTGCGCGCCTGGAAAACGGTGGCGCTGGCGCAGTCGGCAGCGCCGTACAGCCCGGAATCGGCAACGCCACTCTGCAGCACGGCGAGTCGCGCCTTGTCGAAACTGAAAACCGGCTGCGCGACGGTACCGCCGGAAGCCGTGACCGGCACGCCGTCCGGCATCAGGTATCGCAGGGCGACGATGTCGCTGCCGTTGACCCGGTTGGGCAGCGCCGCAGCGAATTCATCGGGCAATGCGGGTGTGTAGGCGGTGCCGCCCGTCGCCGGAGTGGCCGGCAGCGTCACCGCATCGCCGGGCGCCGTATCGGTCGCCTCGTAGCCCTGGATGGATCGCTGGAAGTCCAGAGCCGGATGAGGCGTGGCCGCGAACGTCGTAAACAGCGAGACGCCATCCGGCGACTGCCGGGCCTGATCGTTGACGCAGCCGAAATGACCTGCCATGCGCAGTTCGCGCTGCAGGGTATCCATGGCGAAGCGACTGTTCTCCTGCACGCGCGCCAGGCCATCGGACAGCTGATAGGCAGCACGCGAGGCCGCGAACACCTGGACGACACCAAGCATGACGATCACGCCGATGGTCAGCGCGATCATCAGTTCGACCATGGACAGGCCGGCCATGCGACGGGCCGGGGAATACACACGCATCACAGGCGGCTCCCGGCACTGAAGGTGGTATCGCTGGCGTCCGCGTTCCATCGCTCGTCACCCCACGTCACGCTGACCGTGTACTGGGTACCGGCACGTGCGACCTTGGCCGTGGCCCCGTCCCCCAGCGCCTTGCCGAGACGACAGGTCCAGTCCAGGGTGAACGCGTCCTTGCCGATGTCGTTGCCGACCGGTGGCAGGCAGTTCTTGGCCGCGGTGGTCGCGGTGTAGTCGCCCACGTAGGACGGTGCCATCGAGCGGTTCATCCGCAGCTGATCAAGCATTTCGTAGGTCAGGTTGGTCGCCTGGGTGCGATAGTTGGCGCTCTGCACGAAGCGCACGTTCATCGTCTGCAGCAGTGCGAAACCCAGCAAACCGACACCCAGCACCAGGATCGCGATCAATACCTCGATCAGGCTGAAGCCGCCCTGCGCTTGGCGCGGGGAACGGAAACGCGGCGTTCTCACTTGCAGTCCTCCTTCAACAGACGCACCTGCCCGGTCGGGGACAGGCGCAGCGTGCGCTGCAGCGGCTGCTTGCCGCAGTTGTCCGGGCGCAGCGTCAGGTCGAGCGTGGCATTGGCGCGATTGCGGCCCCGCGGGTCGAAACTCACCGACAGGTCGGGCGTACCGACGGCGACCAGCGCCGAACGCCCGGGGCTGTAGCGCAGGACGGTTTCGCCGGCACTGAGCGCGCCGTCGCCGTTGCTGTCTGCCCAGACCAGCCAGCCATCGGTCCAGCTGTCGCCATCACAGGACGTGCCTCCGGCAGAGGCACACACGCCGCCGCCCCTGCGGTTCTTCACCGCTTCACTGCGGGCCAGCGCCATCGACGCGATGAGGTCATTGCTGGTGGTGGCTATGCGGTTGGAGCGGATGGTGCTCTGGAAGCTCGGAAACGCGATCGT
The DNA here is from genome assembly GCF_029844625.1 of Stenotrophomonas sp. GD03680. Lineage (NCBI taxonomy): Bacteria > Pseudomonadati > Pseudomonadota > Gammaproteobacteria > Lysobacterales > Lysobacteraceae > Stenotrophomonas > Stenotrophomonas sp. GD03680. Next base: position 161,573 of record NZ_JAOCKC010000005.1, on the reverse strand, counting down.
CGCCAGCACGCCCAGCACGACCACCGCGATCATCAACTCAACCAGCGTGAAGCCGTTCTGCCGGCGCAAAGACATGTGGACGCTCCCCAGCGTATTGATCGCCACCATGGGCCATCGCCCTGCCGCCAGCAAGCGGCGGCAGGATGAACGGTCAATCCGGGGCGACGGGCGTCAAACGCTTGACGAACCGCCCTTCCCCACCGCTGCCGGCGCGATCCCCATCGCGCCGGCACGGTCTCAGGCCAGCACCTGGTAACAGGGCTGGTACTCGCCGGAGATCTTCATCCGGCGCTGCTCGACGAAGGCGCGCAGCAGCGCGTCCAGGGCCTGCATCATGTCCGGGTCACCGTGGATCTGGAACGGCCCGAACTGCTCGATGCGGCGCATGCCATCCTCCTTCACATTGCCGGCAACGATGCCGGAGAAGGCACGACGCAGGTCCGCCGCAAGGGCATGCGGCGCACGCCCATGGTGCAGATCCAGTGCAGCCATGGCCTCATGCGTCGGCACGAAGGGCTGCTGGTACTCCCACGGAATCTCGATGGACCAGTTGAAGAAGAACGAATCCTTCTGCGCCAGACGATGCTCGCGCACGCGCTTGATGCCGGCGGACATCTTCCTGGCCACGGCAACCGGGTCGCCGATGATGATCTCGTAACGCTCGGCGGCAGCATCGCCCAGGGTCAGCCGGATGAAGCGGTCGATCTGCTCGAAATACGGCGCAGCCACGGTCGGGCCGGTCAGGATCAGCGGGAACGGCAGGTCCCTGTTCTCGTCGCGCAGCAGGATACCGAGCAGGTACAGGATCTCCTCGGCGGTGCCGACACCACCGGCAAACACGATGATGCCGTGACCGATGCGGACGAACGCCTCCAGGCGCTTCTCGATGTCCGGCATGATCACCAGGTGGTTGACGATCGGGTTGGGCGATTCGGCGGCGATGATGCCCGGCTCGGTCAGGCCGATGTAGCGCGTCACCGTCTTGCGCTGCTTGGCGTGGGCGATCGTGGCCCCCTTCATCGGGCCCTTCATCGCACCCGGTCCGCAGCCGGTGCAGATGTCCAGGCCGCGCAGGCCCAGCTCGTAGCCCACCTGCTTGGTGTACAGGTATTCGTCGCGCGAGATCGAGTGACCGCCCCAGCAGACCACCAGGTTCGGGTCACCTGGGTTGAGGATGCGCGCGTTGCGCAGCAGGCCGAACACCGCGTTGGTGATGCCTTCGGAGGACTCCAGTTCGGCCGCGTAGGCCGGGCCCATTTCGATGGCCATGTAGGCGAGGTCGCGGACCACGGCAAACAGCAGTTCGGCCACGCCGCGGATGATTTCGCCATCGACGAAGGCCATCGCCGGCGCATTGACCAGGTCGATGCGCACACCGCGATCCTGCTGCGCGACCTGGATGTCGAAGTCGGGATAGAGATCGCGCGCCGCGCGCGGATCATCCGACGCACTGCCGCTGGTCAGCACAGCCAGCGCGCAGCGGCGCAGCAGCTCGTGCATGCCGCCGCCGGAGGCGTCGCGCAGGCGCGCCACCTCTGCCCGCGACAGCACATCCAGCCCACCGCGCGGGTAGATCCGCGCGTCCTGCACCGGCAGCGCACGGGCTGCCTTTTCGTTCGTGGTCATATCCAACGTTTCGCTTCCTTCAAGGTTTCCGACTGTACTGCCGCCCCCTTAAAAAGCAAAACGGCCGGGAATCCCGACCGTTGGATGTGTGCTGACCGCGTTCGCCATTCCGGGACCGCATCTGCGGCATCGGCGCCGCGCACGAAACCGGATGCTACGCCGATGTCGTGGCCACTGCAAGAACTTTCACCCGAACGGGAAACGGCCGGGTTACCCCGGCCGTTTCCGTCTACTGCGTGATGTTCCGACGGATCAGAACTTGTACTTCAGGGTCAGCTGCATCGACCAGCGCGACACGGCAGTGTTGCCCTTGTCGTTGTTGTTTTCCTGGATCGCGGGGTTGTCGGTGGAACCGGTGAACGAGTACACGTACTTGCCGGTCGCCGGGTCGATACCCGCGTAGTTGGCGACGCGACGGGTGGCGTAGAAGCCGTAGTCGTCGATCAGGCCCCACTTCTTGTTCAGCAGGTTGCCGACATTCATGATGTCCAGCGCGATCTCACCCTTGTGGCTCCTCACGAAGCCCGGGAACTCCTGGCTGATGCGGACGTCGAAGGTGTTGATCCACTTGGCACGGTGCGAGTTGGCCGGGACCACGCTGCCACGGTAGGCATCGAGCTCCGGATTCTGCGCCAGCCAGTTGAAGAAGTCCTGCTCCATCTGCGCGCTCTGCACGAAGCGACCACCGACCACCGAACCGAACAGCACGTCACCCGGGCCGCTCGGCACATAGAACAGATCGTTGGTGGTAGCACCGTCGCCGTTGGCATCGTTGTAGAAGATGTAGCTGTACGGACGGCCCGAACGACCTTCGTAGAACAGGCCGACGCGGGTGGCGTTGTCACCGAAGAAGTTGTGCTTCCACTCCAGGGTGCCGGTGATGCGGTCCTTGATCGCGTAACGCGAGTCGTAGGCCACGTCTTCGTTGGCGTTGAAGATCAGCGTGTTGTTCCAGTTCGAGGTGTTCTGCGAGCTGGTCAGCGGGCTGACTTCCTTGGACTTGGTATAGGTGTAACCCAGCGACCAGCCCCAGTTCTCGGTCAGCGGCTTGGCCAGCGAGAAGGTGGCCTGCGTACCACGACCCTTGTCGGTGTTGCGCATGACCAGCACGTCGCCGATGTCGCTCGGACGGTTGGCACGGTCGGTGGCACGGTTGGTGCCGGTGGTCATGCCGAAGTTGGTGCCACCCGACATGCGGCTGTTTGCCGGATTACGGCCATTCGCATCCCAGTAGATCGCACGACCGTCCTGGCCGTAAGCGGTCGGCGCCGAAACGTCGAGACGGTCGAAGTAGATGCCGTCCTTGACCTTGGTCATCAGGACTTCGGCCGACGCCACGATGCCGTACCACGGCAGCTCATGGTCGAACGCCAGGTTGGCCTTCCACACCGACGGCAGGCGGGTGCCCGGGGCGATGATGTCGACGTTCTGGCGCGCAGCTGCGGGGCCACCAGCCGGAATGTACGGATTGTTGCCGTCCGGGGTGAAGCCGCTGGTCAGGTTGCGCTCATCGTACTCGATGTAGTTCAGGCCGGTGTTCTGGTAGGCACCCGCCAGCCACACGTTCGGGGCAGCGCCGCCGAACAGGCCCACGCCGCCACGCAGCTGGGTCGGGCGCTCGCTGTCGAAGGTGTAGTTGAAGCCGACGCGCGGCTGCACCAGGTTCTTGTCGACCAGCTGGGTGTTGTTGAAGCCGTACAGCTGCTCGATGCGCGGGTTGTACAGGCGCTGGCTGCTGAAGTCAGGCATGTCGACGCGGACACCGAACATCAGGCTCAGGTTGTAGTTGATGGCCCAGGTATCCTGGACGAACACACCGGTGTTCTTCAGGGTGAAGTCTGCCGGGATATCACTGCGGCTGCCGCCGGCGCGCGGGGCACGCAGCTGGTAGCGCGCGATGCGACCGTTCAGGAAGTCCTCGACGCTGTTGAACTCGTAGACGCCGTTGAGGTTGCGGCCGTAGAAGTTCATCAGGTCGTTCTTCGAGTAATCGAAGCCGAACTTGACGGTGTGATCGCCGATGTACCAGGTACCGGCACCGAAGGCGCTCAGTTCCTTCGATTCCACGATGTTGACGTGCGTGTTCTGCTCGGTACCGACGTACAGCGAGTCGTTACCCGAACGGATGCGGATCTGCGGCATGTCGACCAGCGGAACGCGGTTGGCCGAGTAATCCTTGTGCGAGACCTTGAACTCGGTCGAGAAGTTCTCGGACCAGTCGCTGAACAGTTCGCCCATCCAGGTTTCGTATTCGGTCGGCTGCTGGTACCAGAAGTTGCTCAGCGAGATCGCACTGGTGCTGACCTGCGGGAAGCGGACGACGTTCTGCTCCATCTTGTTGTAGCGCAGGGCCGCACGGTGGTTTTCATTGATGTTCCAGTCCAGCTTGACCGCGTACTCTTCGATTTCGGTCTTGCTGTTCGGTGCCGTCAGGCTGCCCGGGTCATAGCCGAGTCCACCCAGGAAATTCTGGACGTCGGTGATCTGCTGCTGGGTGATGGTGCCCTTGCCGATCGGGGTGTCGCTCAGGCTGATGCCAGCGGCCGAACGCTCGTACTTCTCGTAGTTGCTGAAGAAGAACAGCTTGTCCTTGACGATCGGGCCGCCGAAGGTCATGCCGTAGGTCTTCTCGTCCTCGAAGCCGTTGAACTTCTCGCCACGCAGTTCCTCGCGGACCATGTCCTTGTCGCGGTAGGAACCGTAGACAGTGCCATGGAACTCGTTGGTACCCGACTTGGTCACGGCATTGATCACCGCACCGGTACCACCGGCGATGGTGGTGTCGTAGTTCGCGAGATCGATGTTGATTTCCTGGATGGCATCCATCGACACCGGCTGACGCTCGGTCGGCAGGTTGTTGGAGCCCAGGCCGAACGGATCGGAGGCACTGATGCCGTCGATACGGATCGCGTTGTAACGGGTGTTCTGACCGCCAGCCGAGATCGCGCCGTCAGCCTTGCTGACCTGCGAGATGCGCGGGTCCAGGCGGATGTAGTCCTGGATGTTGCGGTTGGCCGACGGCAGCGCGTCCATCGTTTCGCGGGTCACGTTCGAGCCGGTACCCATCTTGGTGGCGCTGAAGATGTCCAGGCCGCCCGCGGTGGCGACAACATTCACGGCGTCCAGGTTGGTGGCCGCCACGTCGCCGGTCAGGTTGGCATTGACGGTGTTGACCTGGTTCAGGTTCAGGTAGACACCCTCTTCGGTCTTGGTGCCTTCACCCGGCTTGGTGATGGTGATGGTGTACGGACCACCCACGCGCAGGCCGCGCGCGTTGTAACGACCCGACGCATCGGTCGTGGCGCGCGAAACGGTGCCCGACTCGGTGTGGGTGATGGTGACTTCAGCACCGGCGACAGGCTGGCCAGCGGCGGACACGACCTGGCCGCCGACACCTGCAGAGGTGCTCTGGGCGAAGGCGGGAGCGGCAGCAAGTGCGGCCACGAGACCAAGGGTGAGCTTGGACATCCGGAGTGGGTGGGTCATCTAGGGTAGCCTCGATACGAGTTGGCGATGGCGGAAAAAAAGACGCATCCAAGCGGCCTTGCGGGTGGCCGACTGGACAGTGATCTGGGGTTCCCGACCGTGTTGGCTGAAGGCAGCCATAACGGTTAACACTAGATTAACACGCTACGCCATCAATGTGACGGTTGTGCGACAAACGGCACCGGATCGCAACGCAATCATGACGGGATCTTCATTCCGCCTTACGTCGCCCTTCACCCTGCCGGGCGTGCGCTGCCTGCATCCAGGATCTGCCCCCGCCAGGCCGAGCCGGCGCTGGACAGCAGGGTCACGGCCGCGGCGGCGGCGGCCTCGGGCCCCTGCGCAGCCGGGTCCTGGTCGATCGAGTAGGCACGGGCGCGCAGGGCCGTGCGCAGGGGCCCCGGGTACAGGCCGCTGACCCGGACCGGACTGCGGCCCAGCTCATCATGAAGGCTGGCGATCAGGCCGCGCAGGCCATGCTGGGCGGCGCCATAGCCTCCCCAGTAGGCCTGCCCCACCCGTTCCGGGTCATCGACCGTGAACACCAGCGCCGCATCCTCGCGCTGGCGCAGCAGCGGCAGGCAGGCCTGCGCCAGCCAGGCGGGTGCGGTCAGGGTGACGTGGACGGCGCGGGCGAAACTTGCCGGGTCGGCCAGTTCGAACGGGGTCAAGCCCGGAAAGTGGGCGGCGCAGACAAGTAGCCCGTCCAGTCGCCCCAGCTCCGTCTGCAGCGCCTGGGCGAGGTCGGCGTAGTCATCGGGACCGGCCCCTTCCAGATCCAGCGGATACAGCAGGGGCTCGGGACCGGCTGCCTGCACCTGGGCGTAGACCCGGTCCAGCCGGCGCGGCTTGCGCCCCAGCAGGACCACGGTCGCGCCTGCGCTGGCGGCGGCCACTGCGGCGGCACTTCCGAGGCCACCACCGGCACCGGCCACAAGCACCACGCGGTCCTGCAACGGGCGGCCATCGAGCGCCCCGTTGGTCGGTGACGTCGATGGCGGCGCACTCATCCCAGGGTCGCCTCTTCGACGATGCGCTTGAGCTCGCCGGATTCGAACAGCTCCATGATGATGTCGCAGCCGCCGATCAACTCCCCGTTGATGAACAGCTGCGGAAACGTCGGCAGGTTGGAGAAACGCGGCAGGTTCGCGCGGATTTCCGGCTCCTCCAGCACATTGACGGTGCGCAGGGAGACGGCGCCGGCAGCCATCAGCGCCTGTACGGCGCGGCTGGAGAAGCCGCACGTCGGGTATTGCGGGGTGCCCTTCATGAACAGCACGAGCGGGTAACGATCGACCTCGGCCTGGATTTGCTGCATTACCGCCACAACCACACTCCTTGCTTCGCCGGACAAACCGACCGCGATGGTCGGCTAGACTGCCCAAGGTAGCCGCCATTGTAAGCGGATGGAACCGGCTGCCGCCGCCCCTCTGTCCACGAACCTGTCCATGCCCGTCGAACTGCCTGCCCTGCCCTACCTGTCCGGCTCCCTGCAGCCCCATCTTTCCGCGCAGACCGTGGAACTGCATCACGGCGCGCACCATCGTGCCTACGTCGATGCGGTCAATGCCGGCATCCACGGCACCGAATGGGAAGAGGCCTCGCTGGAGGAGATCGTCCGTCATGCCCAGGGCGCCCTGTTCGACGCCGCGGCCCAGGCCTGGAACCACGGCTTCTATTGGCAGTGCCTGCGCCCGCGCGGCGGCGGTGAGCCACAGGGACGGCTGGGCGAGCTGGTCAAGCGCCAGTTCGGCGACGTGCAGCGCCTGCGCGAGGAGTTCAACCGTACCGCGCTGGGCCTGTTCGGCTCCGGCTGGGTGTGGCTGGTGCAGCATCCCGGCGGCCAGCTTGGCATCCAGGCCACCCGCAACGCCGGCACCCCGCTGACCGGCGACAGCACGCCGCTGCTGTGCTGCGACGTGTGGGAACACGCGTACTACACCGACTACCAGAACGACCGCACGCGCTACCTGGAGGCATTCTGGCAGCTGGTCAACTGGGAATTCGCCGAGGGCCGGCTGCGCTGAGAGCATCCGCCGGGCGTCGCCCGGCAGCACCGGGCCATGCCTGGCGACACGGCGGGCATCAGGCGCTCTCGTGCGCCGCCACCGCATCCATGACCCGGGCCGAGTACACCAGTGCCGCGCCCGCGTTGAGCGAAACCGCCACCCCGAGCGCCTCGGCGATCTCCTCGCGGCTGGCGCCCTGCTTGAGCGCGGCATCGACGTGCACCGTGATGCAGCCGTCGCAACGGGTGGTCACGGCGACCGCCAGCGCGATCAGTTCGCGGGTTTTTGCATCGAGATGGTGAGTCTGGGCACCGGCATTGGCCAGAGTGGCGTAACCCTTGATGGTATCCGGCGAGAGCTTGCCGATCTCGCCGATACGGCCCTTCAGTTCCTTGCGGTATTCGTTCCAGTCGAGCATGACGATGACTCCGGGGAAAGGAGCCTTACGCTATCACCCTGGTTGATGCGCCGATGCGTGCATCGGCGCGTCACAGCGTTGCGCTTCCGCGTCGCGGTCAACCGCGCAGCGCCCGCACCGCCGGTGCGACCTGCAGCTGGCGCCCCAGTGCCTCGCCCACCTGTTCCAGCGCCGTGGCCAGTGCGCCGGCCTGGTCGTCGCGCAGCGTGGCGTGGCCCACCTTGCGGCCTTCGCGGGGCTGCTTTCCATAATCGTGCCAGTGGCCGCTGGCCTGGGCCAGCACCGGCGCCGGGTCCGGCATCTCGCCCAGCCAGTTGAGCATGCAGGCGTGGCCGAGCATGCGGGTACTGCCCAGCGGCAGGCCCAGCACGGCGCGAAGATGATTCTCGAACTGCGAGGTCTCGCTGCCTTCGATGGTCCAATGGCCGGAGTTGTGCACGCGCGGCGCCATCTCGTTGGCCAGCAGTTCGCCGTCCCGGCAGAACAGCTCCAGAGCGAACACGCCCACGTACTGCAGATGCTCGGCCAGCCGTCGGGCATAGCCGATGGCGGCATCCTGTTCGGCGGCCGACAGCACAGCAGGCGCCACACTGGCCGAAAGCACGCCATCCACATGCCAGTTGCCGGTCACCGGCCAGGCCTGGAAACCGCCGTCACGACCGCGCACGGCCACCACGCTGACCTCGCGCTGGAAAGCCACGAAGCCCTCCAGGATCAGGCCGGTGTGCTCGACCTGGGCGCCCAGGGCCTGCCAGGCAGCGTCGATGTCGGCTTCGCTGCGCAACCGGAACTGGCCCTTGCCGTCATAGCCGAGGCGACGGGTCTTGAGGATGCACGGCAGGCCGAACGCGGCCGCCTTCGCGGCGAGCTCCTCGCGGCTGCGGATATCGGCGAACGGCGGCAGCGGAATGCCCAGCTGCTGGAACAGCGTCTTCTCGCTCAGGCGGTCCTGCGCTACAGCCAGCGCTGCGGGCGGCGGATACACCGGCACCCGCTCGGCCAGCCACTGCGCACTGTCCGCGGGCACATTCTCGAAGTCGAACGTCACTACATCGACTTTGGCGGCGAAGTCCGCCAGCGCCTGGCGGTCATCGAAGGCACCGACGGTGAGCGGTGCCAGCGGCCCGCTGCAGGCGTCCGCCGCCGGATCGTACAGTTCGAAGCGCAGTCCCAGCGGCGCACCGGCCAGGACCATCATGCGGGCCAGCTGGCCGCCGCCGAGGATGCCGACAGTCAGGTTCATTGGCGCGGGTCGTCGTGGGCCATCACATCTTCGGTCTGGCGCGTGCGGAAGGCATCCAGCGCCTGGCCGATGGCCGGCTGGTCGCTGGCCAGCATCGCGGCGGCGAACAGCGCGGCGTTGGAGGCACCCGCATTTCCGATGGCGAAGGTAGCCACCGGAATGCCGGCCGGCATCTGCACGATCGACAGCAGCGAGTCCATGCCATTGAGCGCCTTGGACTGCACCGGCACGCCCAGCACTGGAACCGCGGTCTTGGCCGCGATCATGCCCGGCAGATGCGCGGCACCGCCGGCGCCGGCGATGATCGCGCGCAGGCCACGTCCACCCGCCTGTTCGGCATAGCTGAACAACACATCCGGCGTCCGATGGGCGGACACCACCTTCACTTCAAACGGAACACCCAGGGCCTCAAGCTTCTGGGCGGCGTGCTGCATGGTTTCCCAGTCGGAGCGGGAACCCATGACGATGCCGACGAGCGGCGCGTTCGGATTGGGGGTCATTGGCCGTCACCTGCCTTAAAGACGTATTCTAGCCGTCTTCCACGCAAGACGAAGAACCATGGATCGCAAGCTGCTCGACCTGCTGGTGTCGCCGGACACCCGCCAGCCCTTGTCCCTGCTGGATGGCAAGGGCCTGGAAGCCCTCAACAAGGCGATTTCCGCCGGCGCGGTGAACAAGGCCGACGGCAACCCGCTGGCACAGCCGCTGCGCGAGGCCCTGGTCACCCGTGACCGCAAGCAGGTGTTCCGGGTCGACGACGGCATCCCGGTGCTGCTGGCCGAGGAGGCCATTCCAACCGCGCAGATCGCTGACTTCCCGGCCGCATGAGCATGCTGCCGACGCCGGATGCGGCCGTCGTCGCCGCCGATGTCGCCCGCGCGCTGGCGGAGGATCTGGGCAGCGGCGACGTCACCGCCGCCCTGCTGCCCGACCAGGCTGACAGCGCCTACCTGCTGTGCAAACAGGATGCGGTGATTGCCGGCCGGCCGTGGTTCGATGCCACCCACCGCGCGCTCGACCCGGACGTGCGCATCGAATGGCGCATCGCCGAAGGCGAGTCCGTCACTGCCGGTACGGTACTTGCGCTGCTGCACGGCCGCAGCCGCAGCCTGGTCAGCGCCGAGCGCACGTCGCTGAACTTCCTGCAGACCCTGTCCGGCACCGCTACCACCACGGCGCGCTACGTGGCCGCCGTGGCAGGCACCGGCACGCGCATTCTCGACACCCGCAAGACCCTGCCCGGCCTGCGCCTTGCACAGAAATACGCAGTGCGCTGCGGAGGCGGGGAAAACCATCGTTTCGGCCTGTACGACACGGTGATGCTGAAAGAAAACCATATCCGTGCCGCCGGTTCGCTGGCCGCTGCGGTGGCGGCCGCGCGTCGGCAATGGCCACGGTTGCCGCTGGTGGTCGAGGTCGAAGACCTGACCCAGCTTCGTCAGGCGCTGGAGTCCGGCTGCGAGCGCATCCTGCTCGATGATTTCAGCCCCGACCTGCGCCGTGAAGCCGTACGCATCACCGCCGGCCGCATTCCGCTGGAGGTGTCGGGCAGCGTCGGCCTTGGCGGCCTGCGCTCGATCGCGGAGGACGGCGTGGACTGCATCTCCATCGGCGGCCTGACCAAGCATGTACAGGCCATCGATCTGTCACTGAAGCTGGGCCCACCGCCGGGTTGAGGCCCGGTAACGCCTGACGCAACCGCGTTGCCCGCCGGGCATGGCCCGGCGCTACCGGACGCGTCATGCACTGGGGAGCGCCGGGCCATGCCCGGCCGACATTGACGGATCCACCCGGCGTTCACGACGGCGCTGCGACGCTGCGCGCATCCCCCACTGGAGCCGCGCATGCGCCGGATGCTGTTGCCTGCCTGTCTGCTGCTCGCGTCAATGCCCTTGTCCGCCGCTGCGGCCGAGGCCTGTGATGTCCCGCCGCGCTTCGGCCTGAGCCCCTTGGCCATTGCCATCCGCAACGCGGCATGCAACGAGCATCGGCTGTGGTTCCGCCCCTTCATCGACCGCGATGGCCGCGCCGCCAGCCTCAGCGTCACGGAAGCCGAGAACGAGCATCTGGCCGACAACGGCCTGATTGCCTGGCAGCGCGTCTCCCACTACTGGCGTGACAGCGGGACGCTCAACGCCATGGGCAGCATCGCCGGTGCCAGCAGTTGTGCCGCACCACTGGGCTCGCGCTATACCGACAGCGACTGCCGTGCCTTCCTGATCGACAATCCCTGGTCGGCTGCCTTCATTTCCTGGGTGATGGTGCGCGCCGGGGTCCCCGGCTTCAACACCTCGCCGCGCCACATCGACTACATCCGTGCTGCCTACCAGGGTGGCCCTTCCGGCGTGCCTTACCGGCTGGCCGATCCAGCCACGGCTAAGCCGGCCCCCGGTGATCTTCTGTGCTTCCTGCGCGACCGCAGCACCACGCTCAGCTACAGCGGACTGGTACAGGCGCTTGGCAATGGCTCGGTCGGCCATTGGAAGTCGCACTGCGAAGTGGTGGTCGCGGCCAATCTCGGCGGTGACCAGACCTTGTACCTGGTAGGCGGCAACGTCATGAACACCGTGGCGATGCGGCTGCTGCCGCTGGATCGGACCGGACTGATCCAGTTGCCTGCGGCCCGCGAACGCGACAGCACCGGCATCGAGCCCAGCTGCACGCCGGGGCGCGAGGACGAATGCAGTTTCAACCGCCAGGACTGGGCCGCACTGCTGCAGCTGACTGCGACCGCGCCGTTGATCGCACCGGCACCGGCAGCGGCAACGCCACCGATGACCACAGCGCCCGCAGTGCAGCCGGCTTCCGGTGATCCGCAGCGGATGAACTGAATCTTCTGCTTGATCCAGCAGGCATTCGCCGCCATCTTTGCCGCATCGACACCCGACGCCCTGGAACCATGCCCACCCTGCTGCTGTTGCTGATTGCCGGCGCCATCGTCTACTTCTTCTGGAACGCTGCCCGCTCCGCCGCCGAGCGCGCGGTCGAGCTGGGACGCAACGCCTGCCGCGCCGCCAATGTGCAGTGGCTGGACCAGGCGGTGCATGCCACCGGCCTGCGCCTGTCGCGCGGCGAGGATGGCCGGCTCGGTTTCGAGCGCACCTTCAAGTTCGAATATTCCTACGATGGCATCGATCGGCATGTGGGCCGGATGGTGCTGCGCGGCGATCAGCTGGTGTCGTTCACCGGCCCGGGCGCGGCGCGGATCAGCCAGATCCGGCCGGATGTGGACGATGCCGAGGATGTCTGAGATTCGAGCAATGCAGAGCGCGTGACCGATCCTTCCCGGGCCACCTCTTCCCCGTCCTTTGAAATGGGGGCAGCGCCCTCTGCGCCTTCTGCGGAAATGCGGGCGAGTAGGCGAAAACGCAATTTTTCACGTTGATAATCGCATACCCCCGTGTTAGAACCTGAGGCGAGCGAGCTTCTGGAATCCCTCGGCAACTGGCACCCTATTCAGTTGATTTCGCTCGCCTTGGCGGCGATCTGCTAGCGATCTACCGCCCACTCTCGAAAGACTCGACTGCGTAACAGGCACATCAAGGAGAGATGTTGATGTCAATGATTCTCAATCAGCAGCTACGGAAAGGTGCAAGCTGGATTCGCGTGGGATTGATCGCCACATTCTTAGTGGTTATTTCTTCGTTTGCGCCGAGCGCGTTCGCTGGGCAATGGGTGCAAACGGGACGGGCATTCCATCTGGACTCGGAAGGAATAGCCCCATACGCGGTGTTCTGGACGAATTACTGCCACGGCGGCGTAGCAGGACCAACTGGCGTTTACACCTATGGGGAGACTGGACCCGAGGGCTACGGGTCATGCCCTACTGACGTAAGCACCGGCTGGGCGGCAAACATCGGGTCCCACGTCGGCTACTGCCGCCCGGATCCCGAAAGCATGGGTGGTGGGTACTCCTGCGAGGAGCGCACCTACACTATTGTCGGCCAACCCCAACTTCCAGGAACATTGCCCTCCTCCTGCAGTGTCCCCGGGACCTACGCATTGACCTACTTTCGTCGGGCAGAACTGGTCTACTTTGGAAGCGGCGATAATCCCAACGACTACTACGACCGAGTCTTGGAAACCTCGCTCGAGTACTACTGCCAATAGATTTCAAATCTGACAATTGAATGGAGTCGGCGATTGACCTCGCCGACATCCGTTTGCGCATCCGAATTCTGAACTACTTGACCACGCGCAGGTTCGGCCGGCCCTTCGGCGGCGGCCCTGCCGGCGGCGTATCCTCCGGCGGCGTGTCGTCGTCATGCAGCACTTCGTCGCCGGTCGACGCCGGTTCGCTGCCCGGAATGTCATCCGGCAGTGCCATGCCCTGCCCGGTCTCGCGGGCGTAGACGGCCAGCACGGCACTGATCGGCACCTGCACCGGGTAGCTGGTACCGGAAAAGCGCGCCGAGAAGCTCACCATCTCGTTGTCGATCATCAGGCGCACTACCGCGCGTTCGGCGATGTTGAGCACCACTCTGCCATCCTTGACCGCCGAAGGCGGCACCTGCACGCCGGGGACGCCGGCGTCGACCAGGATGTGCGGGGTCAGCTGGTTGTCATTGATCCATTCCACCAGTGCCCGCAGCAGGTACGGGCGGTGGCTGGTCATGTGGAAGAAGTCTTCGGTCATGCGTGAAGTGTACGCGCCCGACGCCCCGACCGGGGCGGATCGCCTGCACGCCGGTCGGCGTGCAGACGGGAAAGCAGCGGCCGGCTCAGACGGGCAGGTCGCGCAGCTTCTTTTCCTGCTCGGTCAGGCTGCGCACGAACCCCGGGTGGCGGAAGATGCGGTTGCCGTAATCCTCGATGGCCTTGCCGTCCTTCGGCAACGGCACATCAAGTGACTGCAGGCGCCAGATGATCGGCGCCATCGCGCAGTCGGCCAGGCTCATTTCCGGGTTCAGGAAGAACTTGCTGGCCTTGAACAGCGGCAGCGACGCGGTCAGCAACTCCTTCAAGCGCTTGCGCCCGGCCTCGGCCTGGGTCTTGTTGCCCAGCTGGATGGCCTGCACCTGCGGCACCCAGTCGTGCTCGATGCGCAGCATCGCCAGGCGGATGCGTGCACGTGACAGCGGATCGACCGGCATCAGCGGCGGATGCGGATAGCGCTCGTCAAGGTATTCGCTCACCACCGAAGCGGCGTACAGCACCAGTTCGCGCTCGACCAGGGTCGGCACCGAATGGTACGGATTGAGGTCGATCAGGTCTTCGGGCGGATTCTGCGGATCGACCGCAACGAAATCGAACGTCACACCCTTGGCCGCAAGGACCAGGCGCACACGGTGGCACAGTACATCGTCGTTCGAGGAAAACAGCGTCAGTGTATTGCGCATGCGTACGCTCGCCGCCATCAAAGGCTCTCCTACGACAGGAGACCGCCTGCCGCATCGGCGCCGCCAGCACCGTGCCGGCGGTCGACTTCTCCCCGAGTGTGCAACCGACCATCACAAAAGCCAATAGGCCCAGCCAACGGCCGGCGGCAGAATCAGTGAACGTCCTTCCAGTATTCCTTCTTCAGCAGGTACACCAGGAAGGTCAACAGGGCCAGGAACAGGATCACCCACACGCCCAGCTGCTGCCGCTTGAGCGCAGCCGGTTCGCCAGCGTATTCGAGGAAGTTGGTGATGTCCCGCACGGCCTGGTCGTACTGGCCGGCATCAACCGAGCCGGGGCTGTCGATGCGCAGCCCGGTCACCGGCGGGTCCATGCCTGGCCCTTCGGCCTTGCCGTGCACGGCATGCTGCAGGCCCTGCATTTCCCAGAGCGGGTTGGGCATGGAGGCGTTGGCGAACAACGCGTTGTTCCAGCCCAGCGGGCGGCTGCTGTCGAGATAGAACGACTTGAGGTAGGTGTAGACCCAGTCGCTGCCCCGCACACGCGAGATCAGGCTCAGGTCCGGCGGCATCTTGCCGAACCACTTCTCGGCCTGCTCCTTGGGCATCGCCACCGGCACCGGATCGCCGATTGCCGCACCGGTGAAGTTGAGGTTGTTCATCACCTCTTCCTCGGTCAGCCCCAGGTCCTGCGCCATCCGCGAGTAGCGCAGGTACTTCAGCGCGTGGCAGCTGGAGCAGTAGTTCATGTACAGCTGCGCGCCGCGCTGCAGCGATGCGCGGTCACCGAGGTCGTTGCCGGCCTGCAGCAGCTTGGTGCCGCCTTCGGCAGCGGTGGCCAGGGAACTGCCCAGCATCAGGGCGGCCGCGAGGGCCAGCCGGACCATCCAGCGCTCAGTCATGCGTGGTCACCCTCTCCGGTACCGGCTTGGTCTTGTCCAGCCTTGTCCATAGCGGCATGGTGATGAAGAACGCGAAGTACAGGAAGGTCAGCACCCGCCCGATGTAGGTCTCGTGCACGTCGGTACCCGGACCGGAGCCGATCACGCCCAGCCACACGAAGCACACGGCCAGCATGCCCAGCATCACCTTCGAGATCCAGCCGCGGTAGCGCACCGACTTCACCCGCGCCTTGTCCAGCCAGGGCACCAGGAACAGGATGGCGATCGCCGAGAACATCACCAGCACGCCACCGAGCTTGTTCGGCACCACGCGCAGCATCGCGTAGTACGGGGTGTAGTACCACACCGGTTTGATGTGTTCCGGGGTCACCAGCCGGTTGGCCTCGGTGAAGTTGTCGTGCTCCAGGAACAGGCCGCCAAAGCCGGGGGCGAAGAAGATGATGAAGGCGGCGATGATCAGCAGGAAGCCGGCGCCGACGCCATCCTTGAGCGTGTAGTAAGGATGGAAGGGAATGCCATCGGCCGGTGCATTGGGCGACCAGCGGTTGCCCTTGGGCCCCTTCTTGATCTCCACGCCATCCGGGTTGTTGGACCCCACTTCATGCAGCGCGCCCAGGTGCAGCACCACCAGCAGCAGCAGCACCAGAGGCAGTGCGATCACGTGCAGCGCGAAGAAGCGGTTGAGCGTGGCATCGCTGGGCAGGTAATCGCCCATGATCCACTCGGTCAGGCCATTGCCGATCACCGGAATCGCGCCGAACAGCGAGATGATCACCTTGGCGCCCCAGAACGACATCTGGCCCCACGGCAGCACGTAGCCCATGAAGGCCTCGGCCATCAGCACCAGGTAGATCAGCATGCCCAGGATCCACACCAGCTCGCGCGGTTTCTGGTAACTGCCATACAGCAGCCCGCGGAACATGTGCAGGTAGACCACGATGAAGAACAGCGATGCACCGGTGGAGTGCATGTAACGGATCAGCCAGCCCCACTCGACATCACGCATGATGTATTCGATGGAGCCGAAGGCCTCCGCCGCGCTGGTCTTGTAGTGCATCGTCAGGAAGATGCCGGTGACGATCTGGTTGACCAGCACCAGCAGCGCCAGTGAACCGAAGTAGTACCAGATGTTGAAGTTCTTCGGCGCGTAGTACTCGCTGACGTGCTTGCGGTAGATCGGCATCAGCCCCGGCGCGCGGGCGTTGACCCAGTCGGCGACGCCTGTCGCGGTACGGCTCAGGATATTGGCCATCAGGCTGCCCCCTCCGGATCGACACCGATGATGAGCGTGTTGTCGTCCTGGTAGTGGTGCGGTGGCACCAGCAGGTTGATCGGCGCCGGCACGTCCTTGAAGACGCGGCCGGACATGTCGAAGCGCGACTTGTGGCAGGGGCAGAAGTAGCCGCCCTTCCACTGCGGGTCATACGGTTCGGGGCGGATCTCGGCCACCATCTCCGGCGAGCAGCCCAGATGCGTGCACAGGCCGACCAGTACCGACACATCGGGCTTGATCGAGCGCAGCTCGGGATTCTGCTTGAGCACGTAGGCGGGCTGCTGGTCCTTCTCGCCGGACTCCGGGTCCTTGAGGCGGTCGTCGAGCCCATGCAGCGCGTCGAGGATCGCCTTGGACCGTTTGACGATCCAGATGGGCTGGCCGCGCCATTCCACGATCAGGCGCTGGCCTTCCTGCAGGGCACTGATATCGGCCACCACCGGTGCTCCCGCGAGCTTCGCGCGGGCACTGGGGTTCCACGATTTGATGAAAGGAACTGCGGTGAATCCGACGCCGACGGCGCCAACCACGGCTGTGGTGGCAGTAAGAAAACGCCGACGTCCGGTATTGACTGGATCGTGTACCCCATCGTTGGCCATCCGGCACTCCGATATTGATTAGGTAGCTTTAAGGCTGCCAGCGGTCTGGTGGGGGCCAGAGCCGCATTGAATCATGGGCGAGTGTAGCGGAACCGTTACGCGCCACACAACGCATTGCAACAACTCTTTGCACCGTGTGCCGACCGGCAGCCGGCGATGGGCCGTCAGTCGGCACCGGCACCGGCCGGACTACTGGTGACTCAAGGCACTGCGGTAACGCTCGGCCAGCTGGCCCACCCGACGCACGTAGTACTGGGTTTCGCTGTAAGGGGGCACGCCACCATGGCGGTCGACCGCACCTTCCCCGGCGTTGTAACCGGCGGCGGCCAGGGTGAGGTTGCCGTTGAATCGCTTCAGCAGCCACGACAGGTACTGCACGCCGCCACGGATGTTCTGGCCCGCATCGTAGGAATCACTGACCCCGAAGCGCGCGGCAGTCGGCGGCATCAGCTGCATCAGGCCCTGCGCACCGGCGCGGCTGAGTGCGGTCGGATTGTAGGCCGACTCGGCATGGATGATCGCCCGGACCACCGCCTCCTCCACGCCGAACTCGCGCGCGGCCGAAGCGATCTCGGTCTGGAACGCCGTCGTGTTCAGACGCACGGTGCCGAAGTCCACGCGCGGGTTGGCCCCGCAGGCGTAGCAGCGCTCCATGAAGCTGTAGCGGATGGTGCGCACCGGCCCCAGGTGGGCAACCTGGCTGGGCCGCGCACTGGTGTAGTGGCGCACCCCATCCTTCATATAGGAATAGACCTGGCCACTGACCATGCGCCCGGTGCGGGACGTGCCGGCAGCAACTGCCGGAGTCGAAGCAGGCACCGGTGCAGCCGGCACGGGCACGGCTGCACTGGCGGCCACCGCCACCGGATTGCGCTCGATGCTGGCCACGGTGGCCGGCACAGGCCTGGCGACAGTCGCTGCCGGGCGGGCCGGGCGGGCGGCCTCCCGGCTGTAGCGGATGGTGCTGCATTGGGCACCGGCCACACGCTTGCTCACATAGCTGGTGACCCCGTCTGCCCCCTGGCACTTGTACAGGGTGCCGGCGCTGGCCGGCGCAGCGGTCAGCGCAGCGATGATGATCGCCGTTGTCCCCAGTCTCCCCTTCATGGCCGCGAGTGTCCCAGCTTCGCCCCGCGTTGCCAAGCCGTGCGGCTCAGCCTGTGACGTCAGGCACAGCCAGCAGCTGCGCCAGCCCGCCCAGGCGCTGCGCCAGTTCCTGGCGCAGCGCCGGCGGCGTGGTCCACAGCTCCAGCGGCACCCGGTCGAGGCTGAGAATCTGCGCCAGCATCATGCCGCGGCTTTCCGCGCCCATGCGCAGCAGGCAGTGATCGGCACCCTCGGCTTCGAGCACGCCACACCAGGGGGGAATGCGACCTTCCAGCTCGGTGTGGCTGCCGGCCAGGCGCAGCACCACCTGCAGTGCGAACGGCGCCTGGCTGACCGCCTGCCGCACCATCACATCCGGCGGTGCGGGCGTGCGCCGATGCAGGCCGGGCTCGGCCAGCGCGCGCACCGCGCCCATCCGGTCCACCCGCAACGTGCGCCAGTCCTGGCGGCCCAGATCCCAGGCCAGCAGGTACCAGCGACGTCCGTAGTTGACCAGATGCTGGGCCTCGACCTCGCGCTGGGTCACCGCGTCCTGCGCGCTGCGGTACTCGAAGGCCAGCCGGGTTGCCTGGCGGCAATGCTGGGCCAGGCGCCCCAGCAGACGTGCATCGGTGGAAGGCAGATCCGACAGCGTCGCGGTAGCGGCGTGCACCTCGCCAGCCTGCTGGCGGCGGCGGGTCGGCACCAGTGGATCGAGCTTGGACAGCAGACCGCGCGCGGTCTCGTCGATGCCGGCCACCGTCGCCGAGGCCGCACGCAGGGCGATGGCCAGGGTGGTCGCCTCCTCTTCGTCCAGCAGCATCGGCAGTACCGGTGCGCCCGCTCCCAGCTGATAGCCGCCCCCTACCCCGGCCGACGCCCTGACCGGATAGCCCAGCTCGCGAAGGCGCTCGATGTCGCGGCGGATGCTGCGCCGATTCACCCCCATGCGCTCGGCCAGTTCAGCCCCCGACCACTGTCGGCGGGCCTGCAGCAGGGCGATCAGGCGGAGCAGGCGATGGGCGGTATGGCGCATGAGGGATCGAGGACAGAAGTCGTCCGCAATAGTGCCCCAGCATGGTCCCCAGTTCACCCCTCTGCTGCAAGGAGCACTGCCATGACGTCCCGCCAGATCACCCTCTATCACGCTGCCCGTTCACGCTCGAGCGGCGCCGTGGCCCTGCTTGAAGCCCTGGGTGCCGACTACCGCCTGCATGTGCTGGACCTGAAAGCCGGCGCCAACCTGGCCCCGGCCTACCTGGCCATCAACCCGATGGGCAAAGTGCCGGCGATCATCCATGAGGGCGCGCTGGTGACCGAGCAGGTGGCGATCTACCTGTATCTGGCCGATCTCTACCCCGAAGCCGGCCTGGCACCGCCGATCGGCTCGCCGCTGCGCGGCCCCTACCTGCGCTGGATGGCCTTCTACGGCGCCTGTTTCGAGCCGGCGATGATCGACCGCGCGATGCGCCGCGACCCGCCTCCGCAGTCGATGTCGCCCTACAACGACGCCGAAACCGTCCTGCAGGTGATCGAGGCGCAGCTGGCGCAGGGGCCTTACCTGCTGGGTGAGGAAATGAGCGCCGCCGACGTGCTGTGGGGCAATGCCCTGAAATGGACCACCGACTTCGGTTTGGTGCAGCCCGCCCCCGCCACGGCGGACTACATCGCCCGGATGGGCGCATTGACGGCCTTCGACCGGTCGCGGCAGATCGACGCGGAGCTGATCGCGGCGTAAGGGCGCCCGCCGGGCACGGCCCGGCGCTACCGGGCGCGGCAGGGGCCGTGCCCCATGAGCGTGCACCGCGGCGGGAGGCGCAGGATGCGGGTAGAATTGCCCGCTTTCCCGCCACCCGAATGGATTAAGCGCCATGACCGGGACGCCAGACGTCTTTCCGCCCGCCACGCCGGGCGGCACCCCGCTCGTTGCCCTGCCCTCCGCTCCGCGCACGCCGGAGCAGATCAAGGGCAAGCTGTACATCAAGACCCACGGTTGCCAGATGAACGAGTACGACTCGGCCAAGATGGCCGACGTGCTCGCCGCCAGCGACGGCCTGGTGCTGACCGACACCCCGGAGGATGCCGACGTCATCCTGGTCAACACCTGTTCCATCCGCGAGAAGGCGCAGGAGAAGGTGTTCAGCCAGCTCGGCGTCTGGAAGGGGCTGAAGAACCAGGGCCGCGAGGTCATCATCGGCGTCGGTGGCTGTGTCGCTTCGCAGGAGGGCGAGGCCATCATCAAGCGCGCGCCGTTCGTGGACCTGGTGTTCGGCCCGCAGACGCTGCACCGGTTGCCGGAGCTGATCCGTGCGCGTCGCGAGCAGAAGCGACCGCAGGTGGACATCAGCTTCCCGGAAATCGAGAAGTTCGACCGCCTGCCGGAGCCGCGCGCTGAAGGCGCGTCGGCGTTCGTGTCGATCATGGAAGGCTGCTCGAAGTACTGCTCGTTCTGCGTGGTGCCCTACACGCGCGGCACCGAAGTCAGCCGTCCATTCGAGGACGTGGTGGTGGAAGTGGCACAGCTTGCCGCGCAGGGCGTACGCGAGATCAACCTGCTCGGCCAGAACGTCAACGCCTACCGTGGCCCGTATGGCGATGGCGAGTTCGCCGATCTGGGCCTGTTGATCCGCACCATCGCCGAGATCGATGGCGTCGGCCGCATCCGCTTCACCACCTCTCACCCGCTGGAGTTCAGCGACTCGCTGGTGGACGCGTTCCGCGATGTGCCGCAGCTGGCCAACTTCCTGCATCTGCCGGTGCAGGCCGGCAGCGACCGCGTCCTGTCGGCGATGAAGCGCGGCTACACCGCGCTGGAGTTCAAGTCGAAGATCCGCAAGCTGCGCGCGGTGCGCCCGGACATCTCGATCAGTTCGGACTTCATCGTCGGCTTCCCCGGCGAGACCGAGGCGGACTTCGAGAAGACCATGAAGCTGATCGAGGACATCGGCTTCGACCACAGTTTCTCCTTCATCTATTCGCGTCGTCCGGGCACTCCGGCCGCCGACCTGGAAGACACGCTCAGCGATGCCGAGAAGCACGCGCGGCTGTCGCGCCTGCAGGAGCGCATCAACGCGCACGCCGCCGGCATTTCCGCGAAGATGGTCGGCACCGTGCAGACGGTGCTGGTGGAAGGTCCTTCGCGCAAGAACCCGAACGAGCTGACCGGCAAGACCGAGAACATGCGCTCGGTGAACTTCCCGGCGCCGGCACGCCTGATCGGTCAGTTCGTGGATGTGGTGATCACCGAGGCATTAACCAATTCGCTGCGCGGGCGGGTGGTGACGGAAGGCTGATCGCCGGGGCGGGGGGAGCCATGTACGGCTTGCCCCCACACAGCAGTCGTGGTGATTTTCTCACCACGCCACGCATACCCTCTGTGCAGAAGGCTCTGCGTCACCTATCCACAGGTTGATTGCGCGTCGTTCCACAGTGATTGTGGAAAAGCGGTGGGTCTCAGGGGCGAGCCCGCCGGGCCTCGTTGCTGGCCGCAACCTTCGCTTAACGGGTCTGCTCTGAGCCTCAGAAGGACGCACCGCGCTACTCGCTCAGGAATCCCAGCTTCGTCGTCCCGAATCCGTACCGGGTCTCCATCAGCTTCTTCACCGGTCCCATGCCCTCTATGATCATCCTGCCGTCCGGCGTCCCGCAGCGTGTGCCCACCTGCGTCCTGCCGTACTGCAGTTCGGCTTCACGACTGCGCTTGGGACGGGGATCGGGCTCCCACCAGGGGAAATGGGCATACGGCTTGTTGGTCGAGACTTCATGGCGCCAGCACACGAACGAGAGCGTCTCGTTGCCTGCTGCGTCATAGTCGTAGACGCGGTAGGAGCTGTAGCCGCTGGTCAGCGGCGTGAGCTTCAACACACCCTTCTCTGCGTATGCGCGCAGGTTCTCGGTGTAGCCACCACTACCGGGAACCGGGCCGAACAGGATCACCCGCGTGAGCCTGCCGTTTGCGTCGTAGTTTTCCTGGCGATTCAGATCCAGCGTGCGCCACTGGCGTTCGTGGGGCTGCTTGGCACCGGGCCCGAAGACCTCGAAGATCCGTCGATGCGAGCGATGGTAGTACTCCCGGACGCGGGTGTAGTCAGTTACTCCTTCGAACAATCCCGTGGCAAGTTCCATTGGAACGCGCTCGCCGGGGAAGGTATACCGCAGCTTGTGCCGACGGTCCCGGCTACGCTGCGCGAAGAGCGCAGTAGCGTCGGATTGCACGACAGTCATGGAGGAGTCCCGAACCCCCAAAAGGCCTTGCCTATCACTTCCGTGAAAGGTGATCGCCACTTCTCTGCGACCATTCGCCCCATCAACATACATGTAGCCACTCGCAATCCACGCTCCGTCCGTAGTTTCGGCGTCCGTTGCCGTGTCGTCACGTTCTGGCTGCTCACCACGCTTCCTTGTGGCCTCCTTGTCAACAACTGAAACCAACGCGCCATCCGACCGATACGTGAAGTACCAGGTCATCTTCTTCGAGGCCTTTTCACGCAACTGCGAGCACGTGAAGTCAGGAACATCCGAAACACTCATCCCGGAACTCTGATTGGCCACCTCTATGCGGCCATCATTATCATAGAGCGCACAGAACGTAGTCTCCCTATGCCCCTTCGCGTCAGTTGCATGAATCGACGTCAATTGACCGACCGAATCATAATCGAGCTCATACATCTTGTGCAGCTCGAAATACGGATACACGGGCCTCACCGCAGGATGCAGGCGCTCAGGAGGTGCTTCACCAGTCAGCTTGGATTTCCGCTTTCTCCATTCCTCAGCACGGCAAATCCGTTGCCCTTGACCACTGCTTTCCAAGTAGTAGACCGAACCGCCATTCGAGTCGAATGGCTCATTCTTCAACTCAGACAGGTCAGGACCGATACTGATCCTTATGTAAGGTTCCGCCTCGTTCGCGCGACTGAGACTGGCGCCCACTGCATCTCCTCCGCCAACCAAGCTCGGCGTGAACTTAACCACCAATCCGTTGCCCTGAGAGCGGCCATCGTCTTCATTGATTGAAATACAACCTGCATGCGCGGCTTGCACAGCGCACAGAGCACCAACCGCATGCAGGGCTTTCAACAGCAAGCGCTCAATCACACCTTCTCTCCTTGATTCAATGCAGCATGTCGAATCGAATATGCCAATTCACTTGAACTGCCTCCCTCAACAGGCACGGCTGCAATGATCTCGCTCGGCATCGTGGCAACCGGATCGTCCATGTTGCTCCCCCAAAGCAGCGGCATGGTGACCCAGAAGCCTTTGATCCGTGGGCGTCCCGGCTCGCCCCGAAGAAAGTCTGTCGCCCTACGCACATCGTGCCGACCTACTACACTGGTCACATAGTCGCTAACGACACTAGGCTCCTCCATGAAATCTGGCTGCAGGTCAGGTGGTTGCGCATGCAACATGCGTTTGACGTGACCCTTGTCATTCAAGCCTGCGGCGGGAAATCCATGAAGCACGGAGTCGTAGCGAGGGAACGAGTCGCGGGGGACATTGGTGAAGACACGCTGATAAGCGGCGGAATTTGAATCGGCAAGATTCCTGATGCTTCTCCACGTCTCGGCACTTGCTGGCCTGTCCACCGTCAGGGTTGGCACGTTCTTGTTGAACCAAGGCAGATACGTCTGCGCCGCTTCCACTGCCGAGTATGGCTTGTTCTCCTTCTCCGGCAGCTTTTGAATCTCCTGGCCCAGAAACTTCCTCCACAGCTTCAACCGCAGCTCCCGCGCAAACGTTCGGGTTATTACCTGCACGCCGTTGCCCAGATCCATCCGCTTCGCCTCGCCATCAACGATCACCGCGGCGATCTCGGTATCGCCTGTCCCCAGCAGGCTGCGGTCATTGCAGTTCGCGCTGCCGATGATCGCCACCGCGTCATCAACGATCAGCAGCTTGGAATGCACATAGCACTGCTCAGTCACCACATACAGGGAGGGGCCATGCTCGGAGCCGATCGTGTGCGGCGGCAGATGATCGCTTCTGCGCGTTTCGGCCAGCACGCCGTAGCTGCGCAGATTCATCACCGACAGGTATTCCTTCCAACGCCCGGCCTTGACCTCGGCCTGCAGGTCGGCCTCCTCCACGCTGGCCTCGCGGATGTCCTTGTCGCGTGCGATCAATGATCGGCAGATGCGCCGGATCAGGCTGTCGTCACCACGCAGCAGGGTCTGCTGCACCCAGTACTGCTGCTTCACCACGGCACCGTCTGCCAGGCTGCCCTCCGGGTGCACCGGCAGGGTGATGTACACATGGAAGCCTTGCCGGGCCAGGATCGCACGGCGGATGCGCGCGGCGAGGGCGGCCACCAGCGGGTTGCTGGCCGCCGACTTCACTCCCTGCCTGCGCTCCACAACATCCTGCACGATGTCGGCCCTGCCTACCGGGCCGCTCATGGCCACACCGCGTTCCACGTGACCAAGCTTCGCCTTTTCGGCATCCGTCGCATCCCGCCGCTCCCCGCCCTTCACTGCGGTTTCCACCACGCTGCCCGGATCCGCGTCGGACCAGCCACAGTCGGAAATGAGGAACTGCGTTTCCAGATAGATGTAGGCACTGGCCGATGCGATGCAGTTGACCATTGCGTCGAGAATGGAGTGCATCGGCTGCTCACGCTCCCAGTACGGCTGCAGGCAGCTGGCGTCGTCCAGGTTCAGGCCGAGTTCCCTGCACCCCTTCTTCTCCAGCGCATGCAGGGCGGTGCCCGAGGAACGCACGATCTGCACGCTGATCTTTCCCGCCGTGCCGGGCACCGTCAGGTCACCGAACACCGCCTGCATGCCCCCCATGGACTGCAGCCACTGATCGCTCAATGGCGTCAGTTCCATGCCACGCGCCAGGGTGGTCTGCTCGGGCAGCGCTGTGTCGAGCCATTCATTGGTCTTGCGAAGGCCAGTATTCAGACCCTTGCGCAGCAGCGAGCCGATGGTCCGGTCGCCACGCTGGTTCTGCCAGACCATGGCATTCCAGCGGTGCATGAAGTTGCTGCAGATATCGAACACGGCCGGGCCCGCGATCTGCGCGTGCACGTCCTGCCAGGGCATGCGAGGCTGGCGGCCACTGTCGAGCAGCCGCTGGGTGCGATCAACCGGCGTATTGATCCACTGCACCAGCGATTCCCAGTCTTTCTTCGCCTTGTCGATCTTTGCTTCTATTTCGCTGAGTCGGCCTTCGATGTCCGCGCGCAGGCTGCGCGGATCGAGCAGGTAGCCCGCCGCTTTCTCTGCAGTCTGGAAGGGCCGCAGCGCTGCCGCCCGGATGTCGTTCTTCTGCTGGTCGAGCCAGCTGCCGAACTTCTTCGCCTGGATGGCGCTGAAGCCTGCCACCGCACGCCCTGCTGCGGCAGCCGCCTGGACCGGATTCAGTTTGATGGCTTCGTCGGCGGCACGGTTCGACGCGGCAATGACATCTGCATATTCCTTGCCGATCTCCTCCAGTGTCGTCTGGATGGCCAGGAACGTGCGCGCGACGGTGCGCTTGACCGCCATCCCCTCTTCCATGCCGGGGATGATCCACTCGGCGATCTTCCTGAGGCCTTCGCGCTCAAGCGCGTCGGGTACGCCCAGCTTGTCTGCATAGTCCTGCAGCTCCGCCAATGCGGCCCCGGCATCCCACTGCGCCTTCATCTGGTCCAGTGCGATGGCCATGCCAGGCACATACGCCTGTGCGAAGCCGGGACGGACGCGGCCTGCCGCATCCGGGCTGGTATCGGGCTTGTCCAGCGTGAGCTCCGTCTCATCATCCGTCATGCTCCGATACTTGCTCAGGCAGTTGTTGTAATGGTCATTGATCACGTGCAGCGTCGGGTCGCAGACCACGTCGAAGTTGCCGTCGTCCCAACGGCCATGGGCGACGTCGAGTCCTCCGACGAAGCCGATGCGTCCGTCTACCACCAGGATCTTCTGGTGGTGCGAGAAGGCGATGTTGAAGGCATCGGTGCGGCCGGTCGCCGGGTTGTGCAGGCCCACCTGGACCTGCCCGGGCGTCTTGTCATCCTGCATCTTGTACAGCGCCGTGCGCACCTCGTTCTCGTGGGTGTAGGCGGCCGCCTCCACGCTGTCGTAGAGCAGTACCCGCACATCCACGCCGCGCTGGTTGATAGCGTCGAACAGCAGCTCGCTCAGCCGCGCGGAGTGCGCGTCGCCGCGCGCGTCCATCTCGGTATCGAAGTTCATCTGCCAGTCGGCGATGAAGATGAACTTCTGCGCGCCGCGGATGGCATCGGCCATCGCCTTCATGGCCGAGCGCCCGTCGGTGAACGCGTCGACGCGGTTCCCGTGCCGCACCGGCGCGAACTGACGGTCCGGTGGTGCGTAGTAGTCGCCGCTGGTCGTGCCTTTCTGGCCATCCCTGCAGATGAGAGAGGCGCGCTCGACCCTGCCCCATGCGTTGGCGTCTGCCATGATCAGATCTCCTTGCGCCGGGCCGGGCTGGCGTCGATGTGGGACTGGAACTCGTACTCGGCGCGCTGCCGGTAGGCATGCAGTGCGGCATCGTCGGGCAGGTCGGCCAGACTCTTGCCATAGTTGATCGCCTCCAGCGTGTCCAGGGTTGCCCGCACCCCCGGGGAGCCGCTGTATGGCCGGGGCCGCTGCAGCGGGATCACGTCGATTCCGTGTACCAGGAACAGGCAGCCGGGATGGCGGCCTGCGTCACTCCAGATCCTCGCGCACAGCGCATCGTCCAGGCTGACATCGCCCTGTGCGTCGGCCTCACCTTCGGCCAGGGTCTCGGCCCAGCGTTCCGGCAGCAGGGCGCTGTCACGCTGCTCATCGTCCAGGGCGCGGTGCGTGCGCACGATCCTCCAGGGCTGCCCGCCCAGCGGCACACCCTGTGGGCCCGGGATGTCCTGCAGCCTGAAAGCAAGCTTCGGAACCTGCCCGTCCAGCGCGCTGGACGGCATGTCCGGCAGGGGACGGGTCAGCTGCGCCGGGCCGACGAAGGTGCGCTGCCCGGCCTGGACGGTCACCGTGCCGGGGCAGACCAGCACCAGGTTGCCATCTTCCAGCGTAATGCTGGCGCCACCGGCGGTGGCGACGTGCAGGGTGTGCGGTGCGGCAAGCTCCACAGCCCCTTGCCCGCTCGCTGCACGCACGGTGCTGCGCGCCTGCAGGTGGATCATTTCGGACTGGGCCCGGATGTCCAGTACCTCCTGCCCAGCGACGATGGTCAATGCCGCATCACCGGCAAAGGTGCGGCCACTGGCCGCCAGCATGCCCACCGCCTGCGCCGCGTGCAGGCGCGCACCGCCGGCCACGTTGGCATCGGTGTGCCCGCCACTGGACAGTGCCACATTCCGGGCACCGCCCCAGTGCAGTGCCTGCCCGGCCACCATCATCAGACCGGCCTGCCCATGCAGGCCCAGCGTTGGCTGGCCGGTATGCGGAACATCGCCGGGCGCAGGGCGGCCCTCCTCATCGGCGCTGGCCTGCGCATAGGAAAGTCCGGTCACACTGGCCCGCGCAACCCGTTGCAGACCTGCCACGCCGGTGCTGTCCTCCCGTACTGCGTGGCTGTCCAAGCCAGCCGTGCCGTGCATCGTAGCCGCGCCATGGCTGGACGCGGCCAGGAGGGCGGCCTGCTGCAGCAGCGCGCCGGCCGCAGCCACTTCGCCTGCGGGTGACAGCGCAGCGTGGCCACGCGCGGTCAACCAGACGCCCCGTTCGGCACGCAGCGCGCCCCACGCGTCAGTGCGCAGTTCCGCGCCTTCTCCGCGCAGGGAACCACGATGGTTGTCAGCCATGTGCAGCAGATGACCAAGATTCAGCTCGCTGCTGGCGTGGCTGCTGGCCAGCTGCACGCGCAGCTGTGCGTCGGAATCATCGAAGGCCAGCCGGTTGTAACCCGTTCCGGACCATTCCCGTGACTGGATGCCCCATACCGCCCCGGCATGCCGGTGCTGGTCCTGCCCCGGTGCCATCGCGTGCCAGACAGGCGCATGGCCGCCGGCCGCATTGCCCTGTGCGCTCGGGCGGGAGTCGGTGGCATGCCCGAACAGGCCGCCGCTTTCGTCTGCGGCCGCTGCTCCGGCCGGGGTGCGCGCAACGCCCGCCTCGCCACGACCGTTGTACAGCGCGCCCAGCACCAAGGGCTGATCGATGTTCCCGTCCAGAAAGCCGATCACCACCTCCTGGCCGACACGCGGCAGGAACTGTGCACCGACGCCCGGCCCAGCGTAGCGCTGCGCGACCCGCAGCCAACAGGCCGTACCGGCATCTGTGGCGTCCTGAAGATGCAGACGCACCCGTACCCGGCCCAGGTGATCGGCGTACAGAGCGGCATCATCACGGCCATCGCCAGCGATCACCGTAGCGGTCTGATGGCCTGGCGCGAGCGGCCGCGGGTGGATGCGTTCGCCGGTGCCGTCGGCCAGCACGGGCCGCCACGGTCGATTCCGATCGACGGCGCGGAAGCGATTGGCATAACCCAGGGTTGCGTTTGCCTCCAGCGCCACGCCGGGCATGGCTGAACCGGCCTCAAGCCAGCGGGCCGGTGCCGCAGCGCGTGGTTGCTCCGCCCCCTGCGCGATCGGCGGCGGATTGCACCCGTAATGCAGCAGTTCGGTCGGCAGCAGGCTCGGCGTCGAACCAGCGCCCGCGGCCAGAACGCGGATGAAGCGACCGACCTGCAGGCTGCGTACGCTGCCTGCCGCCAGCCAGCCTGCACTGCCGGCCTCGTGCGCTTCAGCTGCTCGCCGCGCGCGACGATACCCCTCATCGGCACCAGCCAGGGCGTGTGTGCCCACCGGCTCATAGACCTCGCGCGGGCTGCGCCCGGCGTCCTGCAGTGGCATCTGCACATGTCGGACGGTGGCCGCCGGGCCATCGTCGGTGACAAGCGAGAGCCGGCTGCTGCCCAGCCGACGCCACCTGCCCAGCTGCTGCAGGACATCTGCGCGCTCGGTGGCGTCGTCACGGTGGAAACGGATACCGCCGTCCCGGGCCGATTGTGGATTCTCAGGTTGCACGCTGCTGTCGGCGAACAGCACGAGCGTCGATCCGCCGCTGCTGTCGCTCTCGAACGTGCCCGCAATGCCTTCATCGGCCAACAGCCGCTGCACGAACTCAAGGTCCGGCTCCCGATACTGGATGCAGCAGTCGCGCACGGGTGCGGCGGCCAGAGCGGCCAGGGCATCGTCGCTCCAGCGCCAGCGGGCCAGTCCGCTGTGCGTGCCGAACACGTCCTCGACGATGTCCCGCACGGTCCGCTGCTGATGGACACGGCTGCGCCGCGCATGCCGCAGGAACCACGTCCATGGCACGAGATGCAGCCGATAGCGCGCCAGACCGCCGTCTGCGCCAAGGAGGTGAGCGGCGGCGATGTAGCCGCAGCGATGGTGGTCCTGGCCATCATCGAGGCAGGTGACCAGCGCGGCGCTCAGTCCCGGCCAGTCTGCGCATGACAGGCCCGCATCCGGGTGCACGGCATCTACCCAGTAATCGAAACCGTTGACCAGGCTTTCGTGGCCCCACCACTGTTCGACGAACAAGGGAGGCAGGCCCTCAGCCTGCAGCCGATGCAGTTGCCCGTTCGACCCGAGCCCCGCCAGCGGCGCGTGCGCAGCTGCCGTATGTGAAACATCCATGACCTCTCCCTGGCCGGGCGCTCCGCCCCGACGCTCAATGCCTGTGAACCTTCCCGTGGCCACCGCTGCTTCCGGTTTCCGTTCCCCACCCGGCCGTGACGCTTTTTTCACCACCGGCGCAGGAAGCTTGTGGCACAAGCATTGCGAACGTCTATCCACAGGTTCCCGCAGGCCCGATCCACACCCCGTGTGGAAAACCGCGTCACAGCCCCCGTACTGGCCGTGTGCGCCCCCGCGCGCTACCCTTGTTTCCCCTTGAAGACACTGTGGTGGAAGGCTTCCGCCCCACCTCCAGCAATGAAAAACATCGAGCATCGAGACTTCACCCTGTCGCCGGAAGACAACGCGCGCCTGGCCAACCTGTGCGGCCCGTTCGACGGCCATTTGCGACAGATCGAACTGAAACTCGGCGTGGAGATCGCCAATCGCGGCTTCGTGTTCCGCATCAGTGGACCGAAGGAAGCCAGCGTGGAAGCGCAGAAGCTGATCGAGGCCCTGTACGCCGAAGCCGGCGAGACCACCTTCGACAACCACGCCATCCACCTGCGCCTGGCCCAGGCCAACGTGGAGCAGATCGCCGAACGCTCGTACGAAGCACAGGACGTGGCGATCCGGGTCAAGCGTGGCACCGTGCGCGGTCGCGGCGCCAACCAGGGCCGCTACCTGCACCAGATCGCCACCCATGACATCAACTTCGGCATCGGCCCGGCCGGTACCGGCAAGACCTTCCTGGCTGTGGCCAGCGCGGTGGAAGCGCTGAACGAGTCGCGCGTGCAGCGCCTGATCCTGGTGCGGCCTGCGGTCGAGGCCGGCGAGAAGCTCGGCTTCCTGCCCGGCGACCTGACCCAGAAGGTCGACCCCTACCTGCGGCCGCTGTACGACGCCCTGTACGAAATGATGGGCGTGGAGAAGGTGGTCAAGCTGCTGGAGAAGAACGTCATCGAGATCGCACCGCTGGCGTACATGCGTGGCCGCACGCTCAACGACGCGTTCGTGATCCTGGACGAGGCGCAGAACACCACCATCGAGCAGATGAAGATGTTCCTGACCCGGCTGGGCTTCGGCTCCACCGCCGTGGTCACCGGCGACCTGACCCAGACCGACCTGCCCAAGCACCTGAAATCGGGCCTGCGCGATGCCATCGACGTGCTGCGCGATGTCGAGGGCGTGAGCTTCACCTTCTTCGAATCGCGCGACGTCGTCCGCCATCCGCTGGTGGCCCGCATCGTCAGTGCCTACGACCGCCGCGACCTGCATCAGATCCAACCCGGAGCGACATCATGACCCGTGGTCCCGTACGGCTGGACGTCGCCGTCAGTTACGCCCTGCCCCGCGCCGGACTGCCGGCTGCGGTGAGTTTCCGCAGGTGGGTTGCCGCGGCCCTGAAGGGCCGGATCCGCGAAGCCGACCTGGCGATCCGCGTGGTCGATGCCAAGGAGGGGCAGTCGCTGAACCGCCACTACCGTGGCAAGGACTACGCCACCAACGTGCTCAGCTTCCCGGCCGAAGTGCCCGAAGGCCTGCCCAAGGGCGTGAAGTTCCCGCTGCTGGGCGACCTGGTGATCTGTGCCCCGGTGGTCGAGCGCGAGGCCGGCGAGCAGGGCAAGGCGCTCAACGCCCACTATGCGCACCTCACCGTGCACGGCGTGCTGCACCTGCTCGGCTGGGACCACGAAGATGACAAGGAAGCCGAGGCGATGGAGCAGCTGGAACGCGAGATCCTGGCCGAGCTCGGCATCGCCGACCCTTACGCCGGCGAGCGCTGAGCCCGCCCCCCTGACCGGAAGGCAGCCGAGCCCAGGCTCGGCGCCACCACGGAGTGCCGCTGTGTTCCTGCCCCTGCTGCTTGCCACCTCTGCGTCCGCCGCTCCGCTGGACCTGCCTGCACTGATCGAATGCCGCCAGGACGTGGCCGCCCATGCCGCGCTGGCGCCGCTGCTGGCCGACCCGCTGAAAGCGGTCGCCAGCGGCCTGCAACCCCTGCCGCAGGGCAACCGGTTCCTGAGCGAGTACCGGCTGGCGCAGCCCATCACGGTGTTCGGCACCCGCACGGACCGGGTTGCGATGGCCGGTGCCAGCATCATGGCCATCCTCGATGAGGCCGACCCCCGGCCACTGGCCAGGCGGCTCGGGCTGGAGACCGGATACGACCAGGACGGCAAGTTCATGGCGGGGCGCGAACTGGTCAGCCGTGACGTGACCGACCCGACCACCGGCGAGGCGCAGATCGAGTCGATCATCCTCAGTGTCTCAACGGTGGCCTCCCACCCGGGCCGGACGCTGGCCGGCTGCACCTACAGCCTGGACCTGCCCGAAGCACCGGCGTCCCGGCCTGAACTGGCGCCGCCCCCGATCACCGGCCCCGGCAGCGGGGGGCGCTGACAGGCCGCTACATCCTGCTAGACTGGCGCCAACGCCCGGCATGCCGGGTGCCCTTTTTCCAGAGATGTCTGAAGACGACAGTAGTAGCTCCCTGCAGGAGCACAGTGAAAAGAAGCGCGGCTGGCTGGAACGCCTGACGTCCGCGTTCTCCGGCGAACCCCATACCCGCGACGAGCTGGTCGCTGTCCTGCACACCGCGCAGGAAGAAGGTCTGATCGCCGCCGATACCCTGAAGATGATGGAAGGCGCCATTTCGGTGGCCGAGCTGACCGTGGGCGACGTGATGATCTCGCGTTCGCAGATGGTCTCGCTGCCGGTCGAAGCGCCCTTCCTGGAACTGATGAAGCAGGTGGTCGAATCCGGCCATTCGCGCTTCCCGGTGCATGGCGAGAACAAGGACGACATCCTCGGCATCCTGCTGGCCAAGGACCTGCTGCGCGGCGTGGTTGCCGACCACGGCCCGGCCAACGTACGCGAACTGCTGCGCCCGGCGGTGCTGATTCCTGAAGCGAAGAAGCTCAACGTGCTGCTGAAGGAGTTCCGCCTGTCGCGCAACCACATGGCCATCGTGGTCGACGAGTACGGCGGCGTCGCCGGCCTGGTCACCATCGAGGACGTGCTGGAACAGATCGTCGGCGACATCGATGACGAGCACGACGAAGCCGAGGACCCGTCGGCACAGATCGCGATCCAGGCCGACGGCCAGTACGTGGTCGATGCCCTGACCCCGATCGGGGATTTCAACGAGCGCTTCGGTGCCACGTTCTCCGACGAGGACTACGACACCATCGGCGGCCTGGTCACGGAAGCGGTCGGTCACCTTCCGGAGATCGGAGACGAACTGGCGCTGGACCGCTTCATGTTCCGCGTCGCGCGTGCCGATGCGCGCCGGGTACAGGCCTTCCACGTGACGGTGCTGCCACCGGACGCGCAGGACGACGCTTGAAACGGCGCGGGCTGATCCTCACCCTGTGGCTGGCACTGTGCATGCTGGCCACGGCCGTGCCTGCCATCGCCTTCGCGCAGGCGACGGCTACAGTCGCCGGAACTCCGGCGCCGCGCATCGGCGTGGTGACGATGCAGCCCGGCACGGTGTTCTTCGAGCGTTTCGGCCATGACGCCATCGTGGTGCTCGATCCGGCCAGTGGTGAGGCAACGTCGTACAACTTCGGCTACTTCGATCCGTCCGAGGATGACTTCATCGGTCGTTTCGTGCGTGGCGACATGATGTATTACCTGGTGGCGCTGCCCCTTCAGCAGGACCTGTCGTACTACGACGAGACCGGCCGCGGAGCGAGCGTGCAGTGGCTGGATCTGCGCCCGGACCAGGCGCGCGCACTGGCCGCCGACCTGGCCGAGCGGGCCAGGCCGGAGAACGCGCGCTACCACTACGACTACTACACCGCCAACTGCGCGACGATGGTGCGCGACACGCTGGACAAGGCGCTGGGTGGTGGACTGCATGCTCAGCTGTCCGGACGCTCGCGCGGTAATACCTACCGCAGCGAATCGGTCCGCCTGGCCTCGCCCGCGCCGTGGATGTGGCTGGGCTTCGACGTGGGCCTGGGCCCGTTCGCCGATCAGCCGCTGTCACGCTGGCAGGAAGCGTTCGTGCCGATGCGCCTGGCCGATGCCCTGCGCCAGGCGCGCAACAGCGACGGTCGTCCGCTGGTGCAGTCCGAGCAGGAACTGCTGCCGCACCGCATCGATCCGGAGCCCAAGGAATTCCCGCGCCGCTGGTGGCCGTGGCTGCTGTGCGGCCTGGCCATCGCTGCCGGCGTGCTGGCGTTGCGCAACCGGCCGCGCCTGCTGGCCGGACTGGGACTGCCGTTGTGGCTGCTGTGTGCCGTCGCAGGTGGCCTGCTGGTGTTCCTCTGGGGCTTCAGCACCCATTACGCCGCCTGGGCCAACCGCAACCTGCTGCTGCTTTCGCCGTTGTGCGTGCTGCTGCTGCCGGGCGCGGTCCGGCTGCTGCGCCGTCGCCCGCCGGGCCGCATGTTCACGGTCGTGCTGTGGCTGGTGGCACTGCAGGCCCTGGCCGCGCTGGTCCTGCACTGGCTGAGCCTGCAGGCACAGTACAACGTGCAATGGATCGTGCTGCTGCTGCCGATCCATGCTGCCCTGGCCTGGGTGCTGGGGCGCGATCGTCACTTGTCGGATACGCGGCACTGACGCACGATGGCGGGCATGTCACTGCCCGCCTCCGCTGCCGCACCTGCTTCGGCCAATCCCGCCTGCGTCATCAACTGCGTCCACTACGATGAGCAGGGCGTCCGCCATGACATCAGCCTGGACGCCATCAGCGACGTCATCGCCAGCGGCAACGGCTTCGTCTGGGTCGGCCTGTTCGACCCCAATGAAGACGTGCTGCTGAAGCTGCAGGAGGAATTCTGCCTGCACGACCTGGCGATCGAGGACGCGCGGAATGCGCACCAGCGGCCGAAGGTGGAAGCCTACGGCAACTCGCTGTTCGTGGTGATGACCACCGCGCAGATGGTCGATGAGCGCATCCAGTACGGTGAAACCCACGCCTTCCTCGGGCCGCGTTTCCTGGTGACCGTGCGCCACGGTGCTTCGCTGTCGTATGCACCAGTACGTGCCCGGGTGGAACGCGAGCCGCAGCTGCTGAAGATGGGTCCGTCGTATTGCCTGTATGCCGTCACCGACTTCGTCGTCGACAACTACCTGCCGATCACCAACCGCTTCCGCGACACGCTGGAGCTGCTGGAGAAGGACATCTTCGCCGAGAGCTACAAGCGCAGCACCGTGGTGCGCCTGTACGAGCTCAAGCGCGAGTTGAACAAGATGCGGATGGCCGTGGCCCCCTTGCAGGACGTGCTGGCGCAGCTGCGCCGCTACCAGGGCGAATTGATTCCGGACGAAGTGAAGCTTTACGTGCGCGACGTGCATGACCATGCGGTGCGCATCAGCGACGTGATCGATACCCTGCGCGAGATGCTGGGTACCGCACTGAGCGTGAACCTCTCGCTGGTGACGCTGGCGCAGGGCGAAACCGTGAAGCGGCTGGGTGCGTGGGCGGCCCTGCTGGCGGCGCCGACACTGATCACGAGCTGGTACGGCATGAACTTCAGTCACATGCCGGAGTTGAGCCAGCCATGGGCGTACCCGCTGATGATCGTCGGCGTGGGCGGCGTCTGCGTGGGCCTGTACCGGTTGTTCAAGCGCGCGCGGTGGTTGTAGAGCCGAGCCCAGGCTCGGGCTCGGCTGCTTCTTTACCGTGGCACACGGAATGCACCATCAGGCCACGTAGACAGTCTTGATGTTCATGAACTCATGGATGCCATGGTCCGCCAGTTCGCGGCCGAAGCCTGACTGTTTGCTGCCGCCGAACGGCAGCCGCGCGTCACTCTTGACGATGGCATTGACGAAGGCCGCACCGCATTCCATGCGCTGGGCGAAGGACTCGCCACGCACCGGGTCTCCGGTCCAGACACTGCCGCCCAGCCCGAAGCGGGTGTCGTTGGCCACGCGCAGCGCTTCCTCTTCATCCTTGACCCGGATCACCGCCGCCACCGGCCCAAACAGTTCCTCGTCGTAGGCGGGCATGCCCGGCCCGACCTGGTCCAGCACGGTGGCCGGATAGCCGGCATGCGTGCCCGCAATCGGCTCGCCGCCCAGCAGCACCCGCGCCCCCTTGGCCACACTCGCCTGCACCTGCTTGTGCAGCTCGTCGCGCAGGTCCGCGCGGGCCATCGGTGCCAGCGTGGTCTCGCGCTCGCTGGGGTCGCCATACCGGCGCTGACCAGCGGCCTCGACGAAGCGGCGGGTGAATTCATCGGCCACGCGCTCCACCACGATGAAGCGCTTGGCAGCGATACAGGTCTGCCCACTGTTGTCGAAGCGTGACTTCACTGCGGCCGCCACGGTCTTGTCGAGGTCGGCATCGTCCAGCACCACGAAGGCGTCACTGCCCCCCAGCTCCATCACCGACTTCTTCAGCTGGCTGCCCGCATTGGACGCGATCGAACGCCCGGCGCGTTCGCTGCCGGTCAGCGTCACCGCCTTCACCCGCGCATCGCGCAGCACCTCGGCTGCCTGGTCGTTGTCGATGTGCAGAACGTCGAACACACCGGCCGGCAGGCCACCGTCGCGGCACACCGCCAGGATCAGGTCCGCACACTGGGGCACGTTGCTGGCGTGCTTGAGCAGCGCCACGTTGCCGGCCATGAAGGCAGGCGCAAGGAAGCGGAACACCTGCCAGACCGGGAAGTTCCATGGCATCACCGCGAACACGCAGCCGATCGGCTCGTAGCGCACGTAGCTGCGCTGTGCCTCGGTATCGATCAGCTGGGGCTTGAGGTAGTCGGCGGCGTGATCGGCGTAGTACTCGCAGGCCGCCGCGCATTTGTCGACCTCGGCCAATGCCTCGGCCTTCAGCTTGCCCATCTCGTGCGTCATCGCCTGCTGCAGCTCGTCACGCCGCGTGCGCAGCTGCGCGGCAATGCCTCGCAGGACGGCACCCCGCTCCTGCAGCGAACGTGCGGCCCAGGCCGGGAATGCGTCGGCCGCGGCCTGCAGGCGCTGCTCGACGTCGGCAGCGCCCATCAGTTCATGGCGGTAGGTCACCTGGCCGGTGGTGGGATCGATGATCTCGACAGTCATGGGGGATCTCCTTCAGGCAGATCCCCAGTGTGCGCCCTTGCCCGTGAGCCGCGCGTTGCCGGATCAGCCGTTGTCCTGCCGGGCCAGCTGCAGGTCGCGCTGGCGCCGCTTCTCGGCGCGCGCGTTGATGTACCAGCCGATTACCGCCGCGATCGACACCGCCGATACCAGCAGCGTGGCCAGCGCATTGATCTTCGGGCTGATGCCCATGCGGACCGAGGCGAAGACCTTCATCGGCAGTGTTGTCGAGCCCGGCGTGGCGACGAAGCTGGCCACCACCACGTCATCCAGCGACAGCGTGAAGGCCAGCAGCCAGCCCGCTACCAGTGCTGGGGCGATGATCGGCAGCGTGATGCGGGTGAACACGGTCAGCCGGCTGGCCCCCAGGTCCATCGCCGCTTCTTCCAGCGACAGGTCCATTTCCTGCAGGCGCGAAGACACCACTACGGTGACGAAGCACAGGGTGAAGGTGACGTGGGCGATCCAGATGGTCGCCAGTCCACGCGCCGGGAAGCCCGGAATGGCCCCCATCGAGGCCAGCAGCGCCATCAGCGAGAAGCCCAGGATCACGTCCGGCATCACCAGCGGCGCGGTGACCAGCGCGCCGAACAGCGGCTTGCCGCGGAAACGCTTGAATCGGGTCATCACCATGGCCGCCAGCGTACCGAGCACCGTGGCGGTGCAGGCGGTCCAGAACGCCACCACCAGGCTGGTCCACATCGCGTCCATCAGTGCACGGTCGGCGAACAGATCGCTGTAGGCGCGGGTGGAGAAGCCCGCCCATACCATCGCCAGCCGCGAACTGTTGAACGAATAGAACATCAACAGCAGGATCGGCAGGTACAGGAAGGCGAAGCCGAGCAGCAGCACGCCCAGACCCAGGCCCTTGGCGGTACGCGGGCTCATGCCTGCTTCCCTTCCAGCAGGCGCTGCTGGGAACGGTTGAACAGCAGGATCGGCACCAGCAGCAGCAGGATCATCGCCACCGCCATCGCCGAGGCGCCCGGCCAGTTGCGGTTGTTGAAGAACTCGTTCCACAGCTGCCGGCCAACCATCAACGTCTCCGATCCGCCGAGCATCTCAGGGATGACGAACTCGCCGACCGCCGGAATCATCACCAGCATGCAGCCGGCGATGATGCCGGCCCTGGACAGCGGCAGGGTGATGCGCAGGAAGGCCTGCCACGGCTTCGCACCGAGATCGTAGGCCGCCTCCAGCAGGCGGTGGTCATGCTTGACCAGGTTGGCGTACAGCGGCAGCACCATGAATGGCAGATAGCAGTAGACGATACCGATATAGGCCGCGGTCGGTGTATCGATCAGCTGCAGCCTGGGCAGCCCCATGCCGGTCATCAGCGTCTGCAGACCGGTGAACTGCAGGAACTGGTCGAGCAGGCCGTTGCGGTCCAGGATCGCCTTCCACGCGTACACGCGGATCAGGAACGAGGTCCACGACGGCAACACCACCAGCATCATCGCCACGTTGCGCGCCGCCGGCGACAGCCGGGCGATGGCATAGGCCATCGGGTAGCCGATCAGCAGGGTCAGGAAGGTGGAGATCGCTGCGATCTTGATGGAACTCAGGAACGCCTGGGCGTAGATCGAATCGCGGAACAGCGCCAGATAGTTCTCGAGATTGAGCTTGAGCGAGAACCCGCCGTCCACGTACTGCAGCAGCCAGGTGTACGGCGGCGAGCCGACACGGCTGTGCGAGAAGCTGATCATCAATACGATCAGGAAGGGCACTGCGAAGAACAGCAGCAGCCACAGATACGGGACACCGATCACCGTGGCGCGCAGTCCCGGCAGCCAGCGCTTCAGCCCGGCGACACTCATGAGGTCAGCACCACGCCGTCATTGTCGCGCCAGTGCACCCACACGCTGTCACCCCAGGTCAGGCCATCGCTGGCCCAGCGCTGCGAATTGGCGAAGTTGGCCAGCACCTTGGCTCCACTGGGAAGCCGCACGTGGTAGACCGAGTGACTGCCGAAGTAGGCGATGTCCTCGATCACGCCCTGTGCCTTGTTGGTGTGCCCTTCCGGTTCGTCCTTGCCGATCATCACCTTTTCCGGGCGCAGCGCGAATGCGACCGGCTGCCCTTCATATCCAGTGATGCCATGGGCGATGTAGATCGGCGCCGGGAACAGCGGCGATCGTACGGTCACATACTCCGGCAGGTCCTCGTCGATCACGCCGTCGAACAGGTTCACCGAGCCGATGAACTCGGCGACGAACCGGTTGGCCGGCTGCTCGTACACTTCGTCCGGCTTGCCGACCTGCTGGATCCAGCCCGCATCCATCACCGCGATGCGGGTGGCCATGGTCATCGCTTCTTCCTGGTCGTGGGTGACCATCACGCAGGTCACGCCCGACGATTCGATGATGCTGACCAGTTCCAGCTGCATCTGCGAGCGCAGCTTCTTGTCCAGTGCACCCATCGGCTCATCCAGCAGCAGCAGCTTGGGGCCCTTGGCCAACGAGCGTGCCAGCGCCACGCGCTGCTGCTGTCCGCCGGACAGCTGATGCGGCTTGCGCTTGCCGAGGTGGCCCATCTGCACCAGCTCCAGCATTTCGCCGACGCGCCTGCCGATCGCATCCTTGCCCAGCCCGTCCTGCTTGAGGCCGAACGCGATGTTCTGCTCGACCGTCATGTGCGGGAACAGGGCGTAGGACTGGAACATCATGTTGACCGGCCGCTGATAGGGCGGCAACGCGTCCAGACGCTGCCCATCAAGGGTGATACTGCCCTTGGTGGGTGTCTCGAAGCCGCCCAGGCAGCGCAGCAGGGTGGATTTGCCGCTGCCGGAGCCGCCCAGGAGGGCAAAGATCTCGCCCTTGCGCACATCCAGATTGACGTCGTCGACGGCGACGAAACCGTCGAATTCCTTGCGCAGGTCACGAATGGAGAGATAGCCGGGCGCACTCACCGTATCAACGGCGGCGGCTTCCGGCTGGGCTTCAACGGGCATGGGGGCTCCGGGAGCGGGCGGTGGACAGCGGGCGCCATTCTACCGGCCAGGGGGCGATGACGGTATGACGGGGTATGGCGAGCGGCCGTCGCCCGGCGGGCATGGCCCGGCGCTGCCGGAGCCGGGCCATGCGGGTAGCGCCGGGCCATGCCCGGCGCAGAGGATCAGCGAACAGCCACCGGCGGCGCCTCCTGCCAGCCCAGCCCCAGGCTCTTCTGCAGCGCCACGTACCGCACCAGCAACTGCAGCCGCGCCTGGGCGACGGCATCCTGCGCCTGCAGCCGCTGGCGCTGCACGTCCAGCAGATCGATCTGCGAGGTGGCACCCGCCTGTCGACGCTGGCTCATCAACGCCAGCGAACGGTCCGCCGAAGCCTCGGCGCGGACACTGGCCTGCAGTTGCTGCCGGGCCGCACCGAAGCGCGCCAACGCGGTGTTGGCATCCTGCAGTGCAGCCAGCACCGTGCCCTCGTAGGCCGCCAACCGGGCCTCATTGCCGGCCCGAGCCTGGGCCACACGGGCCTTGTTCACGCCGAAGTCGAACAGCGACCAGCGCAGGAACGGGGCGACGATGGTGGCGGCTGAATCCCGCCCCAGGTCGGAAACCGAGGTGGCGCCCGCGCCGATGCTGCCCAGCAGGGTCACCTGCGGAAAATACGCCGAGATCGCCTGGCCGATCTGCGCCGAGGATGCCGCCAGCTCGCGCTCAGCCTTGCGCACATCCGGCCGGCGCTGGATCAACGCGCCCGCATCGTCCACCGGGACGCTGGCCGGCAGCACCGGCAGCGGCTGGTCTGCCGCCAACCGCGCATCCAGCGCCCCCGGCTCGCGGCCAACCATCAGGGCCAGCACATCTCGGGCTTCGTCGGCCTGTGCCTGTAGCGGCGGCAGCGCAGCCTGCTGCTGTTGCAGCTGGGCCTGCGCGCGCTCCACCTGCAGGTCCGAATCCGCACCGCGTTGGCGACGCTGACGGGTCAGCTGCAGGCTTTCATCGGCGGCTCGGAGGTTGTGCTCGGCCAGGGCGATACGCTCGCGGCTGCTGCGGTAGCCGAGGTAGACCTGGGTCAGTTCCGCGGCAAGCTGCACCTGCGCATCGGCCAGTG
Source organism: Stenotrophomonas sp. GD03680 (assembly GCF_029844625.1). NCBI lineage: Bacteria > Pseudomonadati > Pseudomonadota > Gammaproteobacteria > Lysobacterales > Lysobacteraceae > Stenotrophomonas > Stenotrophomonas sp. GD03680. The sequence continues at coordinate 120,936 of NZ_JAOCKC010000005.1, read as the reverse complement.
CTGCGGCGTTGGCCTCGGCTTCGGCGGCGGCCTGCTCGGCCGCGCGGCGTCGGCGGCCGAACAGGTCCAGTTCCCAACTGGCGTCGAAGCCCGCCACGTACAGCTCGGTGTCCAGATCGATATCGGCGAACTGCTGGCGCAGCTGCGCCGCCTCCTGCGGACGGCCGTTGGCCTCGGCCACGCCGGCGATGTTCTCGCCCAGACCGCGCACGCTGTTTTCCAGCGAATCCGGTGCCTTGATGTTGGCGTAGCCCGCCGCCGCGCCCACGCTGGGCAGCTGCTCGGCGCGGCGCTGTCGCTGCAGCGCGCGCGAGGCCAGCAGCTTGGCTTGGGCGGCGCGCAGGTTGGGGCTGTTGCGCAGCGCTTCGTCCACCAGCTGGTCCAGCAGCGGATCGTTGAGCGCGCGCCACCACTGGCTGGGCGGGCTGGCGGGCTGCACGCCGGCCTGCGCCGCGCGTGGGAGCTGCGCCTGCGCGGTAGCGACCGTGGCCACGTCCGGTTTCACGTAATCCGGCCCCACCATGCAGCCCGCCAGCAGCAGCGGCAGGGTGGCCGGGCACAGCCGGCGCAGAAGGAGGGGAACGGGCAAGGTCGTCGAAGTCATCAGTGCATCGCCAATGGAACGCCCTTGGGCAGGGGCTTGAGCAGGAAGACCAGCGGCAGGGTGGCCACCACGATCAGGCCGAAGATCCAGAACAGGTCGTTGTAGGCCATCACCATCGCCTGCATCTGCACCGTCTGCGCCAGCACGGCCATCGCCTGGGTGGCGTCGCCCAGCTGCTGGCCGTAGGCATGCAGCGCGTCCTGTGCGATGGTCGAGTTTGCGGTAACGCTGCTGCCGATCGCATCGATGTGCAGGGTGGTGCGGCGTTCCTGGAAAGTGGAAATGATGGCCAGCCCGATCGAGCCGCCGAGATTGCGCGCGGCGTTGAACAGGCCGGACGCATCGCTGGTGTACTCGCGCGGCACCGAGGTGATGGCCGCCTGGTTCAGCGCCATCATTGCCAGCGCCAGCCCACACCCCTGCAGCAGCTGGCCTATGACGAAGTGCGGGCCGATGCTGTCCGGAGTCAGCCCCAGATTGACGAAGCAGGCAGCGGCGAAGCACAGCATGCCGCCGAACACCATGATGCGTACGTCGACCGTTTCCAGCATCTTCGGCATCAACGGCATCAGCAGGATGGTCGGCAGGCCGGCCAGCAGCAGCACATAGCCGGCCTGCTCGGTGTTGTAGCCGGCGATGATCGCCAGGAACTGCGGGATCATGTACATGACCCCGAACAGGATCATGCCCACCGCCATCACCATCACGAACACTGCGCCGAAACTGCGCTGGAACAGGATGTTGAGGCGGATGACCGGCGCCTTGCTGGTGAACTGCGAAAGCGCGAGCAGCGCGAAGCCCAGCACCGAGACGATGCTGAGAACCACGATCATCGTCGATTCGAACCAGCGCTCGCGCTGGCCGTCTTCCAGCACCACGGTAAGCGCGGACAGGCCGGCGGTCATGCCGACGATGCCCAGCCAGTCTGCGCGCAGCAGCCCACCCCAATCAGACGTTTCATGCGGAAGGCCGAGCAGCAGCAGGGCAACCAGGCCGGCGCAGATCGGCACGTTGATGAAGAACGCGTAGTGCCAGCTGACGTTCTCGGTCAACCAGCCGCCCAGCAAGGGGCCGATCACCGGGCCCAGGATGACGGTCATGCCGAACAGCGCCGTGCCCAGAGGCTGCTGCTTCGGCGGCAGCCGCGTGCCGACGATGGTCAGCGCGGTCGGGATCAGCGCACCACCGGCAAAACCCTGCCCTACCCGTCCGGCGATCATCATCGGCAACGAATCGGCCAGGCCGCACATCACCGAGAACGCAGTGAACAGCGTGGCGCAGATCAGCAGGAAAGTGCGCAGGCCCAGCGTGCGCACGAACCAGCCGGTCAGCGGAATCATCACGATTTCCGAGACCAGGAAGGCTGTGGAGATCCAGGTGCCTTCGGTGCCGCTGGCACCCACTTCGCCCTGAATGGTGGGCAACGCAGCGTTGACGATGGAGATGTCCAGCGTAGCCATGAACGAACCGATGGTGCCGGCCGCGACGGCCAGCCAGGCCGCAGCATCCGCCTTGCCTCCGGCGACAGGTGCTGCATGGGCACGGGTGGCGTTCATCGCGCCGGCGCGGCCATGGCCTCGGCCTCGTCCTGGGTGCGCTCGCGCGCATCCTTTGCATTGCGGGTATCGACGGTCACTTCCACCGACATGCCCGGCACCAGCACCTTGCGAGCTTCGGCACCTGCCTCAACCCGGATGCGCACCGGCACGCGCTGCACGACCTTGGTGAAGTTGCCCGTGGCGTTCTGTGGCGGCAGCAGCGCGAACTGCGAGCCGGTACCCGGCGAAATGCTCTCCACCGTGCCGCGCAATGGGGTGCCTGGCAACGCATCGACCTTGATTTCGGCCGCCTGGCCGGCGCGCATCAGGCCCACCTGGGTTTCCTTGAAGTTGGCAACGAGGTACAGCGAAGCAACCGGCACGATGGTCATGGTGCGGGTACCGGCAGCAACAAACTGGCCAACCTGCACGGTCTTGTTGCCGACACGGCCGTCGATGCGCGCGCGCAGCTCGGTGTCCTCAAACGCCACTCTGGCCTGCGCAGCGTCGGCCTGCGCCTGCTTCAGTCCGGCCTGGGCCTGCTCGAGCTGGGCCTGGCTGGCTTCGATCTGGCTCTGCGCGCCCTGGATCTGTGCCTTGGCCGCGTCGTACTGGGCCTGTGCGCGCTCGACATCGTGGCGCAGGCTTTCAACGTGTTCATGGGTGTCGGCACCACTGGCCGCCAGCGGGGTGAAGCGCGCCAGCTCTGACCGGCCGAAACGCAGCGAGGCGGCGGCCGCGGTGAGCTGGGTCCGTGCCTGCAGCAGGCTGGACTGCTGGCCCTGCACCCCAGCGGCAGCAGCGGCGATGTCGGCTTCGCGCACGGCGATCACGGCCTCGGCCTGGTCCAGCGTGGCACGGTAGGTGCGCGGGTCGATGCGCAGCAGCGGTTCGCCAGCCTTGACCCACTGGTTGTCCTGCACCAGCACTTCGGTGACGTAACCGTTGATGCGCGGAGCGACCGCGACAGCGTCGGCCTGCAGATAGGCGTTGTTGGTGTCCTGCAGGTAGCGGCCGACCAGCAGGTGGTAGATCAGCCAGGCAACCAGGGCGATGACCACGACGGCGCCGATGATGGCCAGCGTCCAGCGGACCTTGGGGTTCTTCAGCGGCGAAGGCTTGTCCTCGGTGGAAGGCGTTTCGTCAGGGGCGGCGTCGGCGCGCTGGGGCTGTTCGGTCATTGTCTGAAGGCGGTGGTCGGTGCCATACGGGACGGTAGGGGAAGCGATGCGGAGGCAAGGTGAAAAAAAAAAAACGGAGGCCATTGGCCTCCGTTTCCTGTGCGCTGACGTCTGCCCGCATCCGCCGGGCATGGCCCGGCGCCACCGTCATCTCACCTGCCGGTCTTCACCTCGGTCCACAGACGGGTGTACAGCTTGTCCGTCTCCGGGGTGTTGATCGAATAGGTGAACATCTTCGCGGCCACATCGGCCGGCGGGTAGATGGTCGGGTCGGTACGGATCGCCTCGTCTACCAGCGGGGTCGCGGTCGGCACCGGGTTGGCGTAGTGGATGAAGTTGGTATTGGCCGCAGCGACCTTCGGCTCCAGCAGGTAATTGATGAACTTGTAAGCGGCTTCCGGATGCTTGGCGTCCTTCGGGATCGCCAACATGTCGAACCACTGCGGTGCGCCTTCCTTCGGAATCGAATAGGCGACATGCACGCCGTTGCTGGCCTCCTCGGCGCGGTCGCGGGCCTGGATGATGTCACCCGACCAGCCGACCACCAGGCAGGTGCCGCCGTTGGCCAGCGAACCGACGTACTGCGAGGAGTGGAAGTTCTGCACGTACGGGCGGATCGACTTCAACAGGTCGGCCGCCTTCTGCAGCTCGGCCGGATCGCCGCTGTGCGGGTCCAGGCCCAGATAGTGCAGTGCGATCGGGATCATGTCGGCCGGCGTGTCCAGGATGGTCACGCCGCAGTCCTTCATCTTGCTGATGTTCTCCGGCTTGAACACCAGGTCCCAGCTGTTGGCGATGTCGGCGCTGCCGCCGAAACGCTCCTTCAGCATGTCCACGTTGTAGCCGATGCCGGTGGTGCCGACCATGTACGGCACGCCGTAGCGATTGTCCGGATCCTGGGTGGCGATGCGCTTCATCACCGCCGGGTCCAGATTGGCCAGGTTCGGGATCTTGCTCTTGTCCAGCGGCAGGAACACGCCCGCCTGGATCTGCCGGCCGAAGAAGTTCAGCGTCGGCACCACCACGTCGTAGCCGCTGTTGCCGGCCAGCAGCTTGGTCTCGACCATCTCATCGCTGTCGAACACGTCGTAGGTCACCTTGATCCCGGTTTCCTTCTCGAAGGTCGGGATGGTGTCCTCGGCAATGTAATCGCTGTAGTTGTAGACGTTCAGGACCTGGCTGTCCTGACTGCCACCGTTGCCACCGCCACAGGCGGCGAGCATGGCGGAGGCCAGGCCGAGCGTGAGGATACGCAGCTTCATCGGGTGCTCCAGAATGCGGGGAGGGGGGCCGGCTCGGGCCGGCGACGGATGCCAGCCTACCCCCCGGCGGCGGATTTTTCTATTCCACGCTTTCACACGTTCAGCAGCAGGAACTCGCGCTCCCACGAGCTGATGACACGGAAGAAGGTCTCGTACTCCTTGCGCTTGACCGAGATGTAGGCCCGGCAGAAGCGCTCGCCCAGCAGCGCCTGCAGTTCGCCGCAGCGCTCAAGCCCGTCCAGCGCTTCGCCCAGCGAGCGCGGCAGGTTGTAGCCCAGCTCCTTGGCGCTGCCGGTGACCGGCGCGTCCGGCGCCAGCCGCTCGCGGATGCCGAGCAGGCCACAGGCCAGGGTGGCGGCCATCGCCAGGTAGGGATTGGCGTCGGAGCCCGCGAATCGGCTCTCCACTCGCATGTTCTCCGGTGTATCCAGCGGCACGCGCAGGCCGCAGGTGCGGTTGTCGAAGCCCCAGTGCACGTTGCTCGGCGACACCTCGCCGAACACCAGCCGGCGATAGGAATTGACGTTCGGCGCGAAGAACGCCATCGCCTGCGGCGCATACTTCTGCAGCCCCCCAAGATAATGGCCGAACACCGGGCTGAACTCGCCTTCGGCATCGGTCTCACCGGCGAAGACGTTGCTGCCATCGCTCACCCGCACCAGGCTCTGGTGGATGTGCATGGCGCTGCCCGGTTCGTTCTCCATCGGCTTGGCCAGGAAAGTGGCGTACACGCCGTGGCGCATCGCCGCCTCGCGCATGGTGCGCTTGAACAGGAAAACCTGGTCGGCCAGATCCATCGCATCGGCGTGGGTGAAGTTGACTTCCAGCTGTGCCGCGCCGGATTCGTGGATCAGCGTGTCCACGTCCAGCTTCATGGCATCGGCGTAGTCGTACATCAGGTCGAGGATGGGGTCGAACTCGTTGACCGCATCGATCGAATACGACTGCCGCGCTGTTTCCGGGCGACCGGAGCGGCCGGCAGGCGGCAGCAGCGGGAAATCCGGGTCGGTGTTCTTCTGCACCAGGAAGAACTCCAGTTCCGGCGCCACCACCGGGCGCAGGCCCAGCTCGGCGTAGGCCGCCAGCACGCGACGGAGCACATTGCGCGGCGCCAGCTCATGCGGCTCGCCATTCTTGGTGTAGCAGTCATGGATGATCTGCGCGGTGGCATCGGCGGCCCACGGCACCATGCGCACGGTGTCCGGATCCGGGCGCAGCATCATGTCCGAGTCCGACGGCGAGGTCAGTTCGTAGTAGTCATCCGGAAACTCGCCGGTGACAGTCGTGGCGAAGATGCCCTCGGGCAGGCGGGTCCCGTAGTCGTGCGAGAACTTATCGGCGGGAATGATCTTGCCGCGCGCGTTGCCGGTGATGTCGGGCACCAGGCATTCGACTTCGGTGATACGCCGCTCCTTCAGCCAGCGCAGCAGGCTGCTCTCCTGCGGTGCGGGGGGCGTTGCCGTCTTGCGCGGGCGCGTTCGGGAACTCATCGGGAATCCAGTTGGTTCTGTTGATGCTGCCGGCAAGCTTGGCCGAACGCACGGAAAATAGCGTGATAGAACGGCGCCTGCATGACGCGCCACTCCGGGTGCCACTGTACGCCGAGCACGAAGCGGTGGCGCGGGCTGCGTGCCGCCTCGACCAGCCCGTCATCGGCGCGGGCCTCGACCTGCAGGCCGCTGGCCAGGCGGGCAATGCCCTGGCCGTGCACCGAATTGACCTGCACCCTCCCCTCGCCGTGCCAGTCCGCCAGCCACCCATCCGCCACCAGTGTGACCGCGTGGGACGGCCCGTACTGCACGTCCACGGGCGCCTGCGGATCTTCGCGATGATCGGCCAGCCCGGGTACCCGATGGACCTGTGGATGCAGGCTGCCTCCCAGGGCGACGTTCAATTCCTGGAAACCACGGCAGATCGCCAGCACCGGCAGGTCCATCGCCAGCGCCTCGTCCAGCAGTGCGAAGGCATTGGCATCGCGCGCAGGATCATGCGCATTGCCGGGCCAGCTGCGGCCACCGTCGTAATGCTGCGGCTCGATGTTGCTGACCGCACCGGTCAGCAGCAGACCGTCGAGGCCCTGCAGCCAATCGCGCGCAGGTAGCGGCGGCTGCAGGCTGGGCAGCACCAGCGGCGTGACCTCCGCTGCCTCGGCCAGGGCGCGGACATACTTCTCGCCGGCCACCGCAAAGCGATGATGGCCAAGCACCGTACTGTCGGTGGGCAGGCCCACCCAGGGCAGGCGACGCATGGGGAAACTCCTTGGCGTGCAGACACGTTACCCGCAGGTCCGCGAGTGCGGCAAGTCGTCGCCATCACGCGCGAGGTGCCAAGTATCGGCGAAACTGGGGGCGTGAACGCCGATCAACCTCCTCCGCCCCGTCTTCCCACCCTGCGCCCGCGAGGCCCGCAGTGACGTCCGCCTTTCCAGCCAGCTGGTATGCCGCCAGCCTGCCGGAGCCGGCCGCCCTGCCTCCGTTGCAGGGCGACATGCAGGCCGATGTCGCAGTGCTCGGTGCAGGCTACACGGGCCTGACGGCGGCGCTGGAACTGGCCTCACGCGGCCAGCACGTGGTCCTGCTGGACGCCCACCGGATCGGCTGGGGCGCGTCCGGTCGCAACGGTGGCCAGGCGCTGGTGGGCTATGGCTGCGAGGTGGACGAACTGGAACGGCAGCTGGGCCGGGACGATGCCCGCCATCTGTTCGACTGGTCACGTGACGCCGTGCAGGCCATGCGCACCCGCATCGACCGCTACGGCATCGACTGCCATTGGCGTGAGGGCCACGCCAGCGTCGCCATCCGTGCCCGCCACGAGCGCGAGCTGCGTGCCCACTGCGAGCACCTGCAACAGCAATACGATTACCCGATGCAGTGGTGGGATCGGCAGACACTGCGTGGGCAGCTGGACAGCCCGCGCTATCGCGCGGCCATGTTCGATCCACTCAGCGCGCACCTGCACCCCCTGGCGTATGCGCGCGGCCTGGCCGACGCAGCGCGCGCGGCCGGGGTGGTCATCCACGAGAACTCTGCGGTCACCCGCGTGCAGCGCGGGCCTCGCCCGGCCCTGCACACCGCGCACGGCAGCGTCAGCGCCGCGCATCTGGTGATCGCCGGCAATGCCTGGCTGCAGGGCCTGCTGCCAGTGCTGGAGCACCGCATCATGCCGGTAGGCACCTATATCGGTGCCAGTGCGTGCCTCGGCCCCGAACGGGCCCGCGCCCTGATCCGTAATGACATGGCAGTAGCAGACACTGCCTGGGCGCTGGACTATTTCCGCCTGAGCCACGACCACCGTCTGCTGTTCGGGGGCCGCGCCAGCTACTCGGCGCTACCGCCGCCCGGGCTGCGCGGAGTGATGCAGCGACGCATGCACGCGGTTTTTCCGCAGCTGGCCGACGTCGCTCTCGATCAGGTCTGGGGCGGCTATGTCGACATCACCCGCAACCGCGCCCCGCATTGGGGACGGCTGGACGGCAATCTGTACTTCGCGCAGGGATTCTCCGGCCACGGCGTGGCGGCAGCCGGCCTTGCGGGTGACGTGATCGCCGCGGCAATCGCCGGCCAGAGCGAGCGCCTCGACGTGTTCCAGCGCCTGAAGCACGCGCCGTTCCCGGGCGGGCGCCTGCTGCGCATGCCGCTGCTGGTGGCTGCGATGTCGTGGTACAGGCTGCGGGATGCGTTGTGGTGACGATATCAGCGCCCTTGACGGGACTCCACGGCAGCGCGACTTGATCCCTTCACACCGATTGTTTGCATAATCTGCACAGGAGCAGGGGGAGCACGTGGATGCAGTGGTGGAAGGAAGGTCTACCGGTGAACATCCGGATCAGTCCCCAGGGACTGGTGCTGATGCTCATCTATGCCGTCGCCTGCGTGGCCACGCGCAAACTTTCGGTAGACCAGTTCTACCTGCCGGCAGGTGTGCGTGTGGCCGCCTTGCTGCTCTGTCCACCGCGCCTGTGGCCTTACCTGTTGCTGGGCGAGTACGCCTACTTCGCCCATCTGCGGATTCCGCTGCTCGAAAAATACGGGTTGGCATGGGTGCTTCTGGCCTCGGCATTTCTCATGCCGGCAGTGATGCTGATCGTACGCATGCACCGGAAGTTGCTTGCGCGCACCACGGTCCTCGGCGTGATCTCGATCGCGGTCTGTGCCGCGACGATCATCAGCCTGCTCAACCTCGGAATCTCGTACCTGCTCTGGGAGCCGCTGCATAACGCGTCGTTTATCACCAACGTAATGCGCTATGCGCTGGGCGACTTCACTGGGATCCTCATCCTGGCGCCACTCGCGCTGCTCTGGATCCGTCGCGCCGAGGAACAATGGACACCCCGGTCCGTTGCGGCCACAGTCGGAGCACTAGTAGCCATGCTGGTCATTGGCCTGCAGGCGACGCCGGTACCCGCCTCGATCACGGCCCCTGGCTCGCTGCAGTTGTTGTTGATCCTGCCTATTCCCGCAATCGCCCTGACCTGCCTGCTGGGATGGCGCGGGGCGGCCGTCGGTGTCGCCGCAGTGAACATGATTCTTGGTCTGAGCACCCCTTCTGACCACCCCGCATCATTCGATCAGGCGACCTTTGCCACCCAGCAGGCCATGGCCATCGCCAGCGTCGCCCTGTTGTTGCTGGGTGCGCGCATCACGCATTTCCAGAGCCAGCATCGGCTGCGTGAGGAAGACGGCAGAAACTCGATGAAACTGGCCCGCAGTACGCACATGGCCAGCGAAATGGATCTGCGAGAGCGAGCGGCGCACCTGCGCAGGCTGGGCGAGGGGATGGACCTGTCGCTCAACGAGATGGTGAACTGGCTGCACGCGCAAGGGCACCACGCTGTCGCCAACAGCCTGAAACACACATCAGAAGTCCATTCGCGCCAATTCCGCGCGCAGGCGAGCATGATCTACCCATCCGCCCTGGAGCGTCTCGGGCTTTACGTCGCTCTTCGTGCAGGTGGCGTGCGGGAGGCATGGGACAATACGCACCGGGTTACGCAGCCCCGGCTGACGGGCGACCCATGTCAGTTGGGAGTGGATCTGCAGCTGGCCGCATACCGGACCGTGGTTGAGGCCGTATCGTTGCTGCTCAGGTATGAGCCCGGTCAGATCTCCGTGCGCATCAGGTGCGGCGTCTTCAGACAGATGCACGGAGTACTGATTTCCGCCGCTCTTGTCGATCCTCACCATGCGCTTTCGCAACAGACTCAGGAACTGGTCCGTTCACAGCTATTGGGCCGGATCGTCGCCTATTCCGGGGTCGTCGATGTTCAGAAAAACAGGATCCGGATCGCCTTGCTGGATGGGCTGGCCACCTATCCGCAGGCCCCTCTGGCAGCACACTGTCCAGATGCGCCGTGGCCGTTCGACCAAGGTCGGCAATCTGCAACCTGACATAGAATTGCCAGTCAAAGCGCGATGGATGTCACTAATTCGCAGCAGTGCTGAACTGGTGTCGGCGGCAAAGAGCCAGGTAAGGAAGAAGAGATCCGATTGCGTAGGCGGGAATCTGCCGATACTGTCGCCAGAGGTGTAGACGTCCAGAGTGGATGGAACGCCACCATGGTACGAGCAAGGGAGGCTTGGGATTGAACTGGTGGAAGAACGATGTCGAGCTGAGCTTCCGGATACGCCCCATCGGACTTTTCATCGCTGGGATGTACGCCGTCACGTGCTGGGCCGCTCGTCAGGTCTCGCTCGACCAGTTTTACCTGCCGGCAGGCATACGGGTCGCTGCGCTGCTGCTCTGCCCTCCCCGCCTCTGGCCCTATCTGCTGCTTGGCGAATATGCTTACTTTGCCCAGATGCGATATCCACTCATCGGGAAGTATGGGCTGGCTTGGGTGATCCTGGGCTCCGTGTTCCTCATGCCAGCGGTAGCCTTGGTCGTGCGGGCGCATCGCAGATTCATGACTGCGACAACGGAGGGCTGGCTTCTCTCGATGGCGGTTTCCGCCGCGCTCATCGCCACCGCATTGAAACTGGGCTTGGCCCACCTGCTCTCCGAGAACCCGTCTTCCGTGCCATTTGCGACACGAGCTGTCCGCTTCGTGCTCGGTGATTACATCGCAATACTGACTGTCGCCCCACTCGCACTGCTCTGGATCCGGCGCCGGTCACTGTACGAGTGGAAGTTTTGGAAGCACGCGCCTACCGTAGCCGCATTGACACTACTGATATCACTGGGCGCATTCATGGCCTCGGGTGTCGAGCTCCCAGATGCCACCAAGACATCCCTGCAACTGGTGATGGCTTTGCCGGTTGTTGCCTTGACCTGCATCCATGGCTGGCGAGGAGCAGCTGTGGGTGTTCCGCTGTTGAACATAGTGATTGCAATGACAACACCAGCATCAGGACTGCCTGGTTCGTTCGACCAGCGAACATTCATGATGCAGCAGCTCATTGCCGTTGCAGGGACGGCGCTTCTTCTACTCGGTTCCCGCATCACTCAGCACTATCATCAGCATGCGCGCCATGATCTGGATGGGAGTCAGACGGCCAGGCTTTCGAGAACTGCTCATATGGCCAGCGAACTCGATCTGAGGCAGCGGGCGCTTGATCTCAGGAAGATCGCAGACGGCGTCGAGAAATCACTGAACCAGACTGCCGATCTTCTGAAAATGCACGGACACCATGCACCTGCAATGGATCTGCTGCACACCTCGACGACACATTCACGCCAGTTCCGTGAACTCACAAGCCTGGTGTATCCAACCGAAGTCGAGCAGGTCGGGTTGTATGTTGCCCTGCAGGTCAGCGGCATCAGCGAAAACTGGGACCGGACCAGCAGGGTTGCGCTCCCCCGCATGACGGGCGACCCCTGCAGGCTGAGCATTGCACTGCAGCTTGCTGCCTATCGAACCCTTACCGAAACGGTCGCACTGCTGCTCAAACACGAACGGGGGCAGATCCAGATCCAAGCACGCTGCGGCAGCCTGCATGGTCAACAGGGCATCCTGATCAGTGCATCTCTGTTGGACAGAGATCGCCACTTGTCGCTGGAAACCGCAAAACTGATCGTCGAGCGCCTGAGTTCACGTGCACTGGCCTATGGCGGTAAAGTGCAGACACGTCAAAACCGCGTAAGAGTGCTACTGCAGGAAACGGCCACGGGTGCAACCCACGGCAGCACGCATGCAGCGTGGATTGCTCGCGCCGACATCACCTGACTCTCACTCATCCGCCTCGATCAAGGAAAAGATCATGCTTCAGCGACTCGTAGCCGGCAGTTCGATCGCCCACGTTGCGTTGCTACCAGCACCATAGACGACCAGCGAGAACTCGGCTTGCCTGAGTACCACATGCCGCTGGGACTTTTCCGGCAATGCCAGCCGCTGCGACGGCAATGACACGGTAATCGGACTTTTGCCGGCCGGGAGCGTCCAGAACGTGGTGTCAACCTTGCCGATTATCAGCAGGACCTGTCCGGAGAGGTCATTCACCTGATAATAGTTGATTCCCTCACGCTCGAACCCATACACCAGCCAGTTCGGATCTGCACTCAGATTCGTCGCTGCTGGACGGGACTCACCAAGCCCCGCCTGAGCCATATGTGTTCCGTTGTCGTCACTCGGGCAGCATGCCGCCTCGGCGACGGCAGGTGCGGACAACAGAGTCATTGCAGGCATCAAAAAACGCAGACCAGAGAAATTCACACTCACCCCCGTGTTCGGTTGGACAACGCCAGGCAAACTCACTTCGCCACCCCATGACTGGATGGGCTCTCGGCCTCGCTTGCGGGCTGCCTCAGCCGGACGGAGTCAACCTCAGGCCGCCGGCAGGGTGGCGCAGCCAGCATAACCATCATCCAGCACCAGCGCCACGAGCAGAACTTCCGCCACTCCGCTCGTCGGGCCCCGACACTGAACGTGTCGGCCGGCGTTCACGCGATGACAACGCATGCGGTACCACCACTAAAGTTACGGCCGAAACCGCCGCTACCCGTGCCAAGACTTCCCTGACGTGAGCCTCCGCATCATGCCCGTCCTGCCGCAGGCCGCCGTCGATGGCGACCTCGCCGATCCGCTTCCGCAGCGGATCCTGCTGGTCGAAAACTCCCGTGCCTTCACCGGCATGCTGCGCGAGGCGATCGAAGAGCGCCTGGAGCTGCCCGTCGTGGTCGCCTCCACCCTGGCCGAGGCCGACCGCCTGCTCAATGAGGGCGGCGGCTGGTTCCTGGTCCTGACCGGCCTGGTTCTGGCCGATGGCGACAGGGACGCGGTGGTCGAATTCTTCCTGAAACGCGATCTGCCCACCGTGGTGGTCAGTGGCGTGTATGACGAGGATCTGCGCAAGCGCGTGCTGCAGCAGCAGATCATCGACTACGTCCTGAAGAACACGCCCGGCAGCATCGACTATCTGGTGTGGCTGGTGCAGCGCCTGGAACGCAACCGTCGCATCGCCGCGCTGGTGGTGGACGATTCGCCCTCGGCACGCGGCTATGCGGCCGCGCTGCTGCGCATGTACGGCCACGAAGTGTACGAGGCTGCCGATGGCAATGAAGGCCTGGCGGCGATCGAGGCCCATCCTGCGATCCGGCTGGCGGTGGTCGACCAGGAGATGCCCGGCATGCAGGGCGTGGAATTCACCCGCCGCCTGCGCACCCTGCGCTCGCGCGACAAGGTGGCGGTGATCGGCATTTCCGGCAATACCGACGCATCACTGATTCCGCGCTTCCTGAAGAACGGCGCCAACGACTTCCTGCGCAAGCCCTTCTCGCGCGAGGAATTCTTCTGCCGCGTGTCGCAGAACGTGGACCAGCTGGAGCTGATCGGCACCCTGCAGGATCTGGCCACCCGGGACTTCCTGACCGGCCTGCCCAACCGCCGCTGCTTCCTGGAACAGAGCCAGCGCCAGCTGCCCCAGCTGCAGACCCATGGCCAGAGCGTGGCGGTGGCGATGATCGACATCGATCACTTCAAGCACATCAACGATACGCACGGCCATGAGGCCGGCGATGACGCCCTGCGTGCCGTGGCCGGGGCGGTGGCCGTGCATGCGCGCAGCCAGGACTTGATCGCGCGCTTCGGCGGCGAGGAGTTCTGCCTGCTGGTGCCGGACATGGAGCAGGACGAGGCAATGCTCTACTTCGAGGAACTCCGCCAGCGCATCGCGGCGCTGGAAGTGGATATCGGCACCGCCACACTGCGCATGACCGTCAGCATCGGCCTGTGCTGCCTCCGCCCGCAGCGCGATGCGCTGCATCGCCTGATTTCCGAGGCCGACCGTCAGCTGTACCTGGCCAAGGCCGGTGGCCGCAACCGGGTCAGCTGCACCACCATGGGCAGCCCGCTGCGTCCGCGCGAGCCCGCCCTGCCCTGATCGATCCGCTTTGATCCAGATCAACGCTGCCTGCCGGCAGCAGCCCTACAGTCGGCCCCGACATCACGCATGAAGGGGAGCCGGGGATGGCATTACTGGTCTGGCAGGACGATCTGAACATCGGCATCGATGTGATCGACCAACAACACCGCCGCATCATCGAGATGCTCAATCACCTGCATGTGGCCCAGGCCAGCATGCAGCGTGCCGCTGTCGGCGAAGTGATCGACGAGGTGGTTGATTACACCATGTCGCACTTCGCGTTCGAAGAAGAGCTGATGGAGGAAGCCGGCTATCCGTTCTGCGCTGCCCACAAGCGCGTGCATGAGGTCTTCATCAAGCGCGTGGCCGAGTACCGGCTGCGGTTCCAGGCCGGCGAGGACATCAGCGACGAGCTGCGCACGATGCTCTCGCGCTGGCTGTTCAACCACATCCGCGGCGACGACCAGGCCTACGCCGAACAGGTCAAGTCACATCTGAACCAGTTCACCCGTGAACACCAGGGCGGGGGCTGGCTGGGCCGCACGCTCAAGCGGATCTTCGGCTGATCAGCGCACGCGACGCTGCAGTGCCACCAGCGCGGCCAACGTCGCAACCGCGGTCAGGCACAGGTAGTAGCCGACCGCGACCAGGCCGAAGCGCTCGGCCAGCCAGGTCGCCAGGTACGGAGCGGGCGCCGCACCGAGAATGCCGGCCAGATTGAACGACAGCGATGCGCCGGTATAGCGCACTTCGACCGGATAGATCTCGGCCAGGAATGTGCCGCAGGGGCCATAGGTCAGGCCCATCAGGAACAGACCCAGGCACAGGAAGCCCAGCACCAGCCACGGGCTGCCGGGCTGGAACAACGGCGCAAACAGCAGGCCGAAGCCCAGGATCAGCAGGCTGGCCACGATCATCGTCCGGCGGGTGCCCCAACGGTCGCCGTAGCGCGCCGACAGCGGGATGCCCAGCGCGAAGAACAGCATGGCGGCCATCTGCATCAGCAGGAACTGCTCGCGGCTGTAACCGAGTACCGCCGTGCCATGGCCCAGGCTGAATACCGTCATCAGATAGAACAGCACGAAGGTGGCGAATGCGCCCAGCGTACCCAGCAGCATCGGCACGGGATGGTCGCGCAGCACCGTCCACATCGGCAGCCGCACCGGCGCTCTGCGTTCCAGTGCCTTCTGGAAGTCCGGCGTCTCATGGATGTTCAGGCGCACCCACAGGCCCAGCCCGACCAGCAATGCGCTGGCCACGAACGGAATACGCCAGCCCCACTGCAGGAAGTCGTCCTGCCCCATGCTTCGGCCCAGCACCAGGAAGATGCCTGCCGACAGCAGGAAACCGAGCGGCGCGCCCAGCTGCGGGAACATGCCGTACCACGCGCGCTTGCCCGGTGGTGCGTTCTCGGTTGCCAGCAGCACCGCCCCGCCCCACTCGCCGCCCAGCCCCAGCCCCTGGCCGAACCGGCACAGCGCCAGCAGCGCCGGAGCCCACAGCCCGATCTGCGCATGGGTCGGCAGCAGGCCGATTGCGACAGTCGACAGTCCCATGGTGAGCAATGCCGCGACCAGGGTGGCCTTGCGGCCGATGCGGTCGCCGAAGTGGCCGAATACCGCCGAACCCACCGGCCGCGCGATGAACGCCACGGCGAACGTGGCCAGGGATTGCAGCAGCGCGGCCTGGTCACTGCTTTCCGGAAAGAACAGATGCGGGAACACCAGCACCGCGGCGGTGGCGTAGATGTAGAAGTCGAAGAACTCGATGGTCGTGCCGATCAGGCTGGCCAGCAGTACACGGCGAGGGGAATTCACGGGTGACGCGGCAGCGGTGATCGTCGACATCGGCAAGGCAGGCAATCCGGATCGTCCGATTCTGCCACGCATGACCCGGCAGGCGTGACGATGGTTTCAGCCGACACGGATGCAGCCACACGCGATCCGATGTGTTCAGGGCGGCGGTGCTGCCGCTCCCTTCGGGGCGCGGCCTGCTGCTACAGCTGGATCCAGGTGGCCTTGATCTCGCTGTACTTGTCGAAGGCATGCAGTGATTTGTCGCGCCCATTGCCGGACTGCTTGTAGCCCCCGAAGGGGGCGGTCATGTCACCGCCGTCCCAGCCGTTGACCCAGACGCTGCCCGCGCGCAGCTGCCGCGCAACCCGGTGTGCCCGGCCCAGGTCCCGCGTCCACACGCCCGCCGCCAGGCCGTAGCGGCTGTCATTGGCCAGGCGCACCGCTTCGGCCTCGTCGTCGAAACCCAGCACCGCCAGCACCGGACCGAACACCTCCTCGCGCGCCAGGGCCTGTTCCGGCCGGACTTGGTCGAACACGGTCGGCTGCACGTAGCAGCCGCCTGCTTCCACCTCGGCGCGGCGTCCCCCCAGCAGCAGGCGCGCTCCGTCAGCTTCGGCCATGGCGATGTCCGCCAGTACCTTGTCCACATGCGCGGCATCGACGAGGGCACCCATCGGTGCGTCGGCCTCCAACGGGTGGCGCGGCTGCATGCGCTGGCCATGGGCGATCACCCGATGCACGAACTCCTCGCGGATCGAACGCTGCACCAGCAGCCGCGAGCCGGCGGTGCAGACTTCTCCCTGGTTGAAGAAGATGCCCTGCGCCACCCCCTTGGCCGCCTGCTCCAGGTCGGGCGCATCGGCAAACACGATATGCGGGCTCTTGCCGCCGCACTCCAGCCAGACCCGCTTCAGATTGGAGCGCCCGGCATGCTCGAGCAGCTTGGCGCCGGTGGCGGTGGAGCCGGTGAAGGCCAGCACGTCGACATCCCTGTGCAGCGCCAGCGGCTCGCCCACGCGGGCACCATCGCCCGGCAGAACGTTGAGCACGCCATCAGGCAGACCGGCCTCGCTGGCCAGCGCTGCCAGCCGCAACGCCGTCAGCGGCGAGCGCTCGGAAGGCTTGAGGATCACCGAATTGCCCATGGCCAGCGCCGGCGCGATCTTCCAGCAGGCCATCAGCAACGGGAAGTTCCACGGCACGATGGCGCCGACCACACCCGCAGGCTCACGCGTGACCAGGCCCAGCTCCTGGGGGCCGGTCGGTGCGATCTCTCCGTACAGCTTGTCCACCGCCTCTGCGGTCCAGGCCAGGCAACGCACCACGCCCGGCAGGTCGATGCGCCGTGCATCGCGCACCGGCTTGCCCATGTCCAGCGTTTCCAGCAGGGCCAGTTCGTCGGCATGCGCTTCCACCAGCGCCGCCAATGCCAGCAGCACGCGCTTGCGTTGCGCAGGGCTCACCTGCGACCAGTGG
Source organism: Stenotrophomonas sp. GD03680 (assembly GCF_029844625.1). Lineage (NCBI taxonomy): Bacteria > Pseudomonadati > Pseudomonadota > Gammaproteobacteria > Lysobacterales > Lysobacteraceae > Stenotrophomonas > Stenotrophomonas sp. GD03680. The sequence continues at coordinate 103,783 of NZ_JAOCKC010000005.1, read as the reverse complement.
CCGGCCTCGAAGGCGCGCCGTGCCACCTGCACGGCACGCTCCACGTCCTGCGCGTCGCAGTCGGCGACGGTGCCAAGCACGCGGCCGTCGATCGGGCTGACGCAGTCGAAGCGGGCACCGCTGGCGGCATCCACGTAGCGGCCCGCGATGAAGGCCTGGCCGGGAATGGAGAGCTGGCCGGCCAGCGCCTGCCAGTGGCTGCGGTCGGGGAAATCGGCCATGACAGGATCCTGCAGTGCGTGTCGTTCCGGTTATACCGGTGCCGCCGCGACCTCGCCGTGACAGGCCATGCCCCGTGTGCACGGCGGGCATGGCCCGGGCGATGACGGCTGCGCTACAGTCCCTGCATCGGACCCGACGGAACCGGCATGAAGAACCCCGCGAGCGACGTGCACGAGCTGGCCATCCAGCGCCCCGACTCCCTGGAGGCGTACTGGATGCCCTTCACCGCCAACCGCCAGTTCAAGGGCGCGCCGCGCATGCTGGTACGGGCCGAAGGCATGCATTACGAAGACGTGGACGGGCGCCAGGTTCTCGATGGCACCGCCGGCCTGTGGTGCTGCAATGCCGGCCACGCCCGCCCGCGCATCGTCGAGGCGATTGTCGAACAGGCACGCACCCTGGATTACTCACCCGCCTTCCAGATGGGTTCGCCACCGGCATTCGCGCTGGCGCAGCGCCTGGCCGCGCTGGCTCCGGCCGGGCTCAACCACGTGTTCTTCACCAACTCGGGCTCCGAGGCGGTGGATACCGCGATGAAGATCGTGCTGGCCTATCACCGCCAGCGCGGCGAAGGCCAGCGTACCCGTTTCATCAGCCGCGAGAAGGCTTATCACGGTGTGGGCTTCGGCGGCATGGCGCTCGGCGGCCTGCCCAACAACCGCCGCCAGTTCGGCCTGCAGCTGGCGGGCGTGGACTATCTGCGGCACACCCTGGATCTGCAGCGCAATGCGTTCAGCAAGGGCCTGCCGCGCCAGGGCGCGGAACTGGCCGACGATCTGGAGCGGCTGATCGGCCTGCACGACGCGTCCACCATTGCGGCCGTGTTCGTCGAGCCCATCGCCGGTTCTGCGGGAGTGATCCTGCCTGCGCCCGGCTATCTGCAACGGCTGCGGGAGATCTGCGACCAGCACGGCATCCTGCTGGTGTTCGACGAGGTCATCACCGGTTTCGGCCGGGTCGGCATGCCGTTCGCCGCGCAGCGTTTCGGCGTCACGCCGGACCTGCTGACCTTTGCCAAGGGAGTCAGCAACGGCGCGGTTCCGCTGGGTGGCGTGCTGGCCAGCGATGCGGTGCACGCCGGCCTGATGCAGGGCCCGGCACAGGCCATCGAGCTGTTCCATGGCTATACCTATTCGGGGCACCCGCTGGCCTGCGCGGCAGCCCTGGCCACACTCGACGTCTATGCAGAGGAGCGCCTGTTCGAGCGCGCCATCGAACTGGGCGAGTACTGGCAGGAGCGGCTGCACGCCCTACAGGGGCTCCCCAACGTGATCGACATCCGCAACTTCGGACTGGTCGGTGCGGTCGAGCTGGCCCCGCGCAAGGATGCTCCGGGCAGCCGTGGTCACGAGGTCTACCGGCGCTGTTTCCACGACGGCGGACTGCTGGTGCGCTGTACGGGCGACATCATCGCGCTGTCGCCGCCACTGATCGTGGACAAGCCCCAGATCGACCAGATCACCAGCACTCTGGGCGAGATGATCCGGGCCACCGCGTAAGCCCGGGCCGGCGACAGCAAGCAGGTACAATGGTCGGTTCCGTTCCTGCCCGTTGCCGTGCCCATGGACATCGTCGTCAAAGAAGAACTCAAGGCCTACATCGACCCGCTCACGCCCGACGAATATGAGGCGCTGGAGCGCAGCATCCTCGCCGAGGGCTGCCGCGATGCACTGGTACTGTGGGGCGATGTCCTGGTGGATGGCCATAACCGCTACGGCATCTGCCAGAAGCATGGCCTGCCGTTCAACACGGTGCAGAACAGCCGCTTCCAGAGCATGGAGGACGTGCACCTGTGGATGATCGAACAGCACCTGGGCCGCCGCAGCGTGTCCGATTTCCAGCGCGGCGTGCTGGCCCTGCGCAAGCGCGACATCCTGTCGGCACGCAAGCAGATCGAGCAGGCCCAGCTGCAACGCGAAAGCGATGGCACCGCCGCATCGGCCGACGATGCCGGTGAAGACAGCCCACCGTGGGAACCCGCGCCGAAACTCAGCCGTGCGGAACTGGCCCGCGAAGCGAAGCTGAGCACCAGCCAGGTCGGGATGATCGAACGCATTCACGCACAGGCGGCCGCCGAAGTCGTGGAAGCGGTCAAGGCCGGCGTGATCTCGATCAGCGCGGCCGCGGCCGTGGCCAACCTGCCCGAGGAAGAGCAGCGCGCGGCAGCCGCAGGCGGCAAGGACGAACTGAAGCAGGCCGCCAAGCGCGTACGCGAGTCCAAGCGCAAGCCGCGCGCGGCGAAGCCAGAACCGGCGGAAATGGCGTTCGATGAGCCCAGCGAGGACGAGATCGCCCTGCGCGATGCGGAAGTGCTGTCCGCGCTGGAGCAACTGGGTGAGGATGCGCCGGCGCTGCGCCGACGCGTCGTCGCGCTCACTCGCGAGAACGATGCCCTGCGCACGCAGCTGGCGGCATTGCGCAGGCAGCTGGAAGCGCTGTAGCAAATGGTTAGCGCTGGGCGATGCCCGGCGAGCGCAGCGGGCCCTGAAAAGCCGCCAGGCATGGCCCGGCACTACCGATGCGCCGGCATCATCCGGTGGCGGTTAGACTGCCGCCATGACGTCCGCAATCGATCCGCGCCGCGCCCAGCTGCGACGCCTGAAAGCCATCGCCCTGGGCCTGCTGGTGTTGATGTTGGCCGGTTTTGCGGTCAGCCACTGGCAGGGCGAGCGCGGCGCCTGGGCCTGGGTATCCGCCTTCTGCGAGGCGGCAGCGGTGGGCGCGCTGGCAGACTGGTTCGCGGTGGTCGCCCTGTTCCGCAGGCCGATGGGCCTGCCGATTCCCCATACCGCCATCATTCCGCGCAGCAAGGAGCGCATCGGCGACAGCCTGGCGCTGTTCGTGCGCGATCAGTTCCTGGAACCACAGGTGCTGCTGGCCAAGCTGAAGGTGTTCGATCCGGCTGGCCGTCTCGGCAGTTGGCTGGCCGAACCGGCACGCGCACGCATGCTGGCCGACATGGCACGCGGCTGGGCGTTGCAGGCACTGGACTTCTTCGATGAACGCGCCGTGCGCCGGCAGCTGCACGCGTTCGTGGTGCAGCAGTTGCGACAGTGGAACGCGGCATCCACCGCCGGCGAGCTGCTTGCCCTGCTGACCGCCGACGGGCGCCACCAGCGTGTGCTGGACGAGGGCCTGCAGAGGCTGGGACGCTGGCTGGAGCAGCCGGAAGTGAAGGAGCGCGCGTCGCAGCTGATCGTGCGCTACATCCAGCGCGAATGGCCGACGCTCTCAAGCACGGTGAACTGGGTGAAACCCATCGACGAGATCGGGGACAGCCTGGCCGAGCGGCTGGCACGCGCCGTGCTGGAGGAGCTGCAGCAGGTACTGGCCGAGCCGCAGCATCCGCTGCGGCAGGATTACGAGGCGTGGCTGGGCAACTACGTCCAGCGCCTGCGCGAAGACCCGGCGCTGGCCGAGCGCATCGAACAGCTCAAGCAGGAGATGATCGACCATCCTGCCCTGCAGGAGTACGTGCAGGGGCTCTGGGCACGCATCCACGCCAGTCTGCGCGCCGACCTGCAGCGCGAGGATTCGGCGCTGGTCGGCCACCTGCAGCGCAGCCTCGCCTCGCTGGGAAGCACCCTGCAGTCCGACCCGGCACTGCGCGACGCACTGAACCAGCATCTGCTGGAAGGCGCACAGCGCCTGACCGGGCGACTGCGCGAGGGGGTCACCACGCACATCGCACAGACGGTCAGGGGCTGGGATGAGCGCCATCTGGTCGAGCAGCTGGAACTGAGCGTCGGCCGCGACCTGCAATTCATCCGCTTCAACGGCACGCTGGTTGGCGGCCTGATCGGCCTGCTGCTGCACGCGGCAACGGTGGTGTTCCGCTTCTGAGCGGCGGGTCCGCTGACCTGCTGCGTGGGCACGGAACGACTCATCTTTCGTCACGCAGCCTTGATTAACAGAATGCGAATGCCTATCATTTACTGATCGGTGGTGCGCTTGGCCGCACGGGCAAGGAAGACCTGTCCGGTGCCCATGTACAGCCCTGACCTCCGGCTGCCCGTCTGCGCGGGCAGCGCTGCATTGATGGGACACGCTGGGCGACGTGCGCGGGGCGCAAGGGGGCCGCAGGCGCGTTCGATCCCCTCCCCGACCGACAGGACCACCGTGGACCGCTCGCCCGCAACCGCCAGCTCCCGTGTTTTCTTCCGCAACCCGCGCTGGGGCATCCTGTCGCGCTCGCTGGCCGCGATCTTCGGTGGCTATGCGCTGGCCTCCATGACCGGCGTGTTCTGTGCCGTCGTCCTGCCGGGCGCGCGGGGCCAGACCGTGCTGACCGGCATGCTGCTGGCCATCCTGGTTGCCGCCTGTGCCGCGCTGTGGGCATTCGCCACCCGCAGTGCCCTGCGTGCGTGGATCGGCATCCTCGCCCCTGCCCTGCTGATGACCGGCATCGCGCGGCTGATGGGAGCCTGGGCATGAAGAATGGATTCCGCCAGTCGATGGCCTGGCTGCACACCTGGACCGGCCTGCTGGTCGGCTGGCTGCTGCTGCTGATCTTCATGGCCGGTACCGCAAGCTACTACCGTGAAGAGATCAGCCGCTGGATGCGCCCGGAACTGCCGGCCAGCACCGTCAGCATCGATGTGGCCGCGCAACGCAGCGTGGACTACCTGCAGGCCCATGCGGGGCAGGCCCAGACCTGGTTCGTGACCCTGCCACAGCCGCGCAACCCGGCCATGCAGCTGTTCTGGCGCCTGCCACCCGAGCTGGCCGATCCAAGCCGTGGCCGACGCGGTGCCTTCGGCGATGCCACGCTCGACCCGAACACCGGCGACGAACTGAACGCCCGCCAGACGCGCGGCGGAGATTTCTTCTACCGCCTGCATTTCGACCTGCACTACATCCCCGTGCTGTGGGCCCGTTACCTGGTCGGCTTCTGCGCCATGTTCATGCTGGTGGCCATCATCACCGGGGTGATCACCCACAAGAAGATCTTCAAGGACTTCTTCACTTTCCGCAAAGACAAGGGCCTGCGCTCCTGGCTGGATTTCCACAATGTCAGCGCGGTGATGGCGCTGCCCTACCACGCGATGATCACCTACACGGGCATCGTCACCCTGATGATCATGTACCTGCCCTGGGGCGTGAAAGTGGCCTACCCGCAGGATGAGGACAAATTCTTCAGCGAAGCCTTCGGTGGCCTGCCTGAAGTAACCGCGCCGGCCGAAGGCCGCGCCGCGCCGCTGCCGATCGCCCGCCTGCTGGACGATGCGCGCGCCCACTGGCATGGCGCCGAAGTGGCCGGCTTCACCGTGTCCAATCCGGGCGCGCGCAACGCGGTCATCGACATCCGCCAGCGTGACGGAAAGCGTCTTTCCATCGACACGCCTTCGCTGCGTTACGACATGGTGGACGGCAGGCTGCTGGAACAGACCCCGGCCTCCGGTGGTGCCACCGCCACCCGTGGCGTGCTGTATGGCCTGCACCTGGCGCGCTTCGCCGACTGGGGGCTGCGTGCGTTGTTCTTCCTGTCCGGCCTGGTCGGCTGCCTGATGGTGGCCAGTGGCGTGGTGCTGTGGGCAGTGAAGGAACGACCGAAGCATGCCAAGAGCGGGCGCACCGGCTTCGGCCTGCGCCTGGTCGATGCGTTGAACATCGGTACCGTGGCCGGCCTGCCGATCGCCTTTGCCGCCTACTTCTGGGGCAATCGGCTGCTGCCGCTGGATCTGGCCGATCGCTCCAATGCCGAAGCCAACGTGTTCTTCTATGCGTGGGGCGGCGCCCTGCTGACCGCGTTCGTCTGGCCGAAACGGGTGATGTGGACGTGGCAGCTGTACCTGGGCGCAGCCGCATTCGCGCTGGTTCCGGTGGTCAACGCGCTGACCACCCACGCCCATCTGGGCATTACCCTGCGCAGCGGTGACTGGGTGCTGGCGGGCTTCGACCTGTCGATGATCGCCTTCGGTGCGATGCTGGCGCTGTGCGGCTGGCGCATGCAGCGCTGGACGCCACCGCTGTCTGCGGCCGAGAAGAAAAAACGTGCCGCGGCAACCGTTGCGCCCAGGGCACCGACCGAAGCCACCGAAGTGGAGGCCAGCGCATGATGCTGCTGGCGCTGGCGCTTTCCTTCTCCGCGTTCACCGCATTGTCGCTGGCAATGGAAAGGCACCAGCACGATCTGCACGGCAAAGCCGCCGTTCCGGCACGGCGCGCCCAGTGGCGGGTTCTGGGCTGGTTGCTGCTGGCGGTCACCTTCGCCCTGTGCGTTGCCGACCATGGCTGGGCCATGGGCCCGGTGCAGTGGCTGGGCGTGATGACGGTGGGCGGCGTGACGCTGTCGTTCGGGCTGTATCCCTACCGCCCGCGGTGGATCGTGCCGCTGGCGATCACCCTGCCGTTGCTGGGCCTGGTGGTGGCGCTGGCATAGCCGGTAGCGCCGGGCCATGCCCGGCGAACCTTCAACCCAGACGCTTCAACTCCCACGCACGGTGGATGCGTGCGTTGCGCTCGAAGTCCGGACCGATGGTACGCGCAGTGATCTCACGGCACTGGGCGAACTCGGCGATCGCGTTCTCTTCCAGCTTGAAACGGCGGAAGTTGTTGGAGAAGTACAGAACGCCTGCCGGTGCCAGCCGTGCCACCGCTGCACGCAGCAGCCGCAGCTGCTCGCGCTGCACATCGAAATCATCGGCGCGGGCGGAGTTGGAGAACGTCGGCGGATCGCAGAAGATCACATCGTACTGTCCGCGGTCGGCTTCCAGCCAGGCCATCGCATCGGCCTGCACCAGAAGATGCTGGTTGCCGCCCTGACCATTCAGGGCCAGGTTGTCGTAGCACCATTGCAGGTAGGTAGCGGACAGGTCGACGCTGGTGGTGCTGGCCGCGCCGGCCACGGCTGCCTGCACACTGGCCACGCCGGTGTAGCAGAACAGGTTGAGGAAGCGCTTGCCACGCACCTGCTCGGCCATCATCCGGCGCAGCGGGCGATGGTCCAGGAACAGGCCGGTATCGAGATAGTCGAACAGGTTCACCTGCAGCAGCGCATGATTCTCGCGCACCACCACGAACTCGTCGCGCTGCTCGAAACGGCCGTACTTGCTGCCGCCCTTGCCACGCTCGCGTGACTTCATCGATACCTGTTCGGGCGGCACGCCGAATACCTCACGCGCGGCGGCCAGCAGTTCGTTGCGGCGGCGGCGCACGTCGTTCTCGGGAATCGCCGCCGGTGCAGCGTATTCCTGCACGTGCAGGAAGGTACGGCGCTGTCCACCGTCCTCTTCGTAGACATCGATGGCCGCCGCGTATTCCGGCAGGTCCGCATCGTAGGCGCGGAAGCAGGTGATGTCCTCGCGCGCGCGCCAGCTCTTGAACTTCTTCAGGTTCTTGCGCAGGCGGTTGGCCACCATCTGCGCACCTTCGCTCAGCTCCCGCGGCTGTGCCGGATCACGCCCCGGCACCGCGATCGGGTCGCAGACGATCAGCGCGCATTCCAGCGCGCCATTGAACATCTGGTACTTCTTGGCCGCACGAAGACCCGTGGCGAAGGCCAGCTCGTCGTTGCCGCACAGCAGGCTGGCGCGCCACTGCGGCACCGCCTTCTGCAGCGCGTCGCCCAGGGCGCGGTACAGCGCCGGATCGGCGGCCAGGCGCTCGTCGTAGGGCGGGTTGCAGACCACCGCACCGATCTCCTGCTCCGGCGAGGTGAGCTCGGATACGTCGGCGCGGGTGAAGCGGATGGCGTGGGCCACGCCCGCCACTTCGGCATTCTCGCGTGCCGCTTCGATCGCCGTCGGATCGATGTCGCTGCCGTGGATCACCGGCTTCAGCGCGGCCAGGCCGGTGGCCTCGCGCTCGCGCGCCTCGCTCTGGATCGCCTTCCAGGCCACCTTGTCGAAGCCCAGCCAGCGGCTCGGCGGCAGGCTGCCGTGGCGCATCAGGCCCGGCGCGACGTCGGCCGCCATCAGCGCGCCTTCGATCAACAACGTGCCGCTGCCGCACATCGGGTCCAGCAGGCCACCACCGGCGGCATGCAGACGCGGCCACTGCGCCCGCAGCAGCAACGCGGCCGCCAGGTTCTCCTTCAGCGGCGCTTCGTGCGCGGCCCCCCGCCAGCCACGGCGGTGCAGCGGGCCGCCGCCGAGGTCGATCGACAGCGAGGCACGGCCCTTGCGCAGCGACAGGTTGACGCGCACATCCGGCAGATCGGTGTTGACCGACGGCCGCTCCAGGCCCTCATCGCGCATGCGGTCGACGATGGCGTCCTTGATCCGCTGCGCGGCAAAGCGGGCGTGGGTGATCTTGTCGCCGGACACATGCGCATCCACCGCCAGGGTCATCTCCGGCTTGATGTGCTCATGCCACGGCAGCGCACGCACGCCGTCATACAGCGCCTGCTCGTCCGGGCATTCGAACTCGTCGATCGGCCACAGTACGCGGCTGGCCAGACGTGACCACATCACGATCCGCAGCGCCTGCTCCAGCTCGCCCTCGGCATTGACGCCGGCAATGGTGGCAGTGGCCTTGTCCAGGCCCAGGGCCGACAGTTCATCGGCAAGCAGATATTCCAGGCCCTTGGCGCAGGAGACGAAGAATTTCACGGGATCGGTTCGCAGGTGGTCGGGCGCGGCAGGGGAGCCGCGCCAGTCGGAAAGGAGGGCCGTGGGCACGGCCGGCAGGCCCGCGCCGGGGGCGGCGGGGCTGCCATTGTAGTCAATGCGGGCCGGCGCGCCGTGCGCCCCGGCTTCACAGTTGGCGCAGCAGGCGCTCGAAGGCGTGTGCGGATGCCTCCACGTGCCGTTCCAGGCGGTGGCCATCGTCCACCAGCAGCAGCTGTGCCGAGCGCGCCTGCGCCCAGGCGATCACCCCGGCGGCAGGCACGACATCATCGTGCCAGGCCTGGATCACGGTGGTGGGGACCGCTGCGGCGTCCAGCGCCGGCATGGGCCCCATGGTGGTCGGCGGGACCATCAGGAACAGGCCCGCCACCGGTACCTGCAACGAGGCGATCGCAGAGATGTAGGCGCCCAGACTGGAACCCGCCAGCACCAGCGGCCCTTGTGCCGCCGCATGTGCAGCGCGTTCCAGCAGGCGCTGCAGACGCCCCGGCACGTCACCGACGCGGCTCACTTCGCTCATCGCGTCCAGATCGGTGTAGTCCGGCCGCTCATGGGTCCAGCCCAGGCGTTGGGCGACCTCGGCCAGTGCCGTGACCTTGGTGGCCTCCGGCCCGCTCTCGAAGCCATGGGAGAGGATGCAGTGACCGCGGCTCATGCGCACGCTCCGCAGGCGCGCACCGACAACGAAAGAGAATGCAGGTTCATTGCGCAATGCTAGCATCGCCGCATGCCCAACCCGCTCCTGCCCGGCCTGCTGCTGCAGCCCCTGCCCTATCACGACCTTCTGCCGCTGCGCGCGCCGGACACGCTGGAGATGGTGGTGATCCACTGCACCGAGCTGCCCGACCTGGCCACGGCCCGTGCCTATGGCGAGCGGGTGCTGTACGACAGCGGCGCCGGCAACAGCGGCCATTTCTACATCGACCGCGACGGCAGCGTCGTGCAGTACGTGGCACCTGAGCGCGTGGCCCACCACGTCCGCGGCATGAACGCACGGACGCTGGGCATCGAGCTGGTCAACAGCGGGCGCTACCCCGACTGGTTCGACAGCCGTCACCAGGCGATGGACGAGCCGTACACCGAGCCGCAGCTGCAGGCCCTGGAACAGCTGCTGCTGGCCCTGGTGGCGCGCTACCCCTCACTGCAGCGGATCGCCGGCCACGACCAGCTGGACCGGGAACAGGTGCAGGCCAGTGACGATCCGACGTTGAGCGTGGCCCGCAAGCGCGATCCGGGGCCGTTGTTTCCGTGGGCTCGGGTGCTGGCGAAGGTGCCCCTGCAATCGATCGGGTAACCGGCAGGACTGCCGCCTGAAGGGGGCAGATCCGTTCTGCGCGGGAAAACGGATCTGACCCCGGTTCTGTCTCAGGTACCGCTGGCGACCGGTCGGCTGCTGTCGCTCACCCAGCCGCTCCAGGAATCGGCATAGATGCGCGCCCCGGACAGGCCCGCCGCTTCCATCGCCAGCAGCAGATGGCACGCCGTCACGCCGGAACCACACATCAGTACGACCTGCTGCGGATCGCGATTGCCGATGATGCCCTGCAGCTCGGCACGCAGCTCCTGCGTATCGCGCATGCGGCCATCGAGCACATTGGATGCGAACGGGCGGTTGACCGCGCCGGGCACGTGGCCGGCCACCGGATCCAGCGGTTCGACTTCGCCGCGGAAGCGCTCTCCCGCGCGGGCGTCCAGCAACCAGCCCGGCGCATGCTTGAGCCGGGCGGTGATCTCGTCGGCGTTGGCGATCTGCGTGGTGTCAAAGCGCCCCGGATAGGCAGGCTGGGCCGGAACCTCGCCCGCACCGGTCGCCAGCGGCAGCCCCGCTGCCTGCCAGGCCGCAATGCCTCCATCGAGCACCGCCACCCGCGCGTGGCCCATCAGGCGCAGCAGCCACCACAGGCGCGCGGCGGCCATGCTGCCATCGCTGCCGTCGTAGACCACCACCTGGGTCTCCGGGGCGATACCCCAGCGACCCAGCCGTGCGGCGAACGCGTCGCTGTCCGGCAGCGGGTGGCGACCGTGGCCGGCACGGGTGAGGTCGGACAGATCCCGGTTGAGATCGGCGTACACCGCACCGGGGACATGACCGGCCAGGTACTGGCCCTCGCCCGCCTGCGGATCGCCCAGCGACGCGCGCGCATCGACCACACGCACGGCGGTGCTCGCCGTTGCACGGGCGTCGACCACGCGCACGTCCTCGCCCAGTGCAGCGGCGAGGGTGGCGACATCGACCAGGGTGGTCCACGGCGGATCGATCGGCTTCATTGCACTTGCTCCAGGCGGCGACGCAGGTTGTAGAGAATGGCCGCCGTCGCCCCCCAGATCCGCTGGCCGGGCCAGCCGTACTCGAGCACATGACGGATGCGGCCACGATGGTTGATTTCGACCTGGCGCAGGTTGTCGGCCGCCATCAGGTAATCCAGTGGCACCTCGAACACCTCGGCCACTTCACTGGGCTGCGGCACGGGCACGAAGTCCGGATCGACCACCGCCACCACCGGGGTGACACGGTAACCGGTGATGGTCACGAACGGATCGAGGTAGCCCAGTGGCTGCACCTGCGCAGGCGCCAGCGCGATTTCTTCCTGGCTTTCGCGCAGCGCTGCGGCCAGCGCATCGCGATCATCCGGCTCGGTACGGCCGCCGGGAAAGCCGACCTGGCCGCCGTGCTGTCGCAGGGTTTCAGTGCGACGGGTCAGGATCACCTGCGCGCCGCTGGCACGCGGCACGATGCCGGCCAACACCGCCGCTTCCACCGGCGGACCCGGCGGCAGCAGGTCGATCAGTTCACTGCGGTTCCAACCGTCACCGGCGGGCGGGGCGGCCAGCGGATGCAATGCGCGCAACAGGCGATCATGGTCGGCCAGCGAGCCGTGCAGCGATTGTTGCAGCTGCTCGCGCAGCGGCAGCACGCGATGCAGGATGTGGCTGCGTTCGCTGTCGCTCATCGACGACCACCGTGTGATCTCGTCGATGTGCCGCCGGCAACCGCGGCACAGCCGGTTGCCATCCAGCTTGCACGTTCCGATGCAGGGGCTTGCGACAACACGCGCCGGGTCTTCCGTAGTTTGCACGTTGCAACAGTAGCGCGATTGCGCTGAATTTGCGCGGGCTGAAGATGCGGCATGCGGTCCTTCGCCGCGCGCCTTCGCCGAGCATGGCCCGATGCTGCCGGCCGCGCGCGGCGCAAACAAAAACGCGCCGGTGGGATCACCGGCGCGTTGATGTTGATGCGGAGGCTTACTTGACGCTGACCAGCTTGATCTCGAACTGCACGGCCACGTTCGGCGGGAACGGGGTGCGCGGGTCGGCACCGTACGCCTGGTCCGGCGGCAGGGTGACTTCCCACTTCGAACCCGCCGGCATCTGCAGCAGGGTCTCACGCATGGCCTTCATTTCGACTTCGCTGACCTTGATCGACGGAATCTGCTGGGCCGGGCGGGCCTCGGTCGGGCGCTGGCCGTACGGGAACGGACCGGCAACTTCCAGCTGCACGGTGCTGGCCTGGGTCGGCTTGGCACCCTTGCCGGCTTCGATCACGCGGTACTGGACGCCGCTCGGCAGGGACTGCACGCCGGCCTTGGCCTTGTTCGCCGCGATGAACTGATCGCTCTTGGTCTTGTTTTCGGCAGCGGCCTTTTCGTACTCGGCCTTGGCGGCCTGGGCACGACCCTGCTCGCGCTTCTGGAACGCTTCAACGGCCGGCTTCAGCTGCTCGGCGGTGATCGCCGGCTGCTTCTTGGCGTAGGCGTCCTGCAGACCCTTCACCACCGAGTTGATGTCCAGCTGCTCACCACGACCGGTCAGCTCCGCCAGGTTGTTGCCGTAGTCGTAACCGAAGTAGTAGCTCAGCTTGCCCTTTTCGGACGAGACGTCCTGGGCGAAGGCATTGCCCGTCAGGGCCAGGGCCGCGACGGCGACCGCGATAGAACGCAACTTCATCAAACAGTTCTCCAGGGGTGGTAACTCAGGGACGTTCTGCGCCGCCCTGAGGCGACGGGTTAGGATAACGGCCACAACGTGTAACCGCTACTCACCACGCAGGCTATGACCTGTCTGCGCGGGCAGAGTTCAAAATCACTCTTTTTTAACGTTCCAGGAGTTTCACCGTGGCCGATGACCTGATCGCTGTCACCGACGATGGCGCCATCCGCACCGTGACCGTCCAGCGCCCGGACAAGCTCAATGCCCTCAATGCCGCGACCCTGCAGGGTCTGGCCGATGCGTTCAGGGACGCCGCGGCCGACCCCGAGGTGCGTGTGGTGGTGCTGACCGGTGCCGGCCAGAAGGCCTTCGTCGCCGGCGCCGACATCGCCGAGATGAACACACTCAGTGCGGTTCAGGGACGTGATTTCTCCCTGCTCGGCCAAGGACTGATGCGTCAGATCGAACGCATGCCCAAGCCGGTCATCGCCCGCGTCAACGGTTTTGCCCTGGGCGGCGGCCTGGAACTGGCGCTGGCCTGCCATCTGCGCGTTGCCGCTGACTCGGCCAAGGTCGGCCAGCCGGAGATCAATCTCGGCCTGATCCCCGGCTTCGGCGGCAGCCAGCGCCTGCTGCGCCTCTGCGGCCGGGCTGCCACCCTGGAACTGTGCCTGCTGGGTGCGCCCATCGATGCCGCCCGTGCGCTCGCGCTGGGCATCGTCAACGAGGTGGTGCCGGCGGCCGATCTGGACACCCGTGTGCAGGACATCGCCCGGCAGCTGGCACGCTCGGCGCCCCTGGCGCTGCGCGCCCTGCTTGATGCGGTCCACGTCGGCGGCGAGTGCAGCCTGGAGGCGGGACTGGAGTACGAAAGCGCGCAGTTCGGCCTGCTGTTCGCCACCGAGGATATGCGCGAAGGCACCGGTGCCTTCCTGCAACGCCGTCCCCCCGCCTTCCAGAACCGTTGACCCCATGGCATCCCGACCCAACCCCGCGCTGCTGTTCGCCCGGGTCCAGGCAGACGATCTTGATGGTGCCCTGCAGGCCGGCCTGATGGACTATGTCGCCAACGAAGGCGACACACACGAGGTTCCCGGGCACCCGGAACTGCCGGAGGTGCTCAGCCAGGCGCGGCAGCAGTTGCAGCGCGCGTGGGCCGCACGTGACCGTTACCGCGCACGCGCGGTGCGCCTGGCCCGCCGCGACGCCGAACGCGATGCGCGTCGCACGCCGCGCCCGGCGCCGGACGTGAAACCTGCGCTGCCCGCCGCCGCTGCCGCCATCCTCGCCCGTGCCAAGGCACGCGCCACCGGCAAGGAGCGCTGATGGCCACCGCGAAGAAGGCCGCCCGCGCGCCAGCGCGGCGTGGCAGCAGCATGCCGCGCGCCGACGTGGTGGAAATGTTCACGCGCCTGCGCGAACTCAACCCGCATCCGAAGACCGAACTGGAATACAGCTCGCCGTTCGAACTGCTGGTGGCGGTGGCGTTGTCGGCGCAGGCCACCGATGTCGGCGTCAACAAGGCCACGCGTCGCCTGTTCCCCGTTGCCAACACGCCCGCGCAGATCCTGGCGCTGGGCGAGGACGGACTGAAGAAATACATCGCCACCATCGGCCTGTTCAACGCCAAGGCGAAAAACGTGATCGCCACCTGCGCGATCCTGCTGGAGAAACATGGCGGTGAAGTACCACGCGAACGCGAGGCACTGGAAGCCCTGCCCGGCGTCGGCCGCAAGACCGCCAACGTCGTGCTCAACACGGCTTTCGGCGAACCTGTGATGGCGGTGGATACGCACATCTTCCGCGTTGCGAACCGCACGGGACTGGCGCCGGGAAAGAACGTGCGCGAAGTCGAGGACAGGCTGGTCAAGGCGATTCCTGATGAATTCCTGCTCGACGCACATCACTGGTTGATACTGCACGGACGCTACGTCTGCAAGGCACGCAAGCCGGACTGCCCGGGATGCGTGATCGCTGATCTGTGCCGCTTCAAGGACAAGACACCGGCCCCCTGAGGCATCCCGCAGCGCCTGCGGGTAAATGCCATCGCAGCGCAATCCCCACGTCATATCGGCCCGGCATCAATGCCGGGCCCAGTCGTGGCAAGGGTCGCGGCGGACAGACTGCGCGCGGAAACTGTCACATTTACGCAATCTTTACCTTCTAGCCTGCGCGCATCTTCCCACCTGCCTGCAAGGCTCCTCTCCATGAAACTGCATCACCAACTCCTGACGGTGGCCGTGGCCGCTGCGCTCTATGTGCCGGCTGCCCACGCTGAAGTCGCCATCGACGTGATCGGCGGTTCGGAAATCACCTTCGAAGGCCTGGTCCAGGCCGACGGCAACTGGTTCCACAACGACGTCGTGGACCTCAATGGTGGCGATGCCGGCAATGGCAAGGACAGCGAGTTCGAGCTGCGCCGCGCCGAGCTGGTGCTCAAGGGCAAGGGCCCGGGCAACGTGGAGTGGGTGCTCGGCTACGACGCCAAGGCGGACAAGTTCCTCGACACCAACGTGAAGTACAAGCTGCTGGGCAATGCCAACCATTTCATCCAGGTCGGCCAGTTCAAGCAGCCCAACAGCCTGGAAGAGCTGTCCAGCACCAAGAACAACGACTTCATCTCCAAGGCCGCGGTCACCAACACCTACGCGATCGCCCGCCGCCTGGGTGGCGCCTACAGCTACGGCCAGGACAACTGGTCGGTCACCGCCAGCGCCTTCGGCCGCGAGCTGACCCGCAACCTGGCCCATGGCAGCGGCTACGGTGCGCGTGGCACCTGGGCTCCGATCAACGAGAAGGGCCAGGTCCTGCACTTCGGCCTGAGCTACGTGGACTACGACGCCGACGCCGACACCCTGCGCGTGCGCGCACGTCCGAACGCCGACCTGGCCACCGCCCGCCTGATCGACAGCGGCAACCTGACCGACACCGACCGCGTCAGCACCGTCGGCGCCGAAGCCATGTACTTCCAGGGCCCGTTCAAGGCCCAGGCCGAGTACTACACCAGCAAGGCCAAGCGCTACGACCACGACAACTACACCAGCGACGGCTACTACATCAGCGGCCTGTGGAATGTCACCGGCGAGACCTGGAGCTACAAGGGCGGCACGCCCGGCACCGGCCTGCCGAACAACCCGGCCAGCGGCCAGTGGCAGCTGGGCGTGCGCTACGACCACATGGACCTCAACGACGGCAACCTGGCCGCGAACCCGGTCGCCGGTCGCCCGCCGATCGTCGATGGCGTGCTCGGCGGCAAGATGGATGTGTGGACCGTCGGCGCCAACTGGTACTGGCGCTCGAACTTCAAGCTGATGCTGAACTACGTGAAGGTCGACAGCAAGAAGTACAGCTCCAGCGCCCGCGGCTTCGTCAATGACGATCCGAACATCCTGGAAGCCCGCGCGCAGTTCTTCTGGTAAGAGCCCGCGTCATCGCATCACGCATCGGCAAGGGCACGACTGCGGTCGTGCCCTTGCCACGTGCGGTGACGCCTGTAACGCAGCGCGATCCCCTCATCCGATGTCACACCGGCGTCATATGACAGACCTTTCCGTGTCACGGAATGGTTATGGAATGTGCACCGATACGTTGGGCAACCGCCCTTCGACCACCCCAGGAGTCTCTCCCGTGATCCACGCCTTCAAGTCGCGCGCCGCTGTCGCCATCCTGGCCGCGTCGTCCGTGTTCGCCGCCAATGCTGCCGATGTCACCGGCGCGGGCGCCTCCTTCATCTACCCCGTGATGTCCAAGTGGTCGGCGGACTACAGCACCGCCACCGGCAAGAAGGTCAACTACCAGTCGATCGGTTCCGGCGGCGGCATTGCCCAGATCAAGGCAGCGACCGTCGATTTTGGTTCCTCCGACGCGCCGCTGAAGCCGGAAGAACTGGCTGCGGCCGGCCTGGCCCAGTTCCCGTCGGTGATCGGCGGCGTGGTGCCGGTGATCAACGTCGCCGGCGTCGCACCGGGTGCGCTGAAGCTCGATGGCCCGACCCTGGCCAACATCTTCCTGGGCAAGATCACCACCTGGAACGATCCGGCCATCACTGCACTGAACCCGGGCCTGACCCTGCCCAGCGGCAAGATCACCATCGTGCACCGCTCCGACGGTTCGGGCACCACCTTCAACTTCGTCAACTACCTGTCCAAGGTCAGCCCGGAGTGGAAGAGCAAGGTCGGTGAAGGCACCTCGGTGCAGTGGCCGGCGGGCATCGGCGGCAAGGGCAACGAAGGCGTGGCCGCCTACGTCAAGCAGATCAAGGGTGGCATCGGCTACGTCGAGCTGTCCTATGCGCTGCAGAACAAGATGTCGTACGCGGCAATGAAGAACGCCGCGGGCAAGATCGTGCAGCCGTCGGACGCCTCGTTCTCGGCCGCCGCCGCCAGCGCCGACTGGGCCAATGCCCGTGACTTCTACCTGGTGATGACCAATGCCCCGGGTGCCGATGCGTGGCCGATCACCGCCACCAACTTCATCCTGGTCCGCAAGCAGCCGAAGAACGTCGCCGGTGCCAAGGCCACGCAGGAGTTCTTCCGCTGGATCTACAGGAACGGCGACCAGCAGGCCAAGCAGCTTGATTACGTCCCGCTGCCGGACACCCTGGTCCGCCAGATCGAGACCTACTGGACCCAGAACCTGAAGTACTGAGCAAGACCTCCCCCGCAGGAGCGGGGCCGGCGGGTCCTCTCTCCCCCGCCGGCCCCACCGGGCGCGAGATCCTCGGGATCTCGCGCTCTTCTCGTTTGTGGGGTCCGGCCTGCCGTCGCCGGGGGACGTGGGGCTCGACCCTGCACCGGCCCGACAACCCTGCCGGTGCGCAGATCGGGCGGCCGCGGCGGTCTCCGGGGGTGTCCGCAGTGGGCGAGGCCCCTGTGAAACCCTTGTCGGAACGTGATCCAGGACACCTCTGTCATGGACGTCATACGGCTGTAACAAAAACATCATTTCATAGCCGCATCCGCCGACGCCGTCGGCTCTTCCCCGCTATGGAGTGACCATGAAACTGCACTCGGCCGGCCTCGCCGCCCTTTCCCTGGCCATTGCCCTGGGCCTGTCGGCCTGCGGTGGCGACAAGCAGGCCGCGCAGCAGCCGGCCGCCGACGGTGCCGCTGCCCCGGCTGCCGCCGGTGCGAAGGTGACCGCCGAAGTCTCCGGCGCCGGCGCGTCCTTCATCTTCCCGCTGGTGTCGAAGTGGTCGGCCGACTACAACGCCAGCACCGGCGCCAAGATCAACTACCAGTCCATCGGTTCCGGCGGCGGCATCGCCCAGATCAAGGCCGGCACGGTCGACTTCGGCTCGTCCGACAAGCCGCTGAGCAGCGAGGAGCTGGCGCAGGCCGGCCTGGCCCAGTTCCCGTCGGCCATCGGCGGCGTGGTGCCGGTCGTCAACATCGAAGGCCTGGAAGCGGGCAAGCTGCGCCTGAGCGGCGCCCTGCTGGCCGACATCTTCCTCGGTAAGGTCAAGACCTGGAACGACCCGGCGATCGTCGCTGCCAACCCTGGCGTGACCCTGCCGGACGGCAAGATCACCATCGTCCACCGTTCGGACGGCTCGGGCACCACCTTCAACTTCTCCAACTACCTGTCCAAGGTCAGCCCGGAGTGGAGGAGCAAGGTCGGCGAAGGCACCTCGGTGCAGTGGCCGGACGGTGTGGGCGGCAAGGGCAACGAAGGCGTCGCCTCGTACGTCAAGCAGATCAAGGGCTCGATCGGCTACGTCGAACTGGCCTACGCGCTGCAGAACGCCATGCCGTACACCTCGCTGCAGAATGCCGCCGGCACCTGGGTGCAGCCGAGCGCGGAGACCTTCGCCGCTGCGGCCGCCAGCGCCGACTGGGCCAGCGCCAAGGACTTCAATCTGGTCATCACCAATGCTCCGGGTGAGCAGGCGTGGCCGATCACCGCCACCAACTTCATGCTGATGCAGAAGCAGCCGAAGGATGCCAAGCGCAACCAGGACACCCTGGCCTTCTTCAAGTGGGCCTTCGAGAACGGCCAGGCCCAGGCCAACGAGCTGCACTATGTGCCGCTGCCGGCCGAACTGGTCACGCAGATCGAGGCCTACTGGGCGACCGAACTGAAGTGATGGATCCGACGGTGCCCGCCGCGTGCGGGCACCGTGTCTTCCACGCCGTGCCGCCCCGCCCCTTCCTGGCCCTGCCGTCCCCATGAATGCCATCGCCCAGCCTGTAGCCGCCCCGTCCACGCGTGACGCGCGTGATGCCCGCAACGACAAACTGTTCCGATGGGTGCTGGTCGGCACCGTCATCTTCGTCCTGATCGCCCTGGCCTGCGCGGCTCTGTCGATGCTGTGGGGCGGCCGTCATGCCCTGCAGATGCAGGGCCTGAGCTTCTTCTTCTCTTCCGACTGGAATCCGGTCGAAAACAAGTTCGGTGCGCTTGCTCCGATCTACGGCACCCTGGTCACCGCGCTGATCGCGATGGTCATCGCCGTGCCGGTCAGCTTCGGCATCGCCTTCTTCCTGACCGAAGTGGCGCCACGCTGGCTGCGGGGGCCGGTCGGCACCGCCATCGAACTGCTGGCAGGCATTCCCTCCATCATCTACGGCATGTGGGGCCTGTTCGTGCTGGTACCGGTGATGACCGAGTACGTCACCCCGTTCCTCAACGAAACGCTGGGCGAATGGCCGGTCATCGGCCCGATCTTCCAGGGCCCACCGCTGGGCATCGGCATGCTGACCGCCGGCTTCGTGCTGGCCATCATGGTCATCCCGTTCATCTCTTCGGTCATGCGCGAGGTGTTCCTGACCGTACCGACCCGCCTGAAGGAATCGGCCTATGCGCTGGGGTCGACCAAGTGGGAAGTGAGCTGGGACATCGTGCTGCCCTACACCCGTTCGGCGGTGATCGGCGGCGTCTTCCTCGGCCTTGGCCGCGCACTGGGCGAGACCATGGCCGTGGCCTTCGTGATCGGCAACAGCGTGCGCCTGTCGCCGTCACTGCTGGAGCCGGGCACCACCATCGCCGCCCTGATCGCCAACGACTTCGGCGAGGCCACTGAAACCTACCGCTCGGCGCTGCTGCTGCTTGGCTTCGTCCTGTTCATCGTCACCTTCGTGGTGCTCGCCATCGCCCGCCTGATGCTGATGCGCCTGGCCCGCAAGGAGGGCAACTGATGTCCACCACCGCTGACTCGCTGTACCTGCGCCGCCGCATCGGCAATGTCGTCGCCATCGCGCTGTCCTGCGCCACCGCGCTGTTCGGTCTGTTCTTCCTGGGCTGGATCCTGTTCACCCTGGCCGCGAAGGGCCTGGCCGGCATCAACCTGGACCTGTTCACCAAGATGACACCGCCGCCGATGCAGGAAGGCGGCCTGGCCAACGCCTTCTTCGGCAGCGCGGTGATGTGTGCGCTGGCGATCGGCATCGGCACCCCGCTGGGTGTCCTGGCCGGCACTTGGCTGGCCGAGTACGGCAATGCCCGCAAGGCCGGCACCGTGGTCCGCTTCGTCAACGACATCCTGCTGTCGGCCCCGTCGATCGTGCTGGGCCTGTTCGTGTACACCCTGTACGTGATGCAGACCGGCGGCCAGTTCTCCGCCTTCGCCGGTGCGCTGTCGCTGGCCTTCATCGTGCTGCCGGTGGTGGTGCGTACCACCGACGAAATGCTGCGCCTGGTGCCCTCGCAGATGCGCGAAGCGGCGCTGTCGCTGGGCATCCCGCAATGGAAGGTGATCGTGCAGGTGCTCTACCGCAGCGCCTCGGCCGGCATCATCACCGGCATCCTGCTGGCGCTGGCCCGCATCTCCGGTGAGACCGCACCGCTGCTGTTCACTGCCTTCGGCAACCAGTACTGGAACAGCAACGTGTTCCAGCCGATGGCCTCGGTGCCGGTGGTGATGAACCAGTTCGCCGGCAGCCCGTACGAATCCTGGCAGGTGCTGGCCTGGGCCGGTGCCCTGGTGCTGACCGTCTTCGTGTTGCTGGTCAGCCTCGCCGCCCGCGGCCTCCTGCTGCGCAACCGCATCCCCCATGACTGACCTTTCCGTGGAAACCACCATGAACGATCTTTCCAATGCCGTGCCGATGCAGCGCATCGCCGTGCCGGCCTCGCACGAGAACCTGCATACCCCGGCTCCGGTCAAGCTCGCTGCGCGTGGCCTGGACTTCTACTACGACAAGTTCCACGCCCTCAAGGGCATCAACCTGGAGATCCCGGAAAAGCGCGTCACCGCGCTGATCGGCCCCTCCGGTTGCGGCAAGTCGACCCTGCTGCGCATCTTCAACCGCATCTACGCGCTGTACCCGAAGCTGGAAGCACGCGGCGAAGTGCTGCTGGACGGCGAGAACATCCTGTCGCCGAAGTTCCCGATGAACCGGCTGCGCAGCAAAGTAGGCATGGTGTTCCAGAAGCCGGTGCCGTTCCCGATGACGATCTTCGAGAACGTGGCCTACGGCATCCGCCACCACGAGAAGCTGTCCAAGGGTGAGATGAGCGACCGCGTCGAGCAGGCACTGCGTCAGGGCGCGCTGTGGGACGAGGTGAAGGACAAGCTCAACCAGAGCGCGCTGGGTCTTTCCGGTGGCCAGCAGCAGCGCCTGTGCATCGCCCGCGCCGTCGCCCTGCGCCCCGACGTGCTGCTGCTGGACGAACCGACTTCGGCACTGGACCCGATCTCCACCAGCCGCATCGAGCAACTGGTGGAAGAGCTCAAGAACGATTACACCATCGTCATCGTCACCCACAACATGCAGCAGGCCGCCCGCGTATCGGACTACACCGCCTTCATGTACCTGGGCGACCTGATCGAACATGACCGCACCGAAGTGATCTTCTCGCAGCCGTCCAAGCAGCAGACCGAAGACTACATCACCGGTCGCTTCGGCTGACCGGACCGCGGCTTCTTCACAGACAACGCCAGTCGGGCATGGCCCGGCTCTACATGACGGAACAACCATGAATCTTCCCAACGACCACATCGTCAAGAGCTACGACGAAGAGCAGCAGCGCCTGGTGGCCGAAATCGTGCGCATGGGCGAGATGGCCGTCGCCCAGCTCGAAGCATCGATGGACGTGATCGAGAAGCGCGATGAGAACGCCGCCCATCGCATCATCGCCAACGATGAGGCGATCGATGCACTGGAGCAGCAGATCAGCCACGACGTGATGCGCCTTGCGCTGCGCGGCCCGATGGCGCGCGACCTGCGCGAAATTCTTGCGGGCCTGCGCATCCCCGCCGACATCGAGCGGATCGGCGACTACGCGGCCAACGTTGCCAAGCGTTCGATCGCACTGGGCAAGGTGCCGCCGCTGCCGCAGATCCAGGGCCTGCGCGCCCTGGGCCGGCTGGCCGCACAGCAGGTGCGCCGCGCCATCGCGGCCTACCGCGACAATGATGCCGAGGCGGCGCTGGCCCTGCGCGAGGATGACGCGCGCCTGGATGCGCAGTACACCGCGCTGTTCCGCGAACTGCTGACCTACATGATGGAAGATCCGCGCAACATCACGCCGTGCACCCACCTGCTGTTCATGGCCAAGAATCTGGAACGCGTGGGCGACCACGCCACCAACATCGCCGAGAACGTCTGGTTCCTCGTGCATGGAGAGCAGCCGCTGCCGCCGCGCGAGAAGCGCGACGAAACCTCCAGCACCGGTCAGCCCTGACGCTGCACTGCAACACCGGAGTCGACTCCAGAGTGGCCGCTGTCCGCGCGACAGCGGCCTTTCTTTTTGGGCCTTCCAGCATTTCCAAAGGCGCCGCGCCTGCCTGGCAAGGCCCCGCCCCCTGACTGCGCGGAAAATCTCACGAAAATTTGAGTTCTCTGCGAGGATTCGTTGAGTAGGATCGGCGCACGATCGCTTCCACCGGCACCTCTGCCGGCCACCCGGGCACCTGCCCACACCACCCAGGAGCACAACCGATGAGCAGTACCAACAAGACCCTGTCCCTGCTGACCGCTACCGCCCTTGTCGCCGGCCTGGGCATGACGGCCAGCGCTTCGGCTCTGAGCATGAGCGATCTGGCGCAGGGCTATCTGGTGGCCGGCCAGGCCGCCAAGGCCACCGATGCCAAGGCTGCCGACGCGCGTACCGGCGACGCCGCCAAGCATGCCGAAGGCAAGTGCGGCGCCGATGGCAAGAGCGCCGAAGGCAAGTGTGGTGGCGACAAGGGCAAGGCCGCCGCCGGCACCGATGCCAAGGCCAAGAGCACCGGCGACAAGAAGGCGGCCGAAGGCAAGTGCGGCGAAGGCAAGTGCGGTGGCAAGCACTGACGTCCGCGCCAGCGCTGTCCACCGGCGGTCGCCGCTTCCCGCGGCGGCCGCCGGGTTGGGCCTGCGCCGCGCGCTGCTGCAGGCGCTGCGCGAGGCGCCGGCCGGCGACTTCGACTTCCTCGAATGTGCGCCGGAAAACTGGATCCACGTAGGCGGCCCGGCAGGCGATGCACTGGCCGAACTGGCGGCGCGGCATCCGCTGAGCTGCCATGGCCTGTCGCTGTCGCTGGGCGGCAGTGCACCGCTGGACACGCAGCTGCTGGCACAGGTTGGCCGTTTCCTGGACGAGTACCGCGTGCCGCTTTACAGCGAGCACCTGAGCTACTGCAGCGACGACGGCCATCTGTACGACCTGCTGCCGATTCCGTTCACCGATGAAGCCGTGCGCCATACCGCCACGCGCATTGCCCGTGTGCAGGACCTGCTCGGCCGGCGCATCGCGGTGGAGAACGTGTCCTACTACCTGGCACCGGAACCGTCCATGGACGAACTGTCCTTCACCAACGCGGTGCTTGCCGAAGCGGACTGCGACCTGCTGCTGGACGTCAACAACGTCTACGTCAACGCCTGCAACCATGGCTACGACGCCGACACGTTCATCGCCGGCCTGCCGGCACAGCGCATCGTCTGCCTGCACGTGGCCGGGCACCTGGATGAAGCGCCGGACCTGAAGATCGACACCCATGGCAGCGCCGTGATCGATCCGGTCTGGGAGCTGCTGGCACGTACCTATGCGCGCATCGGCCCCCGCCCCACCCTGCTCGAACGCGACTTCAACTTCCCCCCATACGCCGAGCTCCAGAGCGAGCTGCAGACCATCCGCCGCCTGCAGGCCGCCCCAGCCGGAGGCAGCACGCATGGCTGAAGCGCCGGAACGGCTGCGTGCGCAGCAGCACGCGTTCACCGCCCATCTGCGCGACCCGGACACCGTGGCCGCGCCGGCCGGCATGGAGCCGCGACGCGTAGCGGTGTACCAGCGCCTGCTGTTCAACAACCTGCTGGGTCTGTTGAGCAACGGGTTCCCGGTCTGCGTGCGCCTGCTCGGTGAACCGGGCTGGAGTGCCCTGGTGCGCAGCTACTTCGCGACGCATCGCTGCCGCAGTCCGCTGTTCACCGAACTGGCTGCCGAGTTCGTGCAGTGGCTGCAGGCACAGCCGCAGCTTCCGCATCCGGCGCTGGCCGAGCTGGCCCACTACGAGTGGGTGGAAACGGCGTTGTACCAGCTGCAGGCCGAGCCGCTGCCGGTGGCCGGCGCGATCGATCCGCGGGTGGTCGCCCTGCAGCGTTCGCCGCTGGCCTGGCCCTTGCTGTATCAATGGCCGGTCCACCGGCTTGGCGCGGACGATGCGCCGCGCACGGCTCCGGCCGAGCCGACCGGCCTGCTGGTCCGGCGCGATGCTGACGGTGAGGTGCGTTTCGCCAGCCTCAGCCCACTGGCGGTGCATCTGCTGGCCCGCATCGGCGAGCAGCCCGGCGCCGATGGCAACACCTACCTGCGGCAGCTGGCACTGGCACACGGGCTGGAGGAGCACGCGTTGGACGAGGCCGGTGCCGCCCTGCTGCAACAGTTCCTGCAAGCCGGCGTAATCGGCCCGATCACGCCGCCGCCCTGACGCCCCACTCCCGGAGATTCCCGATGAACTACCCGATCCTGGCCACCGCGCGTGGCCAGCTGGACCGTCTCGCCCCCTGGTTGGCCCCGCTGGGCCTGCGCGTACTGCTGGCCTGGGAGTACTTCGAATCCGGCCTCGAGAAACTGCACGGCCAGAACTGGTTCGCCGACCTGCAGCAGGCCTTTCCGTTTCCATTCGACCACTTGCCGGCCGCGCTGAACTGGCAACTGGCCACCTGGTTCGAACTGCTGGGTGCCGCCTGCCTGCTCGTCGGTTTCGGCACCCGCTTTGCCGCTGCCAGCCTGCTGGTGCTGACCGTGGTGGCGACCCATGCGGTGCACTGGCCGATGGAATGGCACTCGCTGGGCGACCTCGCCATGGGGTATGCAATCAGCGACCAAGGCTTCGGCAACTTCAAACTGCCCGTACTGTTCATGGCGATGCTGCTGCCGTTGCTGTTCGCTGGCGCCGGCAGGCTGAGCGTCGATGCACTGCTGGCCCGGCATGGCGCTGGCGGGGGCACCTGGGCGGGAGCCGGTCCGCGATGCCGCTGATTGGCGCGCCGCCCGCAACGCCCCATCCGGCCGCGCGCACCGGGCGCTCAGGAACGCTCTGCTAGAATCCACGCATGACCGACCCCACCCCCGCACCTGACGTCGCCCCCGTTTCCGCAGTACCGCAGGCGCAGCGTGCGATGTCACAACGCTTCCGTGGCTTCCTGCCGGTGGTGGTGGACGTGGAGACCGGCGGCTTCGACGCCCAGCGCAACGCGCTGCTGGAGATCGCGGCGGTGCCGATCGAGATGGACGAGAACGGCCTGCTCTTCCCCGGGCAGACCGCCAGCGCGCATGTCGTGCCGGCCGAAGGGCTGGAAATCGATCCGAAGTCGCTGGAAGTCACCGGCATCATCCTGGATCACCCGTTCCGGCTGGCCAAGGAAGAGCGCGCCGCGCTGGACCATATCTTCACCCCGGTTCGCGCCGCAATGAAGAAGTACGGCTGTCAGCGCGCAATCCTGGTCGGCCACAACGCGCATTTCGACCTCGGTTTCGTCAATGCCGCCGTCGCCCGGACCGGGCACAAGCGCAATCCGTTCCACCCCTTCAGCGTATTCGACACGGTGACGCTGGCCGGCATCGCATACGGGCAGACGGTGCTGGCACGTGCTGCCAATGCGGCGGGACTGGGCTGGGATGCCAACGAAGCGCATAGCGCGGTGTACGACACCGAGCAGACGGCACGGCTGTTCTGCACGATCGCCAACGCCTGGCCGCGGTAACCGTCAGCGCCCCTCTCGCCGCGCAGGCGTGGGTGCCGACCGTGGGCCGGCACCGCCGGCGCGTCAACCGATGCTCGTGCGATCCCGCCCGTCACTCTTGGCACGGTAGAGCGCGCGGTCGGCGCGCTGGTACAGCAGGGCCGGGGTGCGGTCTTCAGCCTCCAGTTCGACCAGTCCCGCACTGAAGGTCACCCTCAGCCCATCCACGCCCGCCCAGTCCGGGTGGTCATGGAACAGCCCCCGCAACCGCGCGCACAGCTGCGCGGCTTCCTCCAGCCGGGTGTCGTTGAGCAGCAGCGCGAATTCTTCGCCGCCCGTGCGCGCAGGCAGGTCCGAGTCACGACAGGCCGTGGCGATCACCCGCGCCACCTCGACCAGTACCGCATCACCGGTACTGTGGCTGTAGCGATCGTTGACAGCCTTGAAGTGATCGATATCCAGCACCACCAGGCATAGCGGGTGGCCGCTGCGCTGCGATCGTGCGAAGTCACGCGCCAGGGTTTCATCGAAGCCGCGGCGGTTGGCCAATCCGGTCAGCGCATCCTCCCGCGCCTGGCGCTCGAACGCTTCGGCCTGCCGTGCGAGGCGTTCGGCCAGCTCGGTCTTCTCCTGGTTCACCGCCTGCAGATGGACGGTCTGGGCCTGCAGGTCGAAGGTGGCCTCGTCCACGCGGCGAGCCAGACGCAGGTTGCTGGCCTTCAGCTGCTGCAGCAGGAAGCGGTACAGCGCCACCAGCCCGGCCAGCAGCAGGATGCCGCCCAGCGCCTGCACGCTGCGCCGTTGCCACCAGAACGGCTCCACGCTGAAGCTCCATACGGCTTCCTGCTGGCCCCAGGCGCCACTCGGGTGCGCGGCGGCCACGTGCAGCGTGTAATCGCCCGGTGGCAGGCCAACGAACTCCACGCTGCGCTGTGGACCGCGCTCGACCCAGCCGCTGTCCAGTCCATCCAGGCGCGTGCGGTAGCGGATCCGGTCCGACATCAGGTAGCTCAGGCCGACATAGCTCACCGCGAGGCGACGACCACCGGGAATCAGATTGCGTTCGGCGCCCTCCCAGTGCACGGGCGCGCCGTCCACCTGCACGTTCTCGATCGCCGCTGGCGGTGCCCGCCGTTCGCGGAAGCGCTGCAGGCGCTGCGGATCGACCGTACTCAGGCCCCCCGCGGTGACCACCCAGAAGGTGCCATCCTGGCGCAGGATCGCCGAGGGGCCGGAGCTGCCGTTGGCCTGTGCATTGGCCATGCCGTCGATCTCGTTGTAGCGCTCCACGCTCACCCGCGGCGCGCGGCCGTCGGCCACGGCATTGAGAGTCGCCATGTCGGTGCGCAGCACGCCACGGTTGCTGCTGATCCATACGTTGCCCAGCCGGTCGGGTACCAGCTGGAACACCGCGTCGACCGGCATGCCCTGCTCCAGGCCGACGCGGGCCAGCCGCCCGCCCTGCCAGCGGTACAGGCCACGATCACTGCTGATCCACATCGCGTCACCCAGCTGGTGGAAGCCGAACACACTGCGTCCGCCCCCCAGCGGCGCCAGATCGATCGCCTGCACACGGTTGCCGCGCAGCACGCGGATGCCCTCGATCGTGCCGATCCACAGGTTGCCCTGGTGATCGTGTTCCAGCGCTGTGATCAGCCCGGTCGGCATGCCCGCCACCGGCGACACCTGCACCCGGTCGCCGTCGATGCGCACCACTCCCTTCTGCGTTCCGGCCCAGACCGCCCCGCTCGAATCCACGCTGATCGCGCGGATGTTGCCACCCGGCATGCCATCGTCGGCGGCGTAGTTGTGGCGCAGGCGGCCGTCCCGGGACAGGCGGTAGACGCCGTCACCGAAGGTTCCCACCCAGAGATCGCCGTCCGGCCCCTGCGCCAGGCTCAGCACCGACGGCGCCTTGCCACCGCGGTTGTGCAGCGGCATGGCCTGGAAACGGCCATCGGCATTCTGTCGATCCAGGCCACTGGCACTGCCCACCCACAGCTGGCGGTCACGATCTTCCAGCACGGTGCGCACGTAATCGCCGCTGAGCCCATCGCGCTCGGTGTAGCTGCTGAACAGGGTCTCGCGCAGGCGGTAGAGGCCGCCGTTGGCCCCCACCCAGATGCTGCCCTCGTCATCCTCGCGCAGGCTCACCACGCGCCCGCCCGGCAGGCTCAGGCCCGCAGGCAGCCGCTCCAGTCCATGCGAGGAAATCCGCAGCAGCCCCTGGTTCTCGGTGCCCAGCCAGAGATCACCGTGGCGGTCCTGCAGCATCGAGGTCAGGTGCAGCTGGCCCGGCAGCCGGTGCACCAGCACCAGCCGGTCATCCTCGACCCGGTACAGGCGCTCGCCCGCCACGATCCACAGCGCACCGTCCGGCGCCCGGTACGGCCAGGACAGGCCACTGCCCGCGCCCAGCCCCCAGGCGGCGGGCGCGCGCTTCAGCACGCCATCGTTGTCACGCAGTACCAGGCCATCGAGCGTGCCGACCCAGACCCGATCCTGCGCATCCACCACCAGTTTGGTGAAGCTCATCGCCATCGGCAGATCGGCAGCCGGCGCCTGATAGACAAGGCCTTTGTCCGGCGCGAGATAACCCAGGCCCTTGCCTTCGTAGAGCAGCCACAGGCGCCCCTGGCTGTCCATCTGCATCGACTGGATCAGTACCTGCGGGGTATCCGGCTGGTGCTCCCACACACGCCACTGGCCATCACTGCCACGTCGGCTGACATTGCCGCGCGAGTCGCTGATCCACAGCCCGCCCTGACGGTCGACGAACAACGCGCCGATGCCGTTGTCGCGCAGCCCGGGCCGCGTGCTGCGGTCGTACACGGTGAAATCCAGGCCGTTGTAGCGCACCAGGCCTTCCCAGGTGGCAAACCAGAGATGGCCTTCCGGCGTCTGCGCGATGTCGCGCAGCGAGTTGTGCGGCAGGCCGTTGCGCGAGGTCCACACATCGATGGCGTAGTCGCGCAGCGGCGGTGCACCGCTCTGTGCCTGCAACGGCAATGCAGCAGCCAGCAGCAGCCACAGAAGGCTGTGTCGCAGCACCGCCCTCCAGTCCCACGCGTGACGCTCCACCCAGCGCCCGTCGTCCCCCTGCCCGCCCATCACCGCAGCAGTGGCGGCCGGGTACTGCGGCCAGGCGGGGCGGCAGGTGGAAATGCCCAGGCAGCGCGGGGCGGCGTGCCGACGGGAACAGGCTGGCTCATCGGGGGGCGTCTGGGGAGATGCGCGAATGATAGGGCAAACGCCAGCCCGCCGCGCCTGCCCAGCCGTGCCCCCCCCCCTCCCCCGGGCAGCAATGGCGGGCTTTCTGGCTCATCCGTGCAGGCGGTACGGGTTTCTGGCGGAAGGGCGTGGTCCGGCACACCTTCCCGAGCCCAGGCGGTGACCACAGGCAGGACCAGAAGACCCCTCGCCTGGCGCCTCTGCGGAGGGACAGCTACGTCCTGTCGCCAGCACGACGCCTGTAATAAGCCACCAGATCGGCCGGGTAGTACTCGTGGTCGCGGAAGCTCGCATCGTCGATGTCGAACAGCATCACGACCAGCGCGGCCTCGAAGGCCCAGTAGCCATGTAGCCGCTGTCGTCGTCACGGTGATTCCCGTGCCAGTACACGTTGCGGCTGCCTGCATACCAGCCGTCCAGGAATTTCTTTACGAGCCCGGGCCGGTCCGAGGGTGAGGCGATTGCTTCCATGAGCGGGCTGTACTGGCGATACAGCACCTGCCTCGCCGGAACTCTTCCGTCTTCAACCAGCAGTATCGCGATTTCGTCAAAGAGTCGATCCTTTCCCGCATTCCCAATCAGCGTGAGGGCCTTCGCAAGGTAGGTCGAACCCATACCGGCGCTGACCGCGATCGCCAGCCACCAGAGGTGATCGACGTAGTGATCTTCACGAAGATCCTCGAACTGTGCACGATAGTTCTGGTCCTCCAAAGGCAATTGATCACACTGATGCAGGAGCTGCGCATGCGAAACAAGCAGCTGGTTCAGGTCATCATGAAGCAAAACAATAGCGTCGCCCCTTGAGAATCGCATGACCAACCGACGAAGGATGCGACCGGACACATCCGACGCGCCGAGAACACATCCCTTGGGAGGATAGGCTCGAGTCGCGATTGAATGATCAGTACGCGCCACCTCCACGGAGTCATAATCGATCCAATCCGTGAAGTACGGCTCCAGCATCCGGGTGTCACGCTGCGCACTCATGCGCCATCGCCCCACGGGCCGATCAAAGAACCAGTGTCGCCGATTTTTTCATCACCAATGTATGTCAGGCGGCGGATCCGGGTAGCTGTAGGCCACATCGATGCCATTCTCTCCCGGACGATACACGCCATCGGTCTTTCCCACTGGCGTCAGGCCCTTGCCCAGCATCGCCTGATGCGCCATCGCCTCGCCGAACGCGGCGCCTGCGGCGCGCGTGCGCCGCCCTCGCCATCCATGTGGCCGCCGAGCACTCGGTATCGGGTAGGGTCGCCGTAGTGGCGATGCAGCACCACCTCACCTCCGGCGACCGCGTCGCGGGCGACGAAGCCGCTGGCTGATCACATCGCCGCCGCGCTCGATTCGTCCCCGCACCCGGTGCAAGCATCTGAGCCGCCTGACCATCAGATACCTGCGCCAGCACAACGCCTGTAATAAGCCACCAGATCGGCCGGGTAGTACTCGTGGTCGCGGAAGCTCGAATCGTCGATGTCGAACAGCATCACGACCAGCGCGGCCTCGAAGGCCCAGTAGCCCATGTAGCCGCTGTCGTCGTCACGGTGATTCCCGTGCCAATAGAGGTTGCGGCTGCCCGCATACCAGCCATCCAGGAACTTCTTTACGAGCCCCGGTCGGTCCTGGATCGATGCGACGGCCTTTGCTAGCGGAAGGTACTGGCGATACAGCACGTGATTGGCAGCGGGTCGGCCTGTGTCTCCCAATGCAATCGCGACTCTGTCGAAAAGCTCGTCTTCCCCGGCGTGCTTCATCAAGCCAAGTGCACTTCGCACATAAGAGCCCTCCATACCCGCGGCAACCGAGAATGCCAACCACCAGAGGTACTTTGTGTACCTGTCCGGCCGAAGATCCTCCCATACTGCACGAATCGTCTGATCCTGTGCGCCCAAGGCATCGGCGCACAGATCAACGCGCCGCCTTGCAAACAACAGTTCTTCCAGTCCCCCCAGCACTTCAACCAGATCGTCGCCACGCGAGTAGCGCATGACCATTATCTGAAGGAGCAGGGAAAACACGGAACTCGATGCATTGGCGCGCCCGACGTCGGTGTACCGGTGTGAATCAATGCGATCAACAACCTCTGCAACCTCATCCAGCCGGAACTCGATGATTCCAGAGAAATATGCCTTGGATTTCCTGCTATCGCGCATCATCGGTCCAGTTCAAAATGATGAAGGGCCAATCACCCTTCCGTCCATGCCAAGCTTGTAGGACTGCGTCGTGCCATCTTCGGCCACCGTGATCAGAATCGACTCAACCCGCCCCTGATTCATCGCATCCCTCATCCTTCTTGCCTCTACGACCCCCACCTTGGAATCAAGACGCTCGTTTATCCATTCACTATCCATCTGCCGCGTACCGTCCCTGTACGGTCCACCCAACCGGCCCGTGTTGTACTTCGCTTCGGTGATCACATAGTCGGGCGGCGGATCCGGGTGGCTGTAGACCCCATCGATGCCATTCTCTCCCGGACGATACACGCCATCGGTCTTTCCCACTGGCGTCAGGCCCTTGTCCAGCATCGCTTGATGCGCCCTCGCCTCACCGAACGCGGCACCTGCGGCGCGCGTGCGCGGCAGCCGGGTTTCCACCACCCCATCGGCATCCGGCGCCCGGCTTTCCGTGTGCCGACGCTTGCGCAAGCGCAATGCCCGCGCCAATGCGGTGAACGCCTCGCCCAGCTCGTCCAGCAGCGCCGCCAGACGCTGCCCCAACCGCCCGATCCGGGCCGCCCAGGTTGCGCCGCCATAGGCGGTTCCGGCCGTGCCTGCGCTGAACGCGCCCAGCAGCACGCTGATCACGACATCGAGCGCAAACTGGCTGCCGTAGCGCTGGGTCAGCTCCTGCAGCTCGTCTGGCGGCACCGCCTTCGCCCAGTCCGCGGGGAACGCCGCCAACAGCTGCCAGGTCGGGCCGTCGTCGAACAGCAGGATCAGCTGCTCCTTGATCGCACTGGCCTTGTCCAGCACCTGCTCGCCTGCTGCACGATGCCCCGCGATGCGTGCATCCAGCCCGTCCCAGTCGCCCGTCAGCAGCAGTCCGCTCAGTTCGCGCAGTTCCGCATCGGCCTTGAAGCGCAGCACCGCCAGCTGCCACACCGCTTCCACGCTGCCGCTGGCCCAGTCCCATGCGCCTCTGGCCTGGCCTTCGATGCGATTCAGTTCCATCAAGAAGGCCTGATGCGCAGCGCTGGCACTGTTCCATTGCCGCCAGTCCGCAGCAAAATCCTGCCGGGTCTGCTGCACGATGCGCTGCAGGGCCGCGCGAAGGCGTTCGCGGCAGGCCTCGATCTCGGCCGAGTCGGTGCTGTCGGCCTCGTGCTGGTAGATCACCTGCACCGGCCCCACGCTTACCTGCGGCAGGCGTGCACGACCTTCGTCATCGAGATGGCCGCTGAGCACGCGGCCATCGGACAGGGTGGCCCGGTAACTGACACCGCGCGCGGGCGTGCAGTCCAGGTCGCCGTAGTGGCAATGCAGCACGACCTCGCGCGTAGCGACCGCATCGCGGGCAACGAAACCGCTGGGCGGCGGCGTGGCGTTCCACAGGTCCACTGCTGCCGGCGCGGCAGGCGGCGCGGAGACCGACGTACCGCCACCGCCACCGCCTCCGCCGTCAACCACATACACCAGCGACTGAGCACCTCCGAGCAGCCTGCAGCCACAGGCCAGCGAATCGCCTTCGCGCGCGATCGGCTTGCCATCGAGGATCAGCGTCGGGTCCCCGGTGACGATCTCGAACGCGCCGCCATGCTTCGGGCACGTTGCCTTGTCGCCCACGCAGGCGACGGCCTTGCCTTCGATATCCGTATTCGACGATCCGGTCAGCACCCGCCCGCCGCCCGTGGTGGCGTCGCCCACCACGATCCACATCCGTGCCATCTGCCATCCGCAAGGAACTTCGATGGCTTCAGGTGACCGGCCGCACGCAGCGCAGGCAATTCAACGCTGACGCAATTGCCTCGACTGCCTGTAAAACGCCTTGCAGCGCAGGCAATTACCGTGGGTGACGCATTCGCCCTATCGTGCTGCAGGCAGGGCTATCGCGTCAGTTTTGCGTGGGGCCTGCCGGAACGCAGCCCCCACCGCGTCTGCTCAGCCTGCCCGACCCGGCGCCACCACCTGTGCACTGGCCGGCCATTGCACCACGGCTTCCAGTCCGCCCTCGGCACGGTTGCGCAGCCACAGCCGCGCGCCGTCCTTCTCGGCCAGAGCGCGCGCAATGGTAAGGCCCAGCCCGGCCCCACCGGTTTCGCGCGAACGCGAGGTCTCCACCCGCACGAACGGGTCGAACACGGCTTCCAGCTGGTCGTCGGCCAGGCCGGGGCCATCATCGGCCACCACCACGGTGATGCTGCCGCCGCCCCGCTCGATGCGCACCCGCACGCGCTGGCCGTACATCACCGCGTTGTCCACCAGGTTCGAGAACAGGCGGTGCATCGCCAGTGGCCGCAGCATCAGCACCGCATCGCTCCTGCCCTCGAAGACGACATCGGCCCCACCTTCTGCGGTGTCCTCGACGATGCTCTCCAGCAGCGAATCCAGGTCCAGTGCTGCGCGCTGCTCGGCGCTCTCGGCACTTCGGGCCAGTTCCAGGCCCTCGCGGACCAGTGCCTGCATCGCAGCCAGATCGCCGATCAGGCGCTCGCGCAGTGCCTCATCGGTCACGTTCTCCAGCCGCAGGCGCAGGCGGGTCAGCGGTGTCTGCAGATCGTGGGTGATCGCCGCCAGCATCTGCGTACGCTCGGCCAGGTGTCGCTGCAGGCGGTGCTGCATGGCATTGAAGGCCTCGGCGGCGCGCTGTACTTCACGCGGGCCGCGCAGCGGCAGCGGATCGCGCTGCAGGTCGTCGCCAAGATCCTCGGCGGCGGCGGCCAGCTCCTGCAGCGGTGCGCTGGCCATGCGGGCCACGATGTAGGCCAGTACCGCGATGGCCAGCACAAGCAGGGTCAGGAACAGCGGGTCCACGGCCAGGATGCCGTTGTGGGCCACCGCCGGGGAATCCAGTGCCAGCTTCAGCAACGTACCGTCGTTGAGGGTGACGTCCACCGCGCGGCATTTGGGCGGGATGAACGCCGGATCGCGCTCGCGAGGATGCTTGCGGTAGCCGGGCGGCGGCGGTGGCAGCAGTTCCTGCAGCCTGGGAATGCAGGAGCGGAACGAAGTGAAGTGCACCTGCGCCCGCGCGACCGGGCCCGGGCGGTCCTCCAGCACTTCCATCAGCGCAGCATCGGCACGTCCCACGCGCGCACCGGACTGCAGCGCGCGCACGCTCGGCCCGCCCACTTCCAGCAGGCGCTCGCGCAGCTCGGGATTGCCGTCGAGCAGATTGACGTAGCCCTGCAGGCGATCGGCGATGCGGTTGAGGTTCTGCCGCTCGAACTCCTGCTGCCGCTTGGAGGTGGCCAGCATGGTCGCTCCGATCGCCGCCACCGACATGCCCAGCAGCAGGATCACGAACAGCCGCCCGACCATCGAGGACAGAAAGTGGCGCAGGCGATTCATCGCGGCTTATTCCAGGTTGACGGCCGAGGCGAGGACATAGCCTTCGTTGCGCACGGTCTTGATCAGCCCATCGGGACCGCCATCGTCACCCAGCTTGTTGCGCAGGCGGCTGACCTGCAGGTCGATCGCGCGATCCTGCGCCTCATAGTTACGGCCGCTGCTGAGCGCGACCAGCTGCTCGCGCGACAGGACCTTGTTGGCATGTGCGATGAATACCCGCAGCAAGCGGAACTCCGCGCCGGACAGCACCACCACGCGCCCATCCGGATCGACCAGGTGGCGGTGCTCCAGATCGAACACCCAGCGCGAGAATCGTGCACGGCGCACCGCCAGTGGCTCCAGATTGGCCGGCAGGGCTTCGGTACGGCGCAGCACGTTGCGGATGCGCGCCAGCAGCTCGCGCGGCTCGAACGGCTTGGCCAGATAGTCATCGGCGCCCATTTCCAGGCCCAGCACGCGATCGATCGGTTCCGCGCGGGCGGTCAGCATGATCACCGGCGTGTTCGAGCGTGCGCGCAGGTCACGGCACAGGGTCAGGCCATCCTCGCGCGGCAGGTTGAGGTCGAGCACGATCAGGTCCACGTGTTCGCGCTCCAGCAGCTGGCGCATGCTGGTGCCGTCGGCCGCCGTGCTGACCTGGTAGCCGGCGCGGCCGAGCTGTTCGGCCAGCAGGGTGCGGATGTCGTTGTCGTCGTCGACGATCAGCAGTCGATGCATCGGGTTTTCAGTCTCCATGTCGCGGATCATCCCGTGTCGGGAGCTGAACCGCATCCTGGCCAATGCGTACCACTGTATCCACCCGCGGGCCGGATACCTGTCGATACGCGCTTTCGCCGACAGTGTTACACACAGACACACCCTGAGGATTGAGCGGTTGATCGCCCGGTCTTCACAATGCCCACCATCGCCGCCATCGCGGCACCGAGAGTGAAGCCACCACGTGATCCGCCGCCTGTTGCCCGCAACCCGCCGGGGCCGCCTGATGCTGGCCGCCCTGCTCGTCCTGATCGCTGCCGTGGCCGCCTGGTGGCTGCTGCGCAAGCCGGCCGCTCCGGCCCTGGCCACCACCCCCGTAGGCCGTGGCGACATCGAACAGACCGTTGAGGCGACCGGCGTGATCGACGCCTACAAGCTGGTCAGCGTAGGTGCGCAGGCCTCCGGCCAGATCAAATCGCTGAAGGTGCAGCTGGGCGATACGGTGAAGGAAGGCGACCTGATCGCCGAGATCGACGCCACCACCCAGCAGAACCAGGTGCTCAACGCACAGGCCTCGCTGGACCAGGTGATCGCGCAGCGGGCGGTGCAGCAGGCGACACTGCGCCAGGCCGAGCTGGAATTCGCACGCCAGCAGCAGATGCTGGCCGCCGAGGCCACCTCCCGCCAGGAGTACGATGCCGCCGAAGCACAGCTGAAAACCGCGCGCGCCCAGCTGCAGTCCTACGAGGCACAGATCAAGGGTCGCGAAACCGAGCTGGGCACCGCCCGGGCCAACCTGGCCTACACCCGGATCACCGCGCCGATGGACGGCACCGTGGTCGCCGTGGTCGCCGAGGAAGGCCGCACGGTGAACGCCAACCAGACCGCGCCGACCATCGTCATGCTGGCGCGCCTGGACGTGGTGACGGTCAATGCCGAGGTGTCCGAGGCGGACGTTGTGAAGATCAAGGCCGGCATGCCGGTGTACTTCACCACGCTGGGCGACCCGGACCGGAAGTATCACGCCACGCTGCGGCAGATCAATCCGGCACCGGCATCAATCGCCAATGAAAGCTCGTCCAGCTCCAGCAGCTCTTCCAGTTCCAGCTCCAGCAGCGCGGTGTACTACAACGCCCTGTTCGACGTGGAGAACCCGGACGGCACCCTGCGCATCGACATGACCGCGCAGGTGTCGGTCCTGCTCAAGCAGGCCAAGGGCGTGCTGATGGTACCGGCGGTGGCACTGGGGCCGAAGACCCGCGACGGCGAGCGCGTGGTACGGGTGGTGGATGATCGGGGCCAGCCACAACCGCGCAAGGTCAAGGTCGGCATCAACAACGGTGCATCGGCTGAAATCCTCTCAGGTCTGCAGGAGGGCGAACGCGTGGTGGTCGGCGAGGCCAGCGCAGCGGCAGCGTCTGCGGGCGGCGGCAACCGGGGAGGCATGCAGATGCGCGTCGGCGGCCCGGGCATGGGCCCGCGCCGATGAGCACGACGGCGCCGTTGCTGCGCCTGCGTGACCTGCGACGCGAGTTCCCGGCCGGCGACGACGTCATTGCCGTGCTGCGCGACGTCAACCTGGACATCCACGCCGGCGAAATGGTCGCCATCGTCGGCCAGTCCGGTTCGGGCAAGTCCACCCTGATGAACATCCTCGGCTGCCTGGATCGCCCCACCCGGGGCAGCTACCAGGTGGCCGGCCGAGAAACCGGCCGGATGCAGCCGGACGAGCTGGCCGAACTGCGGCGCGGGCATTTCGGCTTCATCTTCCAGCGCTACCACCTGCTCGGTGACCTGGATGCACGCGGCAACGTGGAAGTGCCGGCGGTATACGCGGGCAGCCCCGGCCCGGTACGCAACGCGCGGGCCGAGCAGCTGCTGCAACGGCTCGGGCTGGGCGATCGCATGCATCACAAGCCGGGCCAGCTGTCCGGTGGCCAGCAGCAGCGCGTGTCGATCGCGCGTGCACTGATGAACGGCGGGGAGGTGATCCTGGCCGATGAACCCACCGGCGCCCTGGATACGAAATCCGGCGAAGAGGTGATGGCAATCCTGGGCGAGCTGCATGCCGAGGGACATACCATCATCATCGTCACCCACGACATGAGCGTGGCCGAGCATGCCCAGCGCATCATCGAGATCCGCGATGGCGAGATCATCGCCGACCGCGCCAATCCTGACGCGCCGTCCTATCGCGCGCGACGCGAGGCCAGCACCGGTGTTGCCCACGGCAACAGCTGGCGCGCAGCGCGCGACCGCTTCACCGAAGCGTTCCGCATGGCCCTGCTGGCGATGAACGCGCATCGCCTGCGCACGTTCCTGACCATGCTCGGCATCATCATCGGCATTGCTTCGGTGGTCTCGGTGGTCGCGCTCGGCAACGGCTCGCAGCAGCAGATCCTGCAGAACATCAGCGCGCTGGGCACCAACACCATCGATGTGTATCCCGGCCGCGGTTTCGGCGACATGCGCTCTGCGCGGGTACAGACGCTCAAGGCCAGCGATGCCGATGCGCTCTCACGGCAGAGCTACGTGGACAGCGCCACGCCCAGCGTGTCGACCTCGGTCACCGCGCGTTACCGCAACCAGTCCTCCACCGCCCAGGTCAGCGGCGTTGGCGAGCAGTTCTTCCGGGTGAAGGGCGTGACCCTGCTCAGTGGCAGCTTCTTCGATGCCGATGCGGTGCGAGGGCTGGCCCAGGTCGCGATCATCGACGAGAACACCCAGACCCAGTTCTTCCCCGATGTCGATCCTGTCGGCCAGGTCATCCTGCTCGGCAACGTGCCGGTGCGGGTGGTCGGTGTCGCCAAGCGGCAGAGCTTCGGTTTTGGTGGCAGCACCAGTCTCAGCATCTGGGTGCCGTACACGACCGTGATGTCACGCATGCTGGGCCAGAGTCACGTCTCCAGCATCACCGTGCGCGTGGATGACGCCACGCCGATGGACGCCGCGCAGGAGGCGATCACCCGCCTGCTGACGATGCGCCATGGTACCGAGGATTTCTTCCTCAGCAACAGCGCCGAAATCCGCGAGACCATCGAGCAGACCACACGCACGATGACCCTGCTGATCGGCGCGATCGCCGCCATCGCACTGCTGGTCGGTGGCATCGGCGTGATGAACATCATGCTGGTCTCGGTCACCGAGCGGACCCGCGAGATCGGTGTGCGCATGGCCGTGGGTGCCCGGCAGAGTGACATCCGCCAGCAGTTCCTGATCGAGGCGGTGCTGGTGTGCCTGCTCGGAGGCCTGCTCGGCGTCGGCCTGGCGCTGCTGCTGGGCTCGATGATCGGACGTTTCGCCAGCGACTTCCAGGTGCTGTTCTCCACCGCTTCGATCATCGCCGCATTTGCCTGTTCCACCCTGATCGGCGTGGGCTTCGGCTTCCTTCCCGCGCGCAATGCCGCGCAGCTCGACCCGGTGGAGGCCCTGGCCCGCGAATGAAGACGATGCCCATGCTCCCCTTTCCTGCTCCCTCGCGCCTGCTGCTGGCCGGCGCCGTACTGATTGCCCTGTCCGGCTGTGCCTCGGTCGGCCGTTATCCGGTTGCCGATCCCGACGTGGCTGCTACTTATGGGCGTGGCAATGCCGCACTCAACGCACCGGTGGACGCTCCGCGCAGCAGCCTGGATACGCCTGCCCGCGACATCCGAGAGGATGTCTGGTGGAGCGGTTTCGGCGATGAACGTCTGGACCGGCTGGTAGCCCGGGCGCTGGCCGCCAACAGTGACCTTGCCGCCGCCGGCCTGGCCGTGCAGCGTTCCCGCCTGCAGGCCGGACTGGCCAGCAACGCGCTTTGGCCACAGCCGTCCTCGTCGGGCGTCAGTGGCAGCGGCAGCCGTGCCACCGACCAGGCCGACGACTGGCGCCGCAGCTATTCCACCGGCGTTTCGCTGGCCTGGGAAGTCGATCTGTGGGGCCGGCTCAGGACCCAGCGCGACATCGCACGCTGGGAGGCTGAAGCCACCGAGGAAGATCGACAGAACACCGCCCTGCTGGTGATCGGCGATGCCATCAGCCAGTACTGGGCGTTGGCGTATCTCAACCAGTCGATCAGCACCGGCCAGGCCAACCTGGAGCGGCTGGAACGCACCCGCGAACTGGTCCAGGCCCGTTTCGACGCCGGTGCGGTTTCGCGCCTGGAAGTACGCCAGGCCCTGCAGAACCTGCAGTCGCAGCGCGCTGCGCAGAGTGCGCTGGAACAGCAGCGCGTGGAAGTGCGCAATGCGCTGACCGTGCTGCTCGACGGCACCCCCTGGCCGCAACAGGACGAGCCGCAGAACCTGCAGCAGGCACGCAGCCCTGCCATCGCTGAAGGCCTGCCGGCGGACCTGCTCGCTCGCCGTCCCGACCTGCGCGCGGCCGAGCTGCGGCTGCGCAACAGCCTGAAGACGATCAAGGTCACCGCCACCCAGTACTACCCGGCGTTGAGCCTGACCGGCAGCCTCGGTTCCAGCGCGACCTCGCTGGGCGATGTCCTGCGCAATCCGGTGGCCACGCTCGGTGCCGGCCTGTCCCTGCCCTTCCTCAACCTGCAGCGCGCACAGCTGGATACCGACGTGGCCGGTACCAACTACCAGATCGCCGCGACCGGGTTCCGCAAGACGCTGTACACCGCGCTGTCGGAAGTGGACAACGCGCTGTCGGCACGCGAGCAGCTGGCGCGCCAGGTGGCGGCGTCGCAGGCCTCGTATGACGAGGCGGTGGAAGTGGAACGCATGCAGGAAGTGCGCTACCGCGTGGGTGCCACCGACCTGCGGACCTGGCTGGAAGCCCAGCAGACCCGGCGCGATGCGGAGTTGTCACTGGCCCGCGTCCGGCAGAGCCAGTTGACCAACGATGTGACGCTGTTCAAGGCGCTGGGCGGCAGCGCGGGGTAGCGCCGGGCCATGCCCGGCGGCGTGGAGCGCGGCACGCCATGAGCGTGGTCGGACTGGATCCGCCGGGCATGGCCCGGCGCTGCCACGGGACGATCAGCCGCGCTGGCGCACGGCCTCGAACAGGCTGACGCCCGCGGCGACCGATACGTTCAGGCTCTCGATCTCGCCCGGCATCGGGATCTTGACCAGTCTATCGCAGTTCTCGCGGGTCAGGCGGCGCAGGCCGTCGGCTTCACCCCCCAGCACCAGGGCGATGTTGCCCTTCAGGTCCAGATCGTACAGCGACGCGGTCGCTTCACCGGCCAGGCCGTAGATCCACACGCCCTGCTTCTGCAGATCCTTCAGGCAGCGCGACAGGTTGGTCACGGCCACCACCGGGATACGGTCGGCGGCGCCGGCCGAGGTCTTGCGCACGGTGGCATTCACCGTCGCCGACTTGTCCTTGGGAATGATCACCGCAGTGGCACCGGCCGCCGCGGCCGAACGCAGGCAGGCGCCCAGGTTGTGCGGGTCCTGTACCTCATCCAGCACCAGCAGCAGGGCCCGGCCTTCAGCGGCAGTGACCAGGCCTTCCAGTTCATTCTCGCTGTAGGTGCGCGCAGCGGCATAGCGCGCGGCCACGCCCTGGTGGCGGACCGCACCGCCAACGCCGTCCAGCGCCTGCGCGGTGACCCGGCGGACATCGATCCCCTTGCGGCGCGCGTTCTCTTCGATTTCGGTCAGGCGTGGATTCTTCGCACCGGCCTCGACCAGCACTTCGCGGACGTTCTCGGCGTCGTTCTCGATGGAGGAGGCGACGGCGTTGACGCCGACGATCCACTGGCTGTTCTTGCTCATGCGGGCGGGACCGGAAAGGGGGTGGCTATGGTAGAGCATCGGCGACGGCCGCGCTTCGCGCTCGCCGGGCAGGGCCCGGCGCTACCCGCCGTTCACCCGTCGGCTGAACGACTGCGCGGCGGCCAGTGTGGCGTGTCGTGGTCGGGGTGCTGGTGGGAAACGATCGCAGCCAGGAAGTCCAGTGCCGCCACGTCCTCCTCCGTGCGGCGTGCCGGCAGGGTGCCCAGGGCATCGACGAAGGGCAGCTTGCGCTCGACACCGTACTGGATCGTCGGCGGCAACCGTTCCGGCTGGTCAAACGCCCCCGCCGCCACGGCCATGCCGTCGGGGGCTTCATAGGTCAGCGGCGTGCCGCAGTCGCCGCAGAAACCGCGCCGGACCACATTGGAGGACTGGAAATAGCGCGGCTGGCCGCGGGTCCAGCTGAACTGCACGCCGCGCACCGAGACCAAAGGCGCGTAATACGCGCCAAAGGCCTTCTGGCACATCCGGCAGTGGCAGATCGAACTGTCGGACAGCTCACCGCGCACCTGGAAGCGGATGGCACCGCACTGGCAGCCGCCGCTGTACTCGGGTTGGCCCTGCATGCTGCTTTCCTCCGGAACGGGCTCTACGGATCAGTACTTCTCTTTCCTGCGCTTGGTCGGTTTGCCGCGTTCGGGCAGCGGCGACAGTCCTGCCTCTTCTTCCTCGCCCTTGTGTTCGACCAGCCGGAAGTCGATCTTGCGCTCTTCCATGCTGGCCTTCAGTACGAGGATGCGCACGCGGTCACCCAGCCGGTAGCTGCTGCCACGACGTTCACCGGTCAGTGTCTTGCGGGTCGCATCGAACTTGTAATAGTCCTGCGGCAGCTGGGTGACATGGACCAGGCCCTGCACCTTGGAATCGTCCAGTTCCACGAACAGACCGAAGCTGGTCACGCCACTGATCACGCCATCGAACTGGCCGCCGACATGCTTCTCCATCCATGCGGCCCGGTAACGCTCGTCGACCTCGCGTTCGGCCTCGTCAGCGCGGCGCTCGCGCTCGGAGCACTGCAGCGCCAGCGCTGCCATCTCGCGTGCGGTGTAGGTGAACTTGTCCAGCGGCTTGCCCGACAACGCATGCTTGATCGCGCGATGCACCAGCAGATCGGGATAGCGGCGGATCGGCGAAGTGAAGTGCGCGTACGCCTCCAGCGCGAGCCCGAAGTGACCGTGGTTGTCCGGACTGTAGACGGCCAGGCTCTGGCTGCGCAGCAGCACCGACTCCAGCAGGGTGGCATCGGGACGGTCGCGGATCTTCTTCAACAGCTTGGTGTAGTCACCGGGGCGCACCTTCGACCACGGCGGCAGACTCAGCTTGAACTCCTTGAGGAATTCCAGCAGGTCGGCGTACTTGGTCTCCGGCGGCTTCTCGTGGACGCGGTACGGCGCCGGCACATGGTGCGACAGCAGGTACTTCGCCGCCTCCACGTTGGCGGCGATCATGCATTCCTCGATCAGCTTGTGCGCGTCGTTGCGCACCAGCATGCCGGCCTGGGTGACTTCGCCACGATTGTCCAGCACGAAGCGCACTTCACTGCTCTCGAACTCGATGGCCCCGCGCTTTGCACGTGCCTTGGCCAGCACCTTGTACAGCTGGTGCAGGCGCTGCACCTGGGGCAGCAGATCGCCGATGACGGCCTTCGCGCCGGCATCGTCCTCGCCCACGGCCTGCCACACCTGGGTATAGGTCAGACGTGCGTGCGAATTCATCACCGCTTCGTAGAAGCGCGAGTGGACGACCTGGCCATCGCGGTCGATCTGCATGTCGCAGACGAAGCACATGCGGTCGACCTTGGGCATCAGCGAGCAGATACCGTTGGACAGGGTCTCCGGCAGCATCGGTACGACGAAGCCCGGGAAGTACACCGAGGTAGCGCGCTTCTGCGCCTCCTCATCCAGCGGCGTGCCCGGACGCACATAGTTGGAGACATCGGCGATGGCCACCACCAGACGGAATCCCTCCGCGTTCGGCTCGCAATACACCGCATCGTCGAAGTCCTTGGCATCCTCGCCATCGATGGTCACCAGCGGCGTGCGACGCAGGTCGACGCGGTCGCCGATCATCGCCGGCTCGACCACCAGCGGCACCGCGGCGGCCTCGTCCAGCACCTCCTGCGGAAACTCGAACGGCAGCTCGTGGCCGTGGATGGCAGTCTCCACCACCAGCGAGGCGGTCAGCTTGTCACCCAGTACCGCGATGATGCGGCCGATCGGCGGACGGCGGCTGTCCGGCGCCTGCGTCAGCTCGCAGACCACCAGCTGGCCATCACGCGCACCTCCGGTCTGATCAGGCGGCACCTGCACGTTGCGCTGCACGCGCTTGTCATCAGGCACCACGTAATTGATGCCCATCTCGATGCTGAAGCGACCGATCAGACGGGTCATGCCGCGCTCGAGCACGCGGGCGATGCTGCCTTCGCGGCGGCCGCGATGATCGATGCCGGTGACACGCGCCAGCACCTTGTCGCCGTGCATGACCTTGCGCATTTCATAGGGCGGCAGGAACAGGTC
Source organism: Stenotrophomonas sp. GD03680 (assembly GCF_029844625.1). Taxonomy (NCBI): domain Bacteria; kingdom Pseudomonadati; phylum Pseudomonadota; class Gammaproteobacteria; order Lysobacterales; family Lysobacteraceae; genus Stenotrophomonas; species Stenotrophomonas sp. GD03680. The sequence goes on along the minus strand of NZ_JAOCKC010000005.1, from coordinate 60,273 downwards.
GTCGCCGCCCTCGACCGGGCGCAGGAACCCGAATCCTTCCGGATTGGCGATCACCACACCGGTGACCAGGCTCAGCGCCTGCACCGGCGCGAAACCTCCACGGCGGTTCTGCACCAGCTGGCCATCGCGGACCATCGCACCCAGCCGGCGCGACAGCGCTTCGGCCCGGTCCGGCGCGGTCAGGCCCAGGCGGGCACCCAGTTCCTCGGCAGTCTGCGGCCCTTCGCAGCGCTCCAGCAGGGCCAGAATGGCCTCGCGGCTGGCGATGGGCTGTTCGTATTTCTCGGCTTCGCGGGACGCGTAGGGATCCTCGATCACCTTGCCGGCCGGCGGCAGCTTGCGGCCCGGCGCCGGTCCCGGGGCGTCGCCACCACGGCCCGGGCGACCGCGCGGCGGTGCGCCGCCACCCCCCAGTTCCGGGAACCAGCCCGGCAGTGGCTTGCCCGGCTGGGAGGTACGGGCTGCACCCGTCTTGGCGCCCTTCTTCGGGGCCTGGCTGCGGGACTTGCTCCCGCCCTTGCTTGGTTTTTTGGTAGTCATCGCCCTCCATGGTAGCCGCTGACGGCGTGCAGAACCGGTCAGCGACCCGCTTGCAGGCGCCACGTGAAAAAACTCCGCGAAGTCGTTGACAGCCTGCGGATTCATCTTCACAATTGCGCCTCTGGAACGCCCAGGTGGCGGAATTGGTAGACGCACTAGTTTCAGGTACTAGCGGGTAAAACCGTGGAGGTTCGAGTCCTCTCCTGGGCACCAACGAAAAATCTCCTCGCCTCGGCGGGGATTTTTTTTGCCCGCGTTTCCTGCCGTCGTCCCGCAGCGTGGCCGGGCGTTCACAAGGGTGTTGACACCCCCGTCACGGCACCCCATAATCTCGCTCCTCGACGCCCAGGTGGCGGAATTGGTAGACGCACTAGTTTCAGGTACTAGCGGGTAAAACCGTGGAGGTTCGAGTCCTCTCCTGGGCACCACGTCGAGACTGAGAGAAACCCGCGAAAGCGGGTTTTTTCATGTCCGGGCGCCAGCCAACGGGATCAGAACAGCGGTCGCAGCACCAGCTCCAGGCCCAGCAGCAGCAGGAAGCCCAGGAAGCACACGCGGAACACCCGCGCACTGATCCGCTGCCGGATCACCTGCCCCAGCCACATGCCCGCCAGCGCCGGCAACACCGCCAGCGCGCTCAATCCCAGCTGCTGCACACCGAATGCGCCGTGCAGCACCAGCCCACCCGTCAACGAGAGGGTCGACACCGTGAACGCCAGGCCCAGCGCCTGCACCAGCTCTTCGCGCTGCAGCCCCAGCGACTGCAGGTACGGCACCGCCGGCATCACGAACACACCGGTCGCCCCGGTCACCACGCCGGACAACGCCCCCACCAGCGGCCCCAGCCAACGCTCACGCCGCTGCGGCACACGGAACACCGGCGCAACCAAGGCATACAGCGCATACACCACCAGCGCCACGCCCAGCGCCACGCGCGACCACGTGCGGTCGACCCGCACCAGCAACGTCGCCGCGCCCAGGGTCACCACCACCACGGCCAGCATCATCGGCCACAGGCGTCGCACGATCGGCCCCAGTGATGGCCCGGCCAGCAGTTGCCAGGCGTTGGTGACGAAGGTCGGAATGAACAGCATCGACGCCGCCGCCACCGGCGACAGCGCCCCTCCCAGCAGGCCCATCGCCACGGTCGGCAGGCCCATGCCGGTCACGCCCTTGACCACCCCCGCCAGCATGAACACGGCGACCAGCAGACCATAGAAGAATGTCGTCTCACTCATGCCGTCATTGGAACCAGCGCGCCTTCCGCGCACAATGCGGCTTATGCGCCCCACCCTTCGGCTGGCCCGAAGGCAGGCGGCACGCAACGAGGGCCGTGACATGCGGATGGACATCGCCGACCTGCGCCTGTTCCTGGCCGTGGCCGACGCCGGCAGCATCACCGCAGGCGCCGCGCAGGCGAACCTGGCGCTGGGCTCTGCCAGCGAACGCCTGCGCGCGATCGAGAACGACGCCGGCACCGCGCTGCTGGTGCGTCACCCGCGCGGCGTGAGCCTGACCGAAGCCGGGGCCGCCCTCGCCCACCACGCGCGCCAGATCCTGCATCAACAGGCACAGCTGCGGGGCGAACTGCAGGCCTTCGCGAAGGGCGCGCGCGGCACCCTGCACCTGTATGCCAACACCGCCGCACTGACCAGCTACCTGCCTTCCCGGTTGGCTCCCTGGCTGGCCGAACGCCCACGCCTGCACGTCGAACTGCACGAACGCACCAGCCCTGAAGTGGTCCGCGCCCTGACCGCTGGCCAGGCCGAAGCGGGAATCATCAGTGATGCGGTCGAGGCAACCGGCCTGCAACGCCATGTCGTTGCCGAGGATCCCCTGGTGATGCTGCTGCCCGCAGGCCATCGTTTCGCGGCCCGTCGCACGCTGGCCTTCGCCGATGTGGCCAGCGAAACCTTCGTCGCGCTGGCCGATGGCAATGCGCTGCAGACCTACATCGAAACGCAGGCACGCGACATCGGCCATCGGTTGGACGTGCGCATCCGCATGAAGACCTTCGAAGGCGTGTGCATCATGGTGGGTCACGGCATCGGCGTAGGTATCGTGCCGCGCACCATCGCCCGCCAGCACCGCCGCGCGACACAGGCGCTGGCAGTGCCCCTCGCGGATGCGTGGGCACAGCGCCGCCTGTGTGCCTGCTTCGCCGACTGGACACGGCTGTCGACAGCGATGCGCAGCCTGCTGCTGCACCTCGGCGTGGAAGCGGAGAAAAAAGCATGAAATGGTGTTGACACATCCGATGCCGTACCGCAGAATTCCCCTCCTGAGTCGCCCAGGTGGCGGAATTGGTAGACGCACTAGTTTCAGGTACTAGCGGGTAAAACCGTGGAGGTTCGAGTCCTCTCCTGGGCACCACGACTCATGATGATGAAACCCGCGAAAGCGGGTTTTTTCGTTTCCGGAATCCGCAGCGTCAACGCAATGGCGACGCCTTCCGCGCGTTGCGCGAACGCCGCCTGGCAGAACTCACCACAGACAAAAACCCCGCCTTGCGGCGGGGTCGACATACAGCGCCGTGTTTGCGGGCAGTTTCAGTGCCCGCCACTGGCCGCTGCACCGGCACCGGCACCGAACGGCGGCTTGGCCAGCCACAGGAAGGTGATGATGGCCAGGAAGATCCAGCCCAGCAGGAAGAAGATGTCGTTGAAGCCCATCTGCGATGCCTGGTGGTTGATCATGGTGTTGAGCACCGCTGCACCATGCTGCAGGTCACCCTGCCCCATCGCCGCAACCTGGTCCTGCATGCCCGGCTGATAGGCCGAAATGTGTTCGGTCAGATCGGCGTGGTGCACCTGCGTGCGACGTGCCCACAGCCAGGTGGTCAGCGATGCTGCAAAGCTGCCGCCCAGCGTGCGCAGGAACGTGGCCAGGCCCGAACCCGCGGCAATTTCGCGACCATCCAGATCCGACAGCAGGATCTGCAGCACCGGCATGAAGAACAGCGCCACGCCGATGCCCATGATCAGCTGCACGCCGGCCACGTGCTGGAAGTCCACCTGCAGATTGAAGCCCGAGCGCAGGAAGCTGGTCATCGACAGGAACACGAAGGCGATGGTCGCCAGCATGCGCATGTCGAAGCGCGAGGCATACTTGCCCACGAACGGCGTCATGATCACCGGCAGCACGCCGATCGGCGCCGTCGCCAAGCCTGCCCAGATCGCCGTGTACCCCATGTCGCGCTGCAGCCACTGCGGAATCAGCAGGGCCACGCTGAAGAATGCGGCATAGGCCACCACCATCGCCAGCGTGCCGGCGCGGAAGTTGCGGTGGCGGAACAGTTTCAGGTCGACGATCGGGTCCTTGTCGGTCAGTTCCCAGATCAGGAACACCGTCAGCGCCACGACCGCCACGCAGGCCAGCACCACGATCCGGGTGGAGGAGAACCAGTCCTCGTCGTTGCCCAGGTCGAGCACCAGCTGCAGTGCGCCGACGCCGATCACCAGCGTGATCAGGCCGACGTAGTCCATCTTCGGCTTCTCCACGTGTTCCGGACGGCCCTTCAGCTGGTTGCCCACCACCAGCGCGGCGAAGATGCCCAGGGGCACGTTGATCAGGAAGATCCATTCCCAGCTGTAGTTGTCCGTGATCCAGCCCCCGAGAATCGGCCCGCAGATCGGCGCGACCACGGTGATCATCGCCAGCAGCGCCAACGCCTGCCCGCGTTTCTCGCGTGGATAGATCGAGACCAGCAACGACTGCGTGATCGGATACATCGGGCCGGCCACGAAGCCCTGCAGGGCGCGCGACACCACCAGCATGCCCATGCTCTGCGCCAGGCCACACAACAGCGAGGTGATGACGAAGGCCAGCGTGGCCCAGACGAACAGCTTGCGCTCGCCGAAACGGCGGCTGAGCCAGCCGGTCAGCGGCAGTGCGATGGCCGTGCTGACCGCGAACGAAGTGATGACCCACGTCGCCTGCTGCGAACTGGCGCCGAGATTGCCGGCGATGGTCGGCAGCGAGACGTTGGCGATGGTGGTGTCGAGCACCTGCATGAAGGAGGCCATCGCCAGGCCCACGGTGCACAGGGCCACGCTCGGCGGCAGGAACCCGGCGGCCGCACCCGGCGCCGCCGGTGCGCCCGGGCTTCCGGGCGCGGCTGGAGCTTGGGCGGACATGGCGACCTCAGCCCACCTTCGACTGCTGCGGCACGTTGCCCTGGATGATCGAGTGGATCACCTCGTCGGCATCATGCAGCTGCTTGGCATAGACGTCGGTGTCGAACACCGTGCCCTTGGCCGGGGCGCTCGGCAGCACCTCGCCCTTCTGGTCGCGCAGGCTCACCTCGGCCTTCATCGACAGGCCGATACGCAACGGATGTTCGGCAAGCTGCTTGGCATCGATGGCGATGCGCACCGGAACGCGCTGCACGATCTTGATCCAGTTGCCGCTGGCGTTCTGCGCCGGCAGCAGCGAGAACGCCGAGCCGGTCCCCAGACCCAGGCTCTGCACGCGGCCCTTGTACTTCACATCGCCGGCGTACAGGTCAGACTTCAGCTCCACTTCCTGGCCCAGGCGCATGTGGCGCAGCTGGGTTTCCTTGAAGTTGGCCTCGACCCACATCTGCTCGGTCGGCACCACGGCCATCAGTGCGGCACCCGGCTGCACACGCTGGCCCACCTGCACCGAGCGACGGGCCACATAACCGGTGACCGGCGCGACGATGCCCGCGCGGGCATTGTTGAGGTAGGCCTGGCGCAGCTGCGCGGCGGCCGCCTGCACGTCGGGCTGGGTGGCGATCACCGTATCGTCGACCAGCGCACGGTTGCGCTCGACGGTCTCGCGCGAACCGGCCACCGCTGCTTCCGCCGCCGCCAGCTCATCGCGGGCATGGGCGAGTTCTTCGTTGGAGATGGCACCGGTGGCGGCCAGATCCCTGCGGCGTGCGAAGTCCTCGCGCACGCGCTTCAGGGTCACCTGACGGGCATTCAGGTCTGCCTGCGCGCCTTCCACGCTGCGATACAGGCCACGGGTCTGGCGAACGGTCTTGGCCAGGTTGGCTTCAGCCTGCTGCAGGGCCACGGACGTATCGGCCGGGTCCAGCTGCACCAGCAGCTGGCCACGCTCCACGCGCATGCCGTCATCGGCATTGATGGCGACCACGGTGCCTGCCACCAACGGGGTGATCTGTACAAGGTTGCCCTGCACGTAGGCATCGTCGGTTTCTTCGAACCAACGGCCGAACATGAAATACCACAGCGCCAGTGCGGCAAGCAGCAGCACGACGATGACGAACAGGCCCCGCAGCAGGTTGCTGCGGCGGTTGGAGGCGGCCGGGGCCGCAGTGTCTTGGGTCTGGCTCATGGCGGGGATCTTCAGGAATGCGAGGAATCGGAATGGGAGGCAAGCGGCGCGCGATCGGCATCACTGGGCTGGAAGCCCCCGCCCAGCGCTTTGCTCAGGCGCACCGAGGTCTGCACCTGCTGCGACTGCAGGCTGGCCAGCTGCTGTTGTGACTGCAGCAGGGTGGACTGTGCGGACAGCACATCCAGGTAGCTGCCGATGCCGGCGCGGTAACGCTGCCCGGCCAGGTCGAACGCTGCACGCGCCGTGTCCACGGCCTGCTGCTGCGACTGCGCCTGCTGCGCCAGCGAGCGCACCGCATTGACCTGGTCGGCCACGTCGCGCAGTGCGTCAAGCACCGCCTGGTTGTAATTGGCCACCGCCAGGTCGTACTGCGCATCGGTGTCGGCCAGGTTGGCGCGCAGCTTGCCGCCTTCGAAGATCGGCAGGCTCAGCGCCGGGCCGATGTAGGCGAAGGTGGAACTGCTCTGCAGCAGATCGCCGACATTCGGCGCCACCACGCCGGCCAGCGCGGTCAGGTTGAGGCTCGGGTAGAACTTCGTCCTGGCGACCTTGATCTGCTTGTTGGCCGCTTCCACGCGCCAGCGTGCGGCGACGATGTCAGGACGACGGCCGAGCAGCTCGCTGGGCAGCACGCCTGGCAGCTGCAGGGCCGTCGGATTCAACGGCTGCGGACGCTCGATCGTCAGGCCACGGTCGGGGCCCTTGCCGACCAGGGCGGCCAATGCGGTGCGGGCGGCGTCGATGCGTTGCTGCGCGGCCTGCACCTGCTGTTGCGCGGCGGGCACGCGGGCTTCGGCCTGGCGCACCTGCAGATCGCTGTCGATGCCAGCGCGGCGACGCTGCCGGGTCAGTTCCAGCGACTTCTGCGACCGCGTCAGTTCTTCCTCGGCGACATCGTCGAGCTGCCACGCGTAAGCAAGGTCCGCATAGGCCTGGGCGATGCCGGTGGACAGGTTCAGGCGCGCGGCCTGGGCCTCCACGGTGGCGGCATGCGCGCCATCCACGGCCGCTTCCCAGGCGGCGCGCTTGCCGCCCCACAGGTCGATGCCGTAGCTGAAGTCGAAAGCGACCTGGCTGCTGCCTGCGTAGTGGCCACCGATCTCGTCGCCGGCCATCGACTCGGGCAGGCGAAGCCCGGTATAGCCGCCGGAAACGGAGAGACTGGGCAGGCGGTCAGCGCGTGCGGTACCGACCTTGGCCTGCGCCTGGCGCAGACGTGCGTCGGCGGCGTCCAGGCTCGGATGACCGGCCAGGCCTTCGGCGATCAGCGCGTCCAGCTGCGCATCGCCCAATGCCTTCCACCAGTCCTGTGCGGGGAAGCCGGTGGCACTGAGATCGGTGTCGGCCAGGGTGCGCTCGCTGTGCAGGCTGTCCACATCGAGCAGGCGGGCCTGCGGTTCGAGGCCGCGGCTGCTGGCACAGGCGGCCAGCGCCAGCGCCAGCGCCGACAGCAGCAGCGCGCGCCCGGACCGGCGGAATGAGGAATGCGGGATCGGGTTCATGGGGTCGTCAGGGAATCACGGATTCGGGTCAGGAGGGACAACAGCAGCGTGCGCTCGTCGGCGGACAGATCGCGCAGGGCGTAATCCATCACCGCGTCGCCGCGCAGCTTCAAGCGCGCCCACAGTGCGCGGCCTTCATCGGTCAGCACGATCTGCAGCGCACGGCGGTCCTGCGCATGTGCCTCGCGGCGAACGCAGCCCAGGGCTTCGAGCTTGTCCAGCAGGCGGGTGACGGCACTGGGTACCTGGTCGATGGCCTGGGCCAGTTCGTTGGCGGTACAGGGGGCCATGTTCGAGAGCACCTTCAACCCGATGTAGTGGGTGAAGCCGATGCCCAGGTCTTCTTCGGCCATGGACGCGTCAAGCTGGCGGACCAGGCCGTCGCGCACCTGGCGCAGCAGCAGGCCGAAGCTGGGGGGAGTGGTTGCAGGACAGATCATGGGAGTGCATTCTCTTCCAAAAAAAATATTTCTCAATGGAAATATTCGATCTGGCATCGAATGCTGTGTTGCAGCAGCGGGCTGGATCAGTGAAGGCGCCTACCTTAATGGCGCCCCAGGATGGCCCGGTAGTACCATCAAGCCAATGAATGACACATTCCAGCCAGCGGACAGGATGAACAAGGAGCACATCGCGCCGGCCCGGCAGCTGCTGCACAACGAGGCGCTGGACTGGTTCGAGCGCAACGATGGCCCGCCGGTCGTCGGTTTCCGCTTCGACAGTCCGCAGGGGCTCGCCCGTGAAGTCGACTGGCACCATCACCAGCGTGCGCAGCTGATCTGTGTCGAGCGCGGCCTGCTGACCACCCGCACCTCGCATGGAACGTGGTCGCTGGCGCCCGGTTCTGCCGGCTGGATGCCGCCCCTGGAACCGCACACGGTCGCTCTGGACGGCCCGCTGCGTGGCTGGGGCATGGCGCTGGCCGCGCCGGCCTGCACTGCCCTTCCCGCCGCCCCCTGCGTGCTGGGCCTGTCCAGGCTGGCGCAGGCACTGGCGGACCGGATCTGCGGCTGGTCGCTCGACCAGGTCGCCACGCCCGAGCACCAGCACATCATCGAGGTTCTGCTGGATGAGATCCGCACCGCACCGCGCCAGCGCATGCACCTGCCGATGCCGCACGATCGGCGCCTGCTGAAAATCGCCTCGCAGCTGCTGGCCGATCCCTCCGACGAGCGCAGCCTGGCCGAATGGGCGCATTGGGCCGGGCTTTCGCCGCGCAGCCTGACCCGCCACTTCCGCGACGAGACCACGCTGAGCTTCGCGCAGTGGCGCCAGCAGGCCCGTCTGTCCGAAGCGCTGCGGCAGCTGACCGATGGCCGCAGCGTGGCCGATATCGCCCATGCGCTGGGCTTCAGCAGCGCCAGCGCCTTCGTCACCGTGTTCCGCCGCCATTTCGGCCTGCCGCCCGGGCGCTACCTGGCGCGGGCCGGGAATGGACTGGAAACCGGCCTGGACCCTGCGCGCGGCTTGGCATCCCCGGCCGCATCCGGATAATCACAGGATTGCGAGCGGCGACCGCCGTCGCCGCCTCCCGACATAGGTAACAACGCCGCATGACCGAACTTGCCCGCCCCGTGTTCCACGGATTCGAACAACTGCCGTTGCGCGAGTACGCCGAACGCGCCTACCTCGACTACTCGATGTACGTGGTCCTGGACCGCGCCCTGCCGTTCGTCGGCGACGGCCTGAAGCCGGTGCAGCGCCGCATCATCTATTCGATGAGCGAGCTGGGGCTGAATGCCGCGTCCAAGCCGAAGAAGTCCGCACGCACCGTCGGTGACGTCATCGGTAAATACCACCCGCACGGCGACAGCGCGTGCTACGAGGCGCTGGTGCTGATGGCCCAGCCGTTCTCCTACCGCTATCCGCTGATCGAAGGCCAGGGCAACTTCGGCTCCAGCGACGACCCGAAGTCGTTCGCGGCGATGCGCTACACCGAATCCAAGCTCACCCCCATCGCCGAAGTGCTGCTGGGCGAGCTGGGCCAGGGCACCACCGACTGGGCGCCCAACTTCGATGGCACGCTGCAGGAGCCGACGTGGATGCCGGCCCGCCTGCCGCACCTGCTGCTCAACGGCACCACGGGCATCGCCGTGGGCATGGCCACCGATGTGCCGCCGCACAATCTCAACGAGATCGTCAGCGCGCTGCTGCACCTGCTGGACGATCCGGACGCCACCGTGCGCGACCTGTGCGAGCACGTGAAAGGCCCGGACTATCCCTCCAGCGCCGAGATCATCACGGCCGCCAACGATCTGCGCACCCTGTACGAGACCGGCAACGGCAGCGTGCGTGCGCGCGCGACGTTCAGCCGTGAAGCCGGCAACATCGTGGTCACCGCACTGCCGTTCCAGGTATCGCCCTCGAAGGTGATCGAGCAGATCGCCGCGCAGATGCGCGCCAAGAAGCTGCCGTGGCTGGAAGACATCCGCGATGAATCCGACCACGCCAACCCGGTGCGGGTGGTGCTGGTGCCGCGCTCGAACCGCGTCGATGCCGAGCAGCTGATGGGCCACCTGTTCGCCACCACCGACCTGGAGCGCAGCTACCGCGTCAACCTCAACGTGATCGGGCTGGACGGCCGTCCGCAGGTGAAGAACCTGAAGATGCTGCTCAGCGAATGGCTGACGTTCCGCAGCAACACCGTCACCCGCCGCCTGCAGCATCGCCTGCAGAAGGTCGAACGCCGCCTGCACCTGCTGGAAGGTCTGCTGGTGGCCTTCCTCAACCTGGACGAGGTGATCCATATCATCCGTACCGAGGACGAACCGAAGGCCGAACTGATCGCGCGCTTCGGCCTGTCCGAAGAACAGGCCGAGTACATCCTGGAGACCAAGCTGAAGCAGCTGGCCCGCCTGGAGGAAATGAAGATCCGCGGCGAGCAGGACGAGCTGGCCAAGGAACGCGAGAAGATCATCGGCATCCTCGACAGCAAGGCCAAGCTGAAGAAGCTGATCCGCGACGAGCTGCAGGCCGATGCGAAGAAGTTCGGCGACGAGCGCCGCTCGCCGCTGGTCCAGCGCCAGGCGGCGCAGGCCATCGACGAGACCGAGCTGGTGCCAAGCGAGCCGATGACGGTGGTGCTGTCGCAGAAGGGCTGGATCCGCGCCGCCAAGGGTCATGACGTGGACGCGTCGGCCCTGTCCTATCGCGATGGCGATGCGCTGCAGGGCGCCGTGCGCGCGCGCAGCACCCAGCAGGTCGCATTCCTGGACAGCGAAGGCCGGGCCTATTCAACGGCGGTGCACACCCTGCCTTCTGCGCGGGGCAACGGCGAGCCGCTGACCGGCCGTTTCTCGCCGGCGCCCGGCACCAGCTTCGTCACCCTGGCCAGCGCCGAGCCGGACGCACGCTTCGTGCTCGCGTCCAGCCATGGCTACGGCTTCGTCACCCGCTTCGAGAACCTGATCGGCCGCAACAAGGCCGGCAAGGCGATGCTGAACCTGTCCGCCGGCTCGTCGGTGCTGCCGCCGGCGGTGGTCGCCAATGTCGAGAGCGACCGCATCGTGGCGGTGACCAGCTCGGGCAACCTGCTGGCGATTCCGGCCAGCGATCTGCCCGAACTGGACAAAGGCAAGGGCAACAAGATCATCGAGATCCCCAAGGCCAAGCTGGCCACGGAACGCGTGGTCGCCATCGTGGCGATCGGGCCGGGGCAGACCCTGCAGGTGCGCGCCGGCCAGCGCACGATGGGCCTGAAGTTCAACGAGCTCGATGCCTACCTCGGCGCGCGGGCGACCCGCGGCCACCTGCTGCCGCGTGGCTGGCAGAAGGTCGAAGGCCTGTCAGTGGAATGACGCAGCGGGGTCGGATCCCTTTCCAACGGAAAGGGCTCTGACCCCAGCTCTGCCCGCCGGGCATGGCCCGGCGCTACCGAAACGCAGCACCAGACACGAAAAAGCCGGGGCATTCCCCGGCTTTTTCGTTGTCGGCTGGCGGGCGGTGGAGCGGCTGGCGGGCGAAGGCTGGCGAGCGATGCTCCGGTGCTGGCGGGCGACGGTACCGAATCAGTGCGCCGGGGCGCCGCTGCCGTCGATCTTGCTCAGCTGGTACAGCTCCAGGCCGATGCGCTTGATCAGGCCCAGCTGCTGCTCCAGCCACCAGGCGTGGTCCTCTTCGGTGTCCTTCAGCTGCGCCAGCAGGATGTCGCGGCTCACGTAGTCGCCCTTCTCTTCGCACAGCTTCATGCCGGCGGCGAGGTTGTTGCGCACGGCGTACTCGGTGTCCAGATCCTTCTGCAGCATCTCCTCCACCGTCGTACCCGGCTCGGTCAGGTGCGGGCGCATGTCAGGATCACCGCCAAGGAACAGGATGCGGCGCAGCAGCGCGTCGGCATGCTGGGTCTCTTCCTCCATCTCGTGGTTCAGGCGCTCATACAGCGCGAACAGGCCCTGGTCCTCGTAACGGCGGGAGTGGATGAAGTACTGGTCACGCGCGGCAAGCTCGCCGCGCAGCAGTTCCTTCAGGCAGGCGATGACGTCCGGGTTGCCTTTCATGGGGGGCTCCTGTGAATCGATGCGGCATAGGGTGCCCCATTTCAGGATACGGTGATCTAATCGGAATCAGTCGCAGTTGCGCCTGCGGCTACAATCGGCCCCGGCGTTCGGAAAGGACCTGCAATGCGACGTACATGGCGTTGGCTGCTCGGCGTGCTGATCGCCACCCTGCTGGTGGTGGCCCTGGCCGCGTGGCTGCTGCTGCGCGGCAGCCTGGCCGATCTGGAAGGTGAACATGCCCTGCCCGGCCTAAGCGCAGCAGTCACTGTCGAGCGCGACGCGCTGGGCGTGGTCACCATCACCGCGGGCAGCCAGGCCGACGCCATGCGTGCGCTCGGCCGTGTCCACGCACAGGAGCGCTACTTCGAGATGGACCTGATGCGGCGCAGCGCGGCCGGTGAACTGGCCGCGCTGTTCGGCCCGAAGGCCATCGAGGTGGACAAGCGCATGCGGGTTCATCGCCTGCGCGCGCGGACCGACGCCCATCTGGAGGCCGCCTTGCGCAGCAACGCCGCGGCGGTGAACGCGTATGTCGATGGGGTCAACCAGGGCCTGGCCGATCTCTCCGTGCGCCCGTGGGCCTACCTGCTGCTGCGGCAGGCGCCGCAGCCGTGGACCGCCAGCGACAGCGTGCTGGCCGGGCTGGCCATGTACGCCGATCTGCAGGATCCGGGCAACCGGACTGAACTGGCGCTCAGCCGCATCCAGGCGGTGGTGCCACCGGCGCTGCATGCGCTGATCGCGAACCAGGGCAGCGAATGGGATGCGCCCCTGTTCGGCGAGCCGCGCGGCAATGCCCGGCTGCCCGATGCAGGACAACTGGATCTGCTCACGCTGGCCGCCTCGCCCGCCCCCGTGTCGGTGGAAACCGGCGCAGTGGGCAGCAACAACTTCGCCGTGGCCGGCGCACTCACTGCCGATGGCCGTGCCATCGTTGCCGACGACATGCACCTGGGCCTGCGCGCACCCGGCCTCTGGTTCCGTGTGCGTCTGCGCTATCCCGATCCGCAGGCGGCCGGTGGCCAGGTCGACATCAGTGGCTTCTCGCTGCCCGGTCTGCCGGCTGTCATCGTCGGCAGCAACGGGCACATCGCCTGGGGATTCACCAACAGCTACATCGACACCGCCGATTTCCGCAACGAACCGGCCACGGCCCCGGTGACGGTGCATGAAGAGCGCATCGCCGTGGCCGGCCAGGATGACGTAGTGTTTCCGGTGCGCGAGACCGCCTGGGGGCCGATCCTGCACACCCACGCCGATGGCAGCGGCGACGCACTGCGCTGGGTCGCACATCTGCCCGGCGCGGTGCGCCTGGATTTCGCCGACATGGCCCGCGCGGGCGACCTGGACCAGGCCCTGCGCGTGGCCGACCGCGCCGGCATTCCTGCACAGAACCTGGTGATCGGCGACCGCAGCGGGCGCATCGCCTGGCGTCTGATCGGCGCCCGTCCGGACCGTGGCCCCGGATGTGCGGCGGCCGGCTACGCGCCAGCGCGCAATGACGCCTGCGCACCCTGGTCGCTGCGCAGCGACGCTGCTCCCGCACTGATCGATCCCACCAACCACCGTCTGTGGACCGCCAACGGCCGCGTGCTGGACGGCGCCGCACTGGCAGTGGCCGGCAATGGCGGCTACGACCTTGGCGCCCGCGCGCGGCAGATCCGCGACCTGCTGGCGGTCCAGGACCGTTTCGATGAGCACGACCTGCTGGCGATCCAGCTCGATGACCGCGCGGTAATGCTGCAACGCTGGTGGGCGCTGCTGCAGCAGATCACCGCACACAGCAGCGACCCTGCACTGCAGCGCCTGCATGAAGCCAATGCGCACTGGGAAGGACGGGCATCGGTGGACTCGGTGAGCTATCGCATCACCCGCGGCTTCCGTGGCAAGGTGCTCGATGCGGTCGAAGGCGCGCTGCTCGCGCCTGCCCGCGCACAGCTGGGCGCCGACTACCTGCCGCCGCGGCTGCCCGAGCTGGAAGGCGTGGTCTGGCCGATGCTGGAACAGCGCCCGGCACATCTGCTGCCACCCGGTATCGACAGCTGGGATGCGTTGCTGGCGAAGGCCGCACGTGAGCTGGAAGCAGATCTTGCCGGCCAGGGACCGCTGGCCCAGCGCCGCTGGGGAGAGCGCAACACCGCGTCGATCTGCCACCCGGTCAGTCGCGCCCTGCCCGCCTTCGCACGCCGCGCGTTGTGCATGCCGGCCGAGCCGTTGCCCGGCGACCGCGACATGCCACGGGTGCAGGCCCCGGATTTCGGTGCTTCGCAGCGGATGGTGGTCTCCCCCGGTCACGAAGCCGACGGCATCGTGCACATGCCCGGTGGCCAGAGTGGCCACCCGCTGTCCCCCTACTGGGGCGCGGGCCACGAAGACTGGGTGCATGGCCGCCCCTCGCCGTTCCTGCCGGGCAAGGCCCAGCACGTGATGACGCTGGTGCCGGCGAGATAGAGGGGTAGCGCCGGGCCATGCCCGGCGAGCGCGCAGCGCGGACGAACAGCAAAGCCGCCGGGCATGGCCCGGCGCTACCGGCTCAGGTGCGGCGGCGCTCGATCAGGTTCAACAACGGCCCGGTCATCGCAGTGGTCACCAGTGCCATGATCACCAGCACCGCGAACAGGCGATCCCCGAGCAGGCCCAGCTCATAGCCCAGGTTGAGCACGATCAGTTCCATCAGGCCGCGCGTGTTCATCAGCGCTCCCAGCCGCCATGCCTCGCGGGCCGGCAGGCCGGTGCTGCGGGCGGCACTGAATGTGCTCAGCAGCTTGCCGGCCGTGGCCACCGCGATCACCACCAGGCACAGCACGATGTCGCCGGCGTGCAGTGCGTCGGCGCGCATGCGCAGGCCGGTCATGGCGAAGAACAGGGGCAGCAGCAGGGTCACCGCGAACGGCTCGACGCGGGCCATCAGCAGTGCGCGCAGCGGCGCATTGGATGACACCGCCACGCCCGCAGCGAATGCACCGAACAACGCATGGATGCCCAGCATCTCGGTCACCAACGCACTGGCCAGCGACAACAGCAGGATGCCCAGCAACCACCGTCCTTCGCGTCCTGCCACGACCTGCTGGCGGGCAAACCACGGTCTCACCAGGCCAAGCATCAGCACCACGAAGGCCACCACGCCCAGCAGGTTGAGGCTTGCCGGCAGCCAGCCACCGGCCTGTGCAGCCGCCACGATCAGCGCCAGCAGGCACCAGGCCGTGGCGTCGCCGAGTGCCGCGCAGGCAATGGCGGTCTGTCCCAGCGGCGTATGGGTGATGCCGCGATCGGCGAGGATCCGCAGCAGCACCGGGAATGCCGTGATGCTCATCGATATCCCGACGAACAGCGCGAAGGACGTGAAGCCCACGCCCTGCGGACCGTGCTGCGGGTACAGCCAGATCGCCAGGGCCACGCCCAGCATGAATGGCACGGCGATACCGGCATGGCTGACGGTGAACGCGAACCGCCGTCGTCCGCGCAGTGCGGCCAGGTCGAGTTCGGCACCGGCCACCAGCAGAAACATCAGCACACCCAGCTGGCTGAGCAGGCCCAACGGCGCCAGCGACGCCGCCGGGAACAGCGCGCCATGCAACTGCGGCAACAGGCTGCCCAGCACCAACGGGCCCATCATCAGGCCTGCCGCCATTTCGCCGATCACCGCCGGCTGGCCGAAGCGCTTGAGCAGCGCTCCCGCGCCCTTGGCCACCAGCAGCAGGACCAGCAGCTGCAGCAGGAACAGGCCCAGCGGCGATGATAGATGCCGGGCCCAGCTGCCTTCGTCGGCAACCGTGGCGCGTGCGACCGCTTCAGGCGCCGCCGGCCCGGCATACCGCGCCAGCAGCAGGCCGGCCAGCAACGGCAGTCCGGCCCAGGCCACGTAGCGCCACCCCCACTTCATCGGCGGCGCCCGGCCCTCGCTCTGTACGTCCATGAACATTCCCCAATGTGCAGGGGGGCGATGATACGTCCTTGCCTGCGCCGACGCTGAGCGCCCGCCGGGCGTAGCCCGGCGCTGCCGGTCACGCCAGGGCCTGCTCGTGTACCCCGGCAATCGCCCGGCCGGACGGATCGGCCGCTGCGGCGAAACTCGCGTCCCAGGCAATCGCGGCCGGCGAGGAACAGGCGATCGATTTTCCACCCGGGACCGTTTCGGCCGCGGCCCTGCTCGGGAAGAACTGTTCGAACAGGTGGCGATAGTAGTACGCCTCCTTGGTCTGCGGCGGGTTGTGCGGGAAGCGCTTGTCGGCGGCGGCCAGTACCCGGTCGCTGACCTGCGCCTCGGCGTGCGCCTTCAATCCATCGATCCAGCCATAGCCGACGCCATCGCTGAACTGCTCCTTCTGGCGCCACAGGATGCTGTCCGGCAGATAGCCATCGAACGCTTCACGCAACACCGCCTTCTCGATACGGCGACCGCCGAAGCCGCTGCCTACCATCTTGTGCGCGGCGTCGATGCGCATCGCCACATCGAGGAAGTCGCGGTCCAGGAACGGCACGCGGGGCTCCACGCCCCAGGCCATCATTGACTTGTTGGCACGCAGGCAATCGTAGTTGTGCAGGGCATCGAGCTTGCGCACCAGCTCCTGGTGGAATTCGCGCGCGTCCGGTGCCTTGTGGAAGTACAGGTAGCCGCCGAAGATCTCGTCGCTGCCTTCGCCGGACAACACCATCTTCACCCCCATCGCCTTGATCCGCCGGGCCAGCAGGAACATCGGCGTGGACGCGCGGATGGTGGTGACATCGTAGGTTTCGATATGGCGGATCACCTCGGGGAGCACGTCGAGGCCTTCCTCGAAGGTGTACTCGAAACCGTGGTGCACGGTGCCCAGCGCTTCGGCGGCGACGGCGGCGGCGGCCAGATCGGGCGATCCCTTCAGCCCGATCGCGAACGAATGCAGGCGCGGCCACCAGGCTTCGCTCTGGCCGCCATCCTCGATGCGGCGGCGGGCATAGCGGGCGGCGACGGCGGCCACCAGCGACGAATCCAGTCCACCGGACAGCAGCACGCCGTACGGCACGTCGCTCATCAGCTGGCGTTCCACCGCATGTTCAAAGGCCTGTCGCAGCTCGGCCAGATCGGCCTGGCGCCCTTCAACGTCCGCATACTCGCGCCAGGGCTGCTGGTAGTAGCGCACCAGTTCGCCACTGGCACTGTCGTAGTAATGACCCGGCGGGAACTGGGCAACGTCGGCACAGGTATCCACCAACGCTTTCATCTCCGAGGCCACCCGCAGGCGCCCCTGCGCGTCGTGCCCCCAGTACAGCGGCACCACGCCGACCGGATCGCGCGCCACCAGTACGCGACCGGCATCGCGGTCCCACAGCGCGAAGGCGAAGATGCCGTTGAGCTGCTCCAGCCAGCGGGACGGCGAGCCTCCCTGCCGGTACAGCGCGTTGATCACCTCGCAGTCCGAGCCGGTCTGGAAGTCGTAGGGGTGGGCCAGCGCGGCCTTGAGCAGCTGATGGTTGTAGATTTCGCCGTTGACCGCCAGCGCCAGCTGACCGTCCGCCGACAACAGCGGCTGCGAGCCACCCGCCGGATCGACGATGGCCAGCCGCTCGTGCACCAGCAGTGCACCTTCATCAAGGTAGACGCCGCTCCAGTCCGGGCCACGATGACGCTGCCGCTGCGACAGCTCCAACGCATGCCGGCGCAGGGCGGGAAGATCATCACCGGCCTGCAGGCCGAAGATTGCGAAGATCGAACACATGGGGGAACTCCTGTTGTCGGTTCTACGAGGGCAAGGTGTTCGACCGGCCAACCAGGCCCGGGTGGGCTACGCCCGGGCACAAAAAAACCCGCATCGGCCGATGCGGGTTTTCTGGTGTCCGGGCGTGTGTTGCTGTCTATCTACCCAGGGCGCAGTCCCGCATCGGCCGCGCACGATTATTCGCGCGCAGATTATTGCGGTTGTTGTTGACGGCGGTGGCCAGGCGGATCGACATGACCCGACCCTAACCCGGTTTCCGGGGCCGCGCAACAGTTGCGTTGGCAACCAGGTGCGTCGTACGCCGGGCATGGCCCGGCGCTACCGTCGGCCAAGGGCGGCGCCGGGCCATGCCCGGCGTCGTGCCTCACACCAGCAGGCGCTCGACCAGCCGCAGGTACAGGCCCGGCAGGGCCTCAAGCTCATCCACACGCACGTTCTCGTCCACCTGGTGAATGCTGGCGTTGACCGGTCCCACTTCGATGCACTGCGCGCCCAAGGGCGCGATGAAGCGGGCGTCGGACGTTCCGCCACCGGTGCTTTCTTCCGGCGCACCGCCGATGTGGTCGGCCAGCACGGCGCGCGCGGCGGCACGCAGCGTGCCTTTGGGCGTGTAGAACGGCTCGCCGCTGCGGTGCCACTTCAGCGTGTACTGCAGGCCGTGACGGTCCAGCAGCGCGGTGATCTCCGCTTCCAGTTTCGGCGCATCCCAATGCGGGTTGTAGCGGACGTTGAAATCCACTTCCAGCTCGCCCGGAATCACGTTGTTGGCACCGGTGCCGGCATGGATGTTGGAGATCTGCAGGCTGGTCGGCGGAAAGCTCTCGTAACCCTCGTCCCAGCGCCGCGCACTCAGTTCGGCCAACGCCGGCGCCGCCTGGTGGATCGGGTTGCGTGCCTTCTCCGGGTAGGCCACATGGCCCTGCACACCCTGCACGCGCAACTTCGCCGACAGGCTGCCGCGGCGGCCGACGCGGAGCAGATCGCCCAGCGTTGCGGTCGACGAGGGTTCGCCGGTGATGCACCAGTCGATGCGCTGGCCACGCTCTGCGAACAGGCGCGCGACATGGCGCACGCCGTCGATCGCATCGCCCTCCTCGTCACTGGTCAGCAGCACCGCCAGCGTTCCCGCATGATGAGGGTGGGCTGCGGCGAACTGCTCGGCCGCGATCACGAACGCGGCTACGCTGCCCTTCATGTCGGCCGCGCCACGGCCGTACAGCACGCCATCGCGAATCTTCGGGACGAACGGATCGCTCTGCCAGGCCTCGCGCGGTCCCGGTGGCACCACGTCGGTGTGGCCCAGCAGGACCAGCACCGGCGCACCGCTGCCATGGGTCGCCCAGAGGTTGTCGACGTCGCCCAGGCGCAGGTGCTCGCAGTCGAACCCTGCACGCTGCAGCCGCGCCGCAAGCAGCGCCTGGCAGCCGGCATCGTCCGGCGTGACCGATGGCCGTGCGATCAGCTCGCAGGCCAGGTCCAGCACCGCGCTCACGCGCCACCCACGCCGAAGCGCGCCTTGAACCCGTTGTCGCTGAATCCCTGGCTGACCTTGCCGTCGGACGTCACCACCAGCGGGCGCTTGATCAGCTGCGGGTACTCGCGCAGCAGCAGCTTCCACTCGGCATCGGAGGCGGCCGCCTTGCGGTTGTCCGGCAGCTGCCGCCAGGTGGTCGATGACCGGTTGACCATTGCGGACAGGCCGCCCAGCTGCGCGGCCCACTCGACCAGCGTTTCCGGGCCGGGCTTGGTCTCGCGGTAGTCGACGAAGGTATATGGCACGCCGAAGCGGTCCAGCCACTTGGTCGCCTTCTTGCAGGTATCGCAGTTCTTCAATCCGTAGACAGTGGTGCTCATGGCCATCGGCAATGCTGGAAAACAGAGGGGCAGAATCTCACAACAGACGCTCGGACACGACCCGGAACGGCACGCGTGGCAGGTGGAAGGCCAGCCCGTCGGGCAGCGCAACGCCCATCGCCTGCAGGCGTGGACACTGCAGCGTACCCTGCAGGTGCAGCGGCCGCAGATGGGTCAGCTCCACCGGCAGGTCGATGCGGGTGCTGGCCCAGTGCCCGTCACAGGTACGGGCGATGGCCTCGTCCTGGCAGGTCAGGAAACGCAGCAGGGCGTCATGGCCGCCAAAGGCCGCCGACCACGTGGCATCGTCCCAGCCTGCGGCAACCTGCCACTGCAGTCGAAGCGCCGGCGCGCTGCCGTGCCCACCTTCGATCAGGGTATGGCCGCCGCCATTGGCCTCAAGCACATGTGCGAAGCGCACGGAGAGATGAGGTTGCATGGCATCGCTGAAGGCACGCGCACCGGCGACGAAGGCCAGCTGATCCATCACGTTGCGGTCGAACAGCACGACCGGGGTGCCGTCCGGATCGTCGTCGCGGCGCAGATACCACCGCCAGTTGCTCTGCTGCGGCGATGGCAGCAGCGCCCGCAGAGGGCCGGCCAGGGCCGGCCCGAAGTGACCGTGCCGATAGCTGAGGATGGTGTAAGGCGTACGACCGGCATGGACCACGTAGTGATGGCCAGGCGGCGGTGACGGCGCATGACGCACATCGACCCACCAGCTCGCGTAGACCACGTCGCGCACATCGCTGGCCAGCGCCGGCATCGGCCAGCGCCGCGACAGCGCGCGGCGCAGCCGGGTCCAGCGCGGTGCGTGCAGCAGGCGCGGCAGCATCCGCGCGAACACGTTGTCGAACGGATGCCGGTAGATCGCGGACTGCGCCAGGTCGTCCGGCGCAGCCATCGTCAGTCCGCCAGGCCGCGCAGAAGATCGTTGACGCTGGTCTTGCTGCGGGTGCGGGCATCGACCTGCTTGACGATCACCGCGCAGTACAGCGAGTGCGTGCCGTCCTTGCTCGGCAGCGAGCCCGACACCACCACGCTGTACGGCGGGATGTAGCCGTAGGTGATCTCGCCGGTGGCGCGGTTGTAGATGCGGGTGCTCTGGCTGAGGAACACGCCCATGCCGATCACGCTGTGGTGGCCGACCACTACGCCCTCCACCACTTCCGAACGCGCGCCGATGAAGCAATGGTCTTCGATGATGGTCGGGCTGGCCTGCAGCGGTTCGAGCACGCCGCCGATGCCGGCGCCACCGGACAGGTGGCAATGCTGGCCGATCTGCGCACAGGAACCGACGGTGGCCCAGGTATCGACCATCGTGCCCTCGCCGACATGGGCGCCGATGTTGGTGAAGCTCGGCATCAGCACCACATCCTTGCCGAAGTAGGTACCCCGGCGCGCGATCGCGCCCGGCACCACGCGTACCCCGGCACGACGGAACTTTGCTTCATCGTATCCGGCAAAGCGCGATTCGACCTTGTCCCAGAACGGGGCCGGACGGGCATCGACCACCGCCATGTCATTGACACGGAAGTACAGCAGCACCGCCTTCTTCAGCCATTCGTTGACTTTCCAGCCCCCCTGCCCGTCCGGCTCGGCGACACGGAACTCGCCGCTTTCCAGGCCGTCGATCACGCGGTTGACCAGCACCCGGGTCGAGCCCTCCAGTTCATGCAGGGTCAGCGTCGCGCGGCGCTCGAAGGCGCTTTCGATGCCGAACTTCAGTTCTTCCACGCCCGGCGCGGCCGGCCTGCGCAGCGACTTGCGGGCGATGGTCTCGGCGCGCGCGGCTTCCGCGCTCTTGGCCGGGGCCTTCTTCGGCGCCGGCTTCTTCGCGGCAGCCACCTTCTTCACCGGGGCAACGGTCTTCTTTGCGGCCGTCGCGGCAGTGGTCTTTCGGGCCGCCGCGCTCTTGGCGGTCGCGGCGGTCTTCTTTGCAGGCTTGGTGGCCATCAGGTGGGGTCTCCGGCGTTTCGATCAGGGTCCAGGCAGGCCAGCATCGCGTCATGCAGCTGCTGCCGGGCGGGTTCGGTCAGGGGGAGGTCGTGTTCGTCACTGATCACGAAGGTGTCTTCGGCGCGTTCGCCGAACGTGGCAATGCGCGCGTCATGCACGCGCAGGCCCTGGTTGCGCAGCACGAACGCCACGTCGGCCAGCAGGCCGGGGCGGTCGGGTGCGACCAGGGCGAATCGGGTTGCGCCAGGCTCATCGCGGAACTCGATGCGCGGCACGAAGCGGAAGTGACGCAGCTGCCGCGGCACCACCCGCCGCGACGGGCGCAGACGGCCCAGGTCACCGGCCAGCGCCTCGCGCAGCGCAGCTTCCAGGTTGGCGCTGCTGCCATCGGCGAAGGTATCGGCGGGGCTGACCTCAAAGGTATCGAAGATGGTGCCCGCGGGGCCGTCCAGTACCCGTGCGCGATGGATGCCGTAGCCCTTGCGGTCCAGCGTCATCACGATGGCAGCAAACAGGCCGTCGCGATCCGGCGAATGCACGAACACTTCCAGCGCGGGGTCGTCGACGCTGATGCGGCGCACCTTCACCAGCGCCTGGCCCTGCTTCACCGGCACCAGCGCAGCGGCCTGCCAGGCCAGCTGCTCCGGACGCAGGCGGATGAAGCCTTCATCAGGCATGACGGCGAACTGGCGGTCGATCGTGGCGTCGTCATAGCCCTGTTCGCGTACCAGCGCGCGCACGCTGTCACGCGCCTCGGCAACGCGCTCGGCGGCCGGCACCGGATGCTCCAGGCCCTCGCGCAGTGCGCGCCGCGTGGCGAAGTACAGATCGGCCAGCAGCCGGTCCTTCCAGGCGTTCCACAGCTTGGGGCTGGTGCCGGCGATGTCGGCGCAGGTCAGCAGGTACAGGTAGTCGAGGCGGTCGCGGCTGCCGACCAGGGTTGCGAAACGATGGATCACGGCCGGATCGGCGATGTCCTGCTTCTGCGCTGTCACCGACATGCGCAGGTGCTGTTCGACCAGCCACGCCACCAGTTCGGTATCCGAGGCACTGAGCGCATGCGCCTGGCAGAACGCGCGCGCATCCACCGCTCCCAGCTCGGAATGATCGCCGCCGCGGCCCTTGGCAATGTCATGGAACAGCCCGGCCAGCAGCAGCAGCTCCGGCTTGCGCAGCCGCGGCCACACTTCATGCGCGATCGAGAAGCGCTCGTCGGCACGGCTGCTGGCGAACTGGCCGATATTGCGCAGAACCATCAGCGTGTGCTGATCGACGGTGTAGACGTGGAACAGGTCGAACTGCATGCGCCCGCTGACCTGGGCGAACGCGGGAATCCACTGGCCCAGCACACCCAGCCGGGCCATCCGCGAGAGCGTGTCGACCGGGCGCTGGCCACGCAGCAGCGCCATGAACTGCTCACGCGCATCGGCATCGGCCTGGTCATAGGCGGGCAGCAGCGGCAGCGACTCGGCCAGTGCGCGCGCGGTCAGCGAATGCAGGCCACGCACCTGCGGGTTGTTGGCCCAGCCGGCGAACAGGGCGAACACCTGGCCGATGTCGCCGCGCGGCCACGCCGCCTCGTTCGCCGCCAGATAGCCGCGGCGCAGCGAGAAACCCACGGTCAGCGGTTCCGGCAGCGCTTCGCCGTCGAACTGCTCCTCGAAGCGTTGCAGCAGGCGGTCGCTGATCCGGCGCACCACCGAAGCGGCGCGATAGAACCCCTGCATCATCTTCTCGACGCCCAGGTTCTCGGCGTCGTCCTCAAAACCCAGCCGCGCGGCCAGTGTCTTCTGGTAATCGAAGCGGAGGCGCTCCTCCGGCCGCCGTGCCACCAGGTGCAGGCCGAAGCGCAGGCGCGCCAGCACCGCGCGCTCGCGCTGGAGCGCCGCGGCTTCGTCGGCACCCAGATGGCCCAACCCGACCAGCGCCTCAAGGTCGCGAACGCCGAACGCGCGCAGCGCCATCCACCCCAGCGTATTGAGATCACGCAGCCCGCCGGGGCCATCCTTCAGATCGGGCTCGAGGTTGTCGGCGGTATCGCCGAAACGCTGGTGGCGGTTGCGCAGTTCCTCCAGCTTGGCCAGGAAGAAGGTGCGCGCCGGCCACAGTCCGCTGTCGTCGTCGGTTGCTTCGCGCAGCGCCCGGCGCGCCGCATCGTCGGCCAGGATCGGGCGCGCTTCGATCAGCGCGGTCAGCACGGTCTGGTCGGCGGCCGCCTCGCGGCACTGCGCCGCCGAGCGCACGGCATGGCTGACCGCCAATCCGCAATCCCACAGCAGGGCGAACAACCGCGCCAGGCCCGCTTCGTGGGCGAGCTGCGCTGGCGGCGCGCCGAACACCAGCAGATCGATGTCAGACCGTGGGAACAGCTCCCCACGGCCGTAGCCGCCCACTGCGAACAGGGACAGCCCGCTGTCGGACGGCAGGCAGCGCTGCCACGCCAGCCGGATCAGGTGATCGGCCGCGCGCGCGCGCAGTGCCAGCAGGCGCTCGATGTTGTCGCCCTGGTCGAAACGGCGGTACAGCCGCGCATCGGCCTGCTGCAAGGCCTGCCGTGCAGCGGAAGCCCAGTCCGGGTCGTTGAGCGACGCGGCCGGCGTGTCCAGCAGCGAACTCGCCGGCAGCATCCTCAGGAGACCTGCGATTCGCCCGGCGACAGGGTCAGCACATCAACGCCGGTCTCGGTGACCGCGATCATGTGCTCCCACTGCGCCGACAGCTTGCGGTCCTTGGTCACCACGGTCCAGCCATCCGGCAGCACCTTGTTGTAGCGGGTGCCCTCGTTGATCATCGGCTCGATGGTGAAGGTCATGCCCGGCTGCAGCACCAGGCCCTGGCCCGGGCGACCGTAATGCACCACCTGCGGCTCGTCGTGATAGACCTTGCCGATGCCGTGGCCGCAGTACTCGCGCACCACGCTGAAGCGCTCGCCTTCGGCATAGCTCTGGATCGCGTGGCCGATGTCGCCCAGGGTCGCCCCCGGACGTACCGCGCGGATGCCGCGCCACATCGCTTCGTAGGTGGTCTCCACCAGGCGGCGCGCCATCACCGACGGTGTGCCGACGAAGTACATGCGACTGGTGTCGCCGTGCCAGCCATCCTTGATGACGGTCACGTCGATGTTGACGATGTCGCCGTCCTTGAGCACCTTGCCTTCGCTCGGAATGCCGTGGCAGATGACGTTGTTGACCGAGGTGCACACGGTCTTGGGGAAGCCGCGGTAGCCGACGTTGGCCGGAATGGCGCCCTGCACGTTGACGATATGGTCATGGCAGATGCGGTCCAGTTCCTCGGTGGTGACACCGGGCTTGACGTGGGGGGTGACGATGTCGAGCACTTCGCTGGCCAGGCGGCCGGCGATGCGCATCATCTCGATTTCCTGCGGGGTTTTCAGATTCACGCTCATGGCGCCCATTATCGCCGATCCGGCCGCAATCTGAACGAACGCCACCCAACTGGACGTTCCCGGCCATGCACAGTTCCGGCAAGGCGAGCGAAAGCGTGATCGCGCCCACATTCCGCAGCCCCTGTTTATCACGGATTACAGACACTTGGCGGTCCTAAGCTGGCGCCAGCGTCGCCGAAGCGGCCTCGAACGTGCCGCCTTCGCCTTGTTCAACGGACCTTCGGGTCAAGGAGGTTGTCCATGCGAATCCCACTGCGCTCCTCCCTTGCCGGGGCCATGACCGCGCTGCTGCTGGCCGGCCCGGCGCTGGCGGCCGATACCACCACCTTCAACGTCACCCTCGTGGTCACCAAGGCCTGCACGATCACGGCCGCGGCCGCCACCAACGTCGACTTCGGTACCGCCGCATCGACCACCGCGATACCTACCCTGGGCCAGGGCACGGTGACCGCCCAGTGCTCTGCGCTGACCCCGTATACGATCGCGCTGAACGCGGGTGCGAACGCCGGTACGGCCGGCGACGTCACCACCCGGCGCATGAAGAACACCGACGCGGCGGTGACCGCCAACAACTACGTCGGTTACCAGCTGTACCGCGACGCGGCACACAGCCTGGTCTGGGGGTCGACGACCGGCACCAATACCCAGGCCGGCATCGGCACGGGCCTGGCGGTCCCCTACATCGTCTACGGCCAGATCCTGAACCTGAGCACCAACAACGCGGCCGCCGGCAACTACCTGGACACGATCACCGCCACGATCACTTATTGATGGAGCACGCCTCCATGTCCCGACCCCGCCTGTGGCGCGCCGCCGGCGTGGCGTTGCTCGCCTGCCTGCTGGCCAGCGCCATGGCTACCTCCGCCGCCACCAGCCTGCAGGTCGCGCCCACCACCCTGCAGCTGGAGCCCCGCCAGCGTGCCGCCGAGCTGTGGCTGACCAACAGCGGGACCGCGCCGGTGAAGCTGCAGGTGCGGGTGTTCCGCTGGGTCCAGCAGGATGGCAATGAGCAGCTGCTGCCTGCCGATGGACTGCTGGCCACCCCACCGATGCAGGAACTGGCCGCAGGCCAGCAGCAGCTGGTGCGGGTGATGCGCACGGACAGCGAGGCACCGGCCTCCCAGCAGCATTACCGCCTGATCGTCGACGAAGTGCCGGACCTGGCCACCCGCGCCAGCGGCATGCAGTTCGTGCTGCGCTATTCGATCCCGGTATTCATCCAGCCGGCTGGGGGCACGCCGGCACCGCGCCTGCAGGCACGCCTGCTGCGGCTGGACGATGGTCGCAGCGGCGTCGAGATCGGCAATTCCGGCGACAGCTACGCGCAGATCGCCGACCTGGCGCTGGGCAGTGTCGAACGCCCGCGTATCGTCCACCCCGGCCTGCTGGGCTATGTGCTGCCCGGCCAGGTGATGCGCTGGCCCGTGGAGCGCACGGCTGTCGACCGGGACAACGACCAGATCACGGCCAAGATCAATGGCGAGTCGACGCAGACACCGCTATCGCCGCCACCGGCTCGCTGAGGCGGTGGTGGGCACGGTGCTCGCTGCCGCGTGGGTTCCCGCGGCTCCGGCCGCCGACGTGTCCGGCATCTCCGGCGTCTCCGCCGATGCCCTGCTGCCTCCCCCGACACCGCTGACGGCCAGCCAGACGCTGTACCTGGACGTCTCACTGAACAGCACGCCGCGCGGCCTGCTGCCCTTCACTGAAGCACGTGGCCGCCTGCAGGCCAGTCCGGAGGTGCTGCGCCAGCTCGGCTTCAGCGCCACCGGCGATGCACCGGTGTTTCTGGATCAGATCAGCGGCGTGGTCGCGCGCTACGACGCCCAGCTGCAGACACTGGCGCTGGATGTGCCGCTGGACCAGCTGACCCTGCCCACCACCCTGCTCGGCCGCCCGCAGGTGCGTACGCCGGCCGGCAGCGCCTCGCCGGGCCTGCTGCTCAACTACGACGTGTACGGCAGCCGCATCGAAGCACTCGGTAACCTTACCCTGAGCTCGGAACTGCGCCTATTCGGCATCGGCAGCGGCACCTTCGAGAACACGGCGGTCACCCGTCGCTACCAGCAGCCGGACGACCGTCACTGGCGCAGCGAAAGCGTGCGCCTGGATACGCACTGGACACTGGATTTTCCCGAGTCGGCGACCACGCTGGAGATCGGTGATTTCTACAGCGGCTTTGTCGACTGGACCCGGCCGGTGCGCCTGGGCGGCGTGCAGGTCGGACGCAACTACGGGCTGCAGCCCTACCGCGTGCTGACACCGACGCCCGGCTTCCTGGGCGAGGCGGTGGTGCCGTCAACGGTGGAGCTGTACGTCGACGGGTTGCGCCAGTACAGCGGCCAGGTGCCGGTCGGACCGTTCCAGCTGGCGGCACAGCCGGGCATCAGCGGCACCGGCACCGCGCAGGTTGTGGTGACCGATGCCTTCGGCCGCATGCAGACGCTGGATTTCAGCTTCTATGGCACCCAGCAGTTGCTGGCCAAGGGCCTGTCCGACTGGTCGGTCGGTGCCGGACAACTGCGCGAAGCGTTCGGCGAACGCTCCTTCGAGTACGACAGCCGCACGGTGGCCAGCGCCAGCTGGCGTGGTGGCATCAGCGACACCTTTACCGGCGAAGCGCACGCCGAAGGCGGTGGCGGCCTGCTGCAGGCCGGCGTCGGTGGCTGGTGGCTGGCGGGCGAGGCCGGCGTGTTCAATGCCGCCTATGCGCACAGCCGCCTGCAGGGCCTGCAGGGCGGCCAATGGGCATTGGGCTACAGCTGGAACAACCGCCGCTTCAATTTCAATGTGCGCAGCGTACGCACCCACGGCGACTACCGCGATCTGGGCGCGCTGCAGGACAACCTGCCCCCGCGCATCAGCGAACAGGCCACTGCCGGTCTCGATCTGCTGGGGCTGGGAACGCTGAGCGCAAGCTACCTGCGGCTGCGCTACCCCGATGGCGACGACAACCGCTATGCCAGCCTGTTCTGGTCGCGCACCTGGAGCCAGCGCTGGTCGGCCTACCTGTCGGTCAACCAGAACCTGGACAGCAGCGACGACCGCAACATCTACCTGTCAGTGAGCGCGAGCCTCGGCAACAACCGCCAGGCCAGCCTCTCCAGCCAGCGCAACGGCGACAGCCAGGCCTGGGTGGCCGATATCACCCAGCCGGTCCCCGGCGATGGCAGTGCCGGCGGCATCGGCTGGCGCGCGCAGGTGCGCGGGGGCGACGAGGGCACAGGCGGCCTGGCCGAGGTCGGCATCCTCAACGACGTGGGGCGTTACGCGCTCGGCGCATCGCGCCAGGCCGGCATTGACTACGCCTATGCCAGCGCCAGCGGCAGCCTGGTGTGGATGGACGGGCACACCTTTGCCACCCGCGAGGTCTCCGACGCCTTCGCGGTGGTCAGCACCAGCGGCGTCGCCGGTGTCCCGGTACGGCTGGAAAACCGCCTGATCGGCGTCACCGACGACCGTGGCCTGCTGCTGGTCAGCCCCCTGCTGTCGTGGCAGCGCAACCGGGTCTCCATCGACACTCTCGACCTGCCGGCGGACATGCGCGCCGACCGCGTCGAGGACTGGGTGACACCCCGCCAGCGCGCCGGCACCGGCGTGACGTTCCATCTGCGCTCGCGGCCGTCACTGACCCTGGTCCTGCAGGACATGGCCGGACAACCGCTGGAGGTGGGCAGCGAAGTGCAGCTGCCGCAGGGTCGCCAGGCCACCGTCGGCTACGACGGCCTGCTGTACCTGGAGGACGTGGCGCCGGGCAGCGTGCTGTACATCACCACCAGCCGCAGCCAGTGCCGGGTGAAAGTACCGGCCACACCGGAAGTGGCTGCCAGCGGCGCCCGGCCCCGCCCGGCACCGGTACCGTGCATTCCCGAGGTGGCGCCATGAAGGTGCCCCTGCTCGGCCTGCTGCTCGTGCTCGGCCTGCTGGCCGCCACACCGGCGCACGCGGCGGCGGTGTGCACGGCCACCGCCAACCCCACCCTGCCGTTCGGCAACGTCAACAGCAATGCCCCAGGGCCCACCTCGGCCACGCTGAACATCACCGTCACCTGCACGACGGCGGCGCTGAGCCTGCTGGCCACTACCGGCGTGCGCGTGTGCGTGGGCATCGGTGCCGGCAGCGGCGGTGGCAGCAGCAGCACCTGGCGGACCCTGCGCACCAGTACCGGCAGCCCTCCCGACACCCTGAACTTCCAGCTCTACAACAATGCCGGCTACAGCCAGGTCACCGGCCTGGTCCCCCGCGGTACACCCCCGGCGCAGGAGCTGGCCATGACCTACAACGTGCCGCTGGTGACAGGCGGCAGCGGCGCGCAGGCCACCCAGCTGTTCGCGCAGATCCCGGCCAACCAGGTGCTGGCCGCGGGCAACTACAGCAGCACCTTCAGCGGCGCCGACGTGGTGCTGACCTGGGCCTGGAACGAAGTGCTGCTGGGCAACGCGACCGTGCCGGCCACCTGCAACGGTGGCGCCACCGGCACCAACAGCGCCAGCGCGGCCTTCAGCTTCATCGCGACCGCGACCGTGCTGCCACAGTGCGGCAGCTACCTCACCACCCCCCTGGACTTCGGCAACGTCACCGGCAGCATCACCAGCAACATCGACCGGACCGCCACCCTGACCCTGACCTGCCTGAAGAACACGGCATTCCAGATCGGCCTGGACAACGGCCAGAACAATCCCCCGGCCACCCCGACCCGGCGCATGCGCACCACCATCGGGGGCAGCAGTTACTACCTGGCCTATGAACTGTACCGCGACAGCGCACGCAACCAGCGCTGGGGCAACACGCTCACGGTCGATACCGCCAGCGGAACCGGTACCGGCAGTGCCCAGCAACTGACGATCTACGGCCGGGTGCCGCCGGTCACCGGCCAGCCGCCGGCAGGTACCTACAACGATGTGGTGCAGGTGACGATCACCTACTGACCGGTGCCGCGAGCACCTGCCCCTACAGATCCGGCGCGCCCGGCCGATAGCGTCCAGCAGGTATCCCGGCACGGTGGATGACAGGTGGTTCGCGCAGTTCCGATCCTGGCGATGATGCTCGCCGCCCCCCTGGCCTGGGCCGAGCCGGCAGCCCCGGTGCAGGTGCGCCTGGTCGTAGTGGAAGCCTGCCAGGGCGATGCCGGCGGCCGCGCGTGTGCCGTTCCGCACCAGCGCAGCGATGCCACGCAGCTGCCGGCACAGCTGCGTGAACTCGCCCCCGCGCCAGCCTCGCCCACCGACGACGCTTCCGCCGCGCCGACATTCATCTACTGATGCCGATGCGCGCACTCCTCGCCCTGTTCCTGCTGCTGCCGGGGCTGCCTGCCGCCGCACTGGACCTGCTGCCCACGACCCTGCAGCTGCCCGCCGAAGGGGGCCGCACCGAACTCTGGCTGCACAACCCCGGCCCCGAGCGCTGGCAGGGCGAGGTGCAGATCCTGGCGTGGGAGCAGCAGCTGGACGCCGAACGGCTGCAGCCGAGCGACCGCATCCTGGCCAGTCCGACCCGACTGGATCTGGCGCCCGGCGCCCGCCAGCGGGTCTGGCTGCTGCCCCGCAGCGCCGTCCCGGTCGCCGCCGAGCAGGCCTACCGTATCGTGCTCGCCCCCGGCAGAAGCAGCCTGCCGCGCTACTCGCTGCCCCTGTTCCAGGGTGCGGCTGCGCCGTCAGTGCGCCCGGCCGTGCGTGCCCGCGTCGAATCCAACGGGTCGCAGACTCATCTGCGACTGGACAACCCGGGCCGCCTGCATGCGCGCCTGGACGGGCTTTCATTCGAGTCCGCCGGCGGCCATCGCAGCGTGCTGCTGCCGGGCCTGGCCGGCTATGTGCTGGCAGGACGGGAAAGGCGCTGGACGTTGCCGGCACGCCGCGACGGCTATCTCGGCGGCCGCTTCCGGGCCCGCCTGCAGGACGGCCGGGAGGTCGTTCTGGACGCATGGGACCCGTCAATTGCGGTGAACCCGCCCGCCGGGCTATAATCGCCGGGATGTCCTGCCGCCCTGTGCGCTGGACCCCGTCCACACCGGACGTCACCGGTGAATCCACACCTGCTGCCCCCATCCGTGCCGGGGTGCTCCGCAAGGAGTTCGGCCACGGAGGCAACAGGGAAGCCCAACCCCGGAACCGATCGCGCTTCCACGCGTCCCGCATACCTGTCCCGCGGGCGGAATCGCTGGTTCCATATCAGGAGTACTGCAATGCCCCAGGTCACCATGCGTCAGATGCTGGAAGCCGGCGTCCACTTCGGCCACCAGACCCGCTACTGGAACCCGAAGATGGCTCCGTACATCTTCGGCGCCCGCGGCAAGATCCACATCATCAACCTGGAAAAGACCGTCCCGCTGTTCAACGACGCGATGAACTTCATCTCGTCGGTTGCCCAGAAGCGCGGCACCGTCCTGTTCCTGGGCACCAAGCGCAGCGCCCGCGAAACCATCAAGGAAGAAGCCGAGCGTTGCGGCATGCCGTTCATGAACCAGCGTTGGCTGGGCGGCACCCTGACCAACTTCCGTACCGTCAAGCAGTCGGTTGCCCGCCTGAAGGAACTGGAAGCCGGTGAAACCGACGGCACCTTCGAGAAGCTGGTCAAGCACGAAGTGCTGGGCCTGCGTCGCGAGCGCGACAAGCTGGAAGCCTCGCTGGGCGGCATCAAGGACATGAACCGTCTGCCGGACGCCATCTTCGTCATCGACATCGGCCACGAAGACATCGCCATCAAGGAAGCCAAGAAGCTCGGCATCCCGGTGATCGCCGTGGTTGATACCAACTACAACCCGGAGCTGGTCGATTACGCCATCCCGGGCAACGACGACGCCATCCGCGCCGTGCAGCTGTACGCCCGTGCCGCCGCCGACGCCGTGCTGGAAGGCAAGGCCGCTGCTCCGCACGCCGCCTCGGTGCGCGAGGAAGAGTTCGCTGAAGCCGCCGCTGAAGGCGAAGAGAAGCCGGCCCGTCGCGCTCCGGCCAAGAAGACCGCCAAGAAGGGCGACGAAGCCCAGGCCTGATCCAGGCCCCGGGGTGGGCCCCAGCGCCCACCCCTCCTGCATGCCGCCCTCGGCGCGTGACAGGACCATGTCATACGGGCCGGCCACCATGCCGGCCCAACCCCTTTCTTTCGTGAGGTAATCCCGTGGAAATCACTGCTTCCCTGGTCAAGGAACTGCGCGAGCGCACCGGCGCCGGCATGATGGAATGCAAGAAGGCGCTGACCGAAGCCGCCGGCGACATCGACGCTGCGGCGGAACTGCTGCGCAAGTCCGGCGCTGCCAAGGCCGACAAGAAGGCTGACCGCGTGGCCGCCGAAGGCCGTCTGGGCCTGGCACAGGACGGCGGCAAGGCCGTGCTGGTCGAAGTCAACTCGGAAACCGACTTCGTCGCCAACGACGTCAACTTCAAGACCTTCGTCGACGCCGTTGCCGCTGCCGCCCTGGCATCGGGCGCTGCCGACGTCGAAGCGCTGAAGACCGCCAAGCTGGCCTCCGGCGAGACCGTCGAAGAAGCCCGCGCCCTGGCCGTGCAGAAGCTGGGTGAGAACATCCAGATCCGCCGCATCGCCAAGGTCGACGGCAACAACACCGTGGGTGCCTACGTCCACACCAATGGCAAGGTCGGCGTCCTGGTGGACCTGGTCGGCGGCGACGCCGAACTGGCCCGCGGCCTGGCCATGCACGTGGCTGCGCTGAAGCCGCCGCACAACAAGGCCGCCGACGTTCCGGCCGACTTCGTCGAGAAGGAAAAGGAAATCGAACTGGCCAAGATGTCCGAGAAGGACAAGTCGAAGCCGGCTGATATCCTGGAAAAGATCATCAGCGGCAAGATCAACAAGATCGTCAGCGAAGTGACCCTGTACGGCCAGGCCTATGTGCTGGACGGCGACAAGACCGTCGAGCAGGTGGTCAAGGCCGCCGGTGCCGACGTCGCTGGTTTCCAGCTGCTGGTCGTCGGCGAAGGCATCGAGAAGGTGGTGGAAGACTACGCCGCCGAAGTTGCCAAGGCGATGCAGGTCTGAGTCCAGCCTTCCGGCTGTGAAGCGACCAGAAGGAGCCGCGGGGAACCGCGGCTCTTTTTTTATGCCGTCGGTGAACTTTGCGTTGCGCGCGAATCAGGCCGATACTCGGCGCAGGGAATCCTCAGTCACATAGCAGGATAGAAAGTCGCAGACTGTGATGAATTCCTAGGTATTCTTGCCCTAATGGAATTGAACGATCCGCCATGCCTCCCGAGCTGACAGCTGCCCTGGCGCTCTGCCGCAACCTTCCCTCGCCACCCGGTATTGCCCTGCGCATCATCGAACTGGCCCAGGATCCGGAAGCGGACATCGCCACCGCCGCCGACATCATCGCCATCGACATGGCGCTCAGCGCCCGCATGCTGCGCATCGCCAACTCGCCGCTGTATGCCAGCCGGCGGCGCATCGAGAATCTCGGCCAGGCACTGACCATGCTGGGCCTCAACGCCACCATCAGTCTGGCGCTGGGTTTCACGGTCACCCAGGGACTGACCGGAAGCGGTGCCGATCACGACCTGCGGCAGCGGGCCTGGAAGCGCAGCATCCTCAGTGCACTGGCCGCCAGCCAGCTCGGCCAGGCGCGCGGGCTGCGCCGCCTGGAAGAACTGATGCTGGCCGGACTGCTGCAGGACATGGGCGTGCTGTGCCTGGCCCAGGCCGAAGCCGAGCGCTACCTGCCCCTGCTGCGTGAAGCACGCGACAACCTCGACCTGGTTGCCCGCGAGCGCGACGTGCTGGGCTGCAGCCACGCCGATGTCGGCGCCTGGGTGGCCGAGCAGTGGGGCCTGCCGCGCTACCTGGTGGAGAGCATCAGCCACAGCGAAGACGAGGACGCCGCCGATTCGCCCTTCCAGGCGTGCGTGCAACTGTCCGGCGCGGTCGCCGACATCTGGCTGGACGGCGACGCCGACGCGGCCCGCGAACGGGCGCTGCAGCAGGTGCATGACCGCCTGGATCTGGACAGCGCCCGCTTCGACCAGGTCCTGGCCCGCATCAGCGATGCCCTGCCCGATATCGCCAGCCTGTTCGAAGCCGGCCTGAATTCTCCGGCGCGGGTGCACGAACTGATCGATCACGCACAGGAGCTGGCCACCCTGCGCAACCTCCGCGAACTGCAGGATGCCGACCAGGCACGCCGACGCGCCGATGAATTCGAGGCGCGCGCCAAGCGGCTGGCCGACCAGGCCCACCGCGACGCGCTGACCGGCGTACTCAACCGGCGCCAGCTGGAAGCGGTGCTGGAGCAGGAATTCCTGCGCGCCGGCCGGCATGGCTGGCCGCTGTCGGTGGCCTTCATCGACCTGGACGACTTCAAGAAGATCAACGACGCTCACGGTCATCTGACC
Source organism: Stenotrophomonas sp. GD03680 (assembly GCF_029844625.1). Taxonomy (NCBI): domain Bacteria; kingdom Pseudomonadati; phylum Pseudomonadota; class Gammaproteobacteria; order Lysobacterales; family Lysobacteraceae; genus Stenotrophomonas; species Stenotrophomonas sp. GD03680. The sequence continues at coordinate 26,154 of NZ_JAOCKC010000005.1, read as the reverse complement.
GGCGACGAGGTGCTGCGCGCCTTCGCCGGCAAACTGCAGGGCCAGCTGCGCAACAGCGACACCGTCGCCCGCTTCGGTGGCGAGGAGTTCGTGGCGCTGCTGCCCAATACCAGCGAATCGGTGGCGCTGGAGGTGATCCGGCGCGTGCTGGCGAACATCGTCGCCACGCCGATGGCCGAACTCGAGGGAGGGCCGCTGTTCGTCACCTTCTCCGCCGGCGTGGCCACGCAGGGGGGCTACGAACGCTTCGCCGACGTGCAGGACCTGCTGCGCGCCGCCGATGACGTGCTGTATCGATCCAAGAACCTGGGCCGCAACCGGGTGATTGCCCGCTCCCCCGGCGCGCTGGGCCACGACGAACTGTCCGCCACTGCCGGCCTCGAAGCGGGCTGAACGGGACGCCCCGATGAGCGGGGCGATCCAGCCGATTTTGCGCCGCAGTGCACAAAACACTTTGGCCGGGCGCCGCATGCGCGTAGAATCGCCCGCGATTTCCACGCACCCGAGGTCCCCATGTCCAAGCTCGCCTATCGCCGCATCCTGCTGAAACTCTCCGGGGAGGCGCTGATGGGAGACGAGGACTACGGCATCGACCCGAAGGTCATCAACCGCCTGGCCCGTGAAGTGATCGAGGCCCAGCAGGCAGGGGCCGAAGTGGCACTGGTGATCGGCGGCGGCAACATCTTCCGCGGCGCCGGCCTGGCTGCCGGCGGCATGGACCGGGTCACCGGCGACCAGATGGGCATGCTGGCCACCGTCATCAACGCGCTGGCCATGCAGGACGCCCTGGAGAAGCTGGGCGCCAAGGCCCGCGTGATGAGCGCGATCAAGATCAACGACGTGTGCGAGGACTACATCCGCCGCCGCGCCATCCGTCACCTGGAAAAAGGCCGGCTGGTGATCTTCGCCGCCGGCGTCGGCAGCCCCTTCTTCACCACCGATTCCGGCGCAGCCCTGCGTGCCATCGAGATCGGTGCGGACCTGCTGCTCAAGGCCACCAAGGTCGATGGCGTGTACGACAAGGATCCGAACAAGCACAGCGACGCGGTCCGCTTCGACAGCCTGAGCTACGACGAAGTGATCCGCCGCGGGCTGGAAGTGATGGACACCGCCGCCTTCGCACTGGCCCGCGACAGCGATCTGCCGATGCGGGTGTTCGACATGGGCCAGCCGGGCGAGCTGCTGAAGATCCTCAGCGGCGAGAACATCGGCACCCTGGTCCAGGGCCGCGACCCGGCCTGAGCCTGAGCGCAAGGCGACGCCCGGGCCGATCCAGGCCCGGCAGCGTCCCGTATTCGCCTATAATCGCCCGATTCCAGTTACATCCAGGACCCGGGCGATGCTCAACGACATCAAGAACAACGCGCAGACGCGCATGGCCAAGAGCATCGACGCTCTGAAGCACACCCTCACCTCGATCCGCACCGGGCGTGCCACTCCGGCCCTGCTGGACCGCGTCACCGTCAATGCCTACGGCAATGCCAGCACCCCGCTGAACCAGGTCGCCTCGATCTCCAACGCCGACGCCCACTCGCTGCTGGTCACGCCGTTCGACAAGAGCATGATCAAGGAGATCGAGAAGGGGCTGTACAACGCCGAGTTCACCCCGAATACGCTGGGCACCGCGATCCGCATCAACATGCCGCCGCCGACCGAAGAGCGCCGCAAGGAACTGGTCAAGCAGGTGCAGAAGGAAGGCGAAGGCGCCAAGATCGCGATCCGCAACATCCGTCAGGACGCGAACAAGGAAATCGCCAAGCTGGTCAAGGACAAGGCGATCAGCGAAGACGAGAAGAAGCGCGGCGAAGACGATATCCAGAAGCTGACCGACAGCAACATCAAGGATGTCGACAAGGTCGTCGCGGACAAGGAAAAGGAACTGTTGTCGGTCTGAAGTCGATGCCTTCAGTCCCGCCTCCCCTGCCGGCCGCCCTGCCCCGCCACGTCGCCATCATCATGGATGGCAACGGACGCTGGGCACAGCAGCGCCGCCGCCCGCGCGTGATCGGCCACCGTGCCGGCGCGCGCGCGGTCAACCGCACCATCGAGCGCTGCCTTGAACTGGGCATCCCGGCGCTGACCCTGTTCGCCTTCTCCAGCGAGAACTGGGGCCGGCCGCAGGACGAAGTCGATGCGTTGATGAAGCTGTTCCTGGGTGCGCTCGACCGCGAAGTGGACGAGCTGCACCGCCGGGGCGTGCGCGTGCGCTTCATCGGCGAGCGCGAGCGCTTCGGCGCCTCGCTGGTCAGCCGCATGCAGCTGGCCGAACAGCGCACCGCCGGCAACACCACGCTGACCCTGTCGATCGCCGCCAGCTATGGCGGCCGCCAGGACATCGCCCGCGCGGCGCGCGCACTGGCTGCCGAAGTGGCGGCCGGGCGCCTGCTGCCCGAACAGATCGACGAGGCGCTGCTGGGCCGGCAGATGGCCCTGGCCGACCTGCCGGCACCGGACCTGTTCATCCGCACCGGTGGCGACACCCGCATCAGCAATTTCCTGCTGTGGCAGCTGGCCTACACCGAGCTGTGGTTCACCGAGGCACTGTGGCCGGACTTCGACGCCGCGATGCTGCAACAGGCGCTGGATGCCTATGCGGGCCGTGAGCGCCGCTTCGGCCTGACCAGCGCCCAGATCGCCGCCCTGGCCACTGAGACGTCCAGCCCATGACCAAGACCCGAGTCCTCGCCGCGCTGATCATGGCGCCGGTCGCAATTGCCGCGATCCTGCTGCTGCCGACGCAATGGCTGGCCGCCGCGGCCGCCGCCGTCCTGCTGATCGGCCTGTGGGAATGGCTGAAGCTGGCCGACGTTGAAGACACCCTGGCGCGCACCGTGCTGCTGGTATTGAACCTGCTGCTGATGGTGCTGCTGGTGTGGGCCGACGGCAGTACCCTGGTGCTGTTCCAGATCACCACGCTGGTCGGCGTCGCCTGGTGGCTGGCGGCGCTGGTCTGGCTGCGCTTCTTCAACTTCGGTGCACAGCCGGGCAGCCCCGCGCGCATCCTCAAGCTGCTGGCCGGCACACTGGCCATCGTGCCGGCCTGGGCCGCGCTGGTGCTGATCCACGCCGGCGGCGACCCGCCCGGCCGGCAGGGGCATCTGTGGCTGCTGGCCGCGCTGGCGCTGGTCTGGGCCGCCGATTCGGGCGCCTACTTTGCCGGTCGCCGCTTCGGCAGGCACAAGCTGGCCCCGCGCATCAGCCCGAACAAGACCTGGGAAGGCCTGGTCGGCGGCCTGCTGGCCGGCGTGGCCGTGGCCGTCGGCCTGGGCTGGCTGGCCGGTATCGACCTGGCCCACCTGCCGGGCCTGCTGATCACGTCCGTGATCGCCGTCCTGGCCTCGGTGCTGGGCGATCTGTTCGAGAGCCTGATCAAGCGCCATGCCGGTGCCAAGGACTCGGGCAACCTGATCCCGGGCCATGGTGGCGTGCTCGACCGTGTCGACGGCGTCCTGGCAGCCGTGCCGGTGTTCGCGCTGGGCAAGGAAATCTTCGGATTCTGACCATGCATGCAGCAGCAGACCTGCGCCGGGTCGCCGTGTTCGGCGCCACCGGATCGATCGGTGCCTCCACCCTGGATGTGATCGCGCGCCATCCGCAGCGCTACCGGGCCACCGTGCTTGCCGCCGGCCGCCAGGTGCAGGCGCTGCTTGCGCTGTGCCGCCAGCATCAGCCCCTGCACGCGGTGATCGCCGACGAGGCCCTGTACCCTGCGCTGCGCGACGGTCTGCGCGAGGCCGGCCTGGCGACCCAGGCCCACGCCGGCCAGGCAGCGCTTGACCAGCTGGCCGCCAGTGACGCCTGCGACACCGTGGTGGCCGCCATCGTCGGCGCGGCAGGGCTGTCCTCGACCCTGGCCGCCGCCGCCGCGGGCAAGCGCATCCTGCTGGCGAACAAGGAATCACTTGTGCTGGCGGGCGAACTGCTGACCCGTACCGCCGAACGTGCCGGGGCCGAGATCATCCCGATCGACAGCGAGCACAGCGCCATCTTCCAGTGCCTGCGCTCGCGCGACGCCAGCCTCGAAGGCGCCGGGGTACGCCGGATCCTGCTCACCGCCTCCGGTGGCCCGTTCCGTGGCCGCAGCCGCGCCGAACTGGCGCAGGTCACCCCGGCCCAGGCCGTGGCCCACCCGAAGTGGTCGATGGGGCCGAAGATCTCGGTCGATTCCGCGACCCTGATGAACAAGGGCCTGGAAGTGATCGAGGCCCACCACCTGTTCGCCGTGCCGGGTGAACGCATCGAGGTGCTGGTCCATCCGCAGAGCCTGGTCCATTCGCTGGTCGAATTCGTCGACGGCTCGACCCTGGCGCAGATGGGCCTGCCGGACATGCGCACCACCCTGGCCGTTGGCCTGGGCTGGCCGCAACGCATCGCCTCGGGCGTGGCCGGGCTGGATCTGCTGGCGCAGGGCCGGCTGGATTTCGAGGCGCCCGATACCGAGGCCTTCCCCTGCCTGGCGCTGGCCTGGCAGGCGATGCGCGCCGGTGGCACCGCCCCGGCGATGCTGAACGCCGCCAACGAAGAGGCCGTTTCAGCGTTTCTTCAGGGCCGGATCGGTTTCCTGACCATCCCGGCGCTGGTTGCTAACGCTCTTTCAACACTGCCGACCGAGCCAGCCGATACACTGGAGGTCCTGTTGTCCGCCGACCAGCGCGCACGCCTGCTGACCCTGAACGCCATCGACGCCGCCTGAACCGCCCGCCTGCCCAGCCCTGCATGACGACGCCGCCCCTGCCCGCCAACGTGAGCCTGCATGACTGACTTCATCGGATCGGTCTGGTGGATGATTGTCAGCCTGGGGCTGCTGGTCACCTTCCACGAGCTCGGGCATTACTGGGTCGGCCGCCTGTGCGGAGTCAAGGTGCTGCGCTTCTCTGTCGGCTTCGGCCGGCCGCTGTGGTCGCGGCGCGACCGGCATGGAACCGAATTCGCCATTGCTGCGATTCCGCTGGGCGGCTATGTGAAATTCCTCGACGAGCGCGAAGTCGAGGTGCATCCGCAGGAACGCGGCCAGGCGTTCAACCACAAGACGGTCTGGCAGCGCATCGCCATCGTCGCTGCCGGCCCGGTCGCCAACCTGCTGCTGTGCATCCTGCTGCTGTGGGCGATGTTCGTGATCGGCAAGCAGGACTATTCGCCCACCCTCGGCCGCACCAGCGGCATCGCGGCGACGGCGGGGCTCAACAGTGGTGACCGCGTGCTGCGCGTGGACGACCGCCCGGTCAGCACCCTGGGCGAGGCCAGCATGGCCCTGACCGCGGCAGCGATGGACCGTCGTGATGTCACGCTGGACGTGATCGACCGCAGTGACCAGGTGCATGCCCGTACCCTGCCGCTGTCGCAGCTGCCGGCAGGCTTCGATGAACGGCGGGTGCCGATCCTGGCGGGCCTGTACTGGCAGTCATGGCTGCAGCCAGCCCTGGTCGACAGGCTCACACCGGATTCCGTTGTTGCGGGCCAGCTGCAGCCGGGCGACCTCATCGTGGCCATCGACGGGCAGCGCATTGACAGCGTCGACCAGGTGATCGGCGAAATCCAGGCCCTGGGCCGCACCGGCGGCCCCGGCATGATCGAAGTCCTGCGTGGCGGCGAGCGGCTGGCACTGGAAGTGACTCCGCGCCAGGGCAAGGACGGCAAGGGCGAGCCGGTCTGGCAGATCGGCGTCGGTTTCCCCACCACCTACAGCCCGGCCTACGACACCCTGCTGCGTTACGGGCCCCTGGACGCGGTCACCGTGGCGGTGCGTGAAACCGGCCGGCTGGCCGCCGACTCGCTGGGCATGATGGCCCGCATCGTGACCGGCAAGGCCTCGCTGCAGAACGTTTCCGGCCCGGTCACCATCGCCCGTGTGGCCAATGTATCGGCCAAACGTGGGCTCGACTGGTTCCTGCAGTTCCTCGCGCTGCTGTCGCTGAGCCTGTGCATCATCAATCTGCTGCCGATCCCGATCTTGGACGGCGGCCACCTGCTGTATTACCTTATCGAGTTGGTCAAGGGCAGCCCGCTGAGCGAGCGTGCCATCGCCGCCGGCCAATACATCGGCCTGGCGTTGCTGGCCGGGCTGATGGGGTTGGCGTTCTACAACGACATCCTCGGCCTGGTCCCGCGATGAACTTTTCCACGTTGTTGCCGTCTACAGCGTCGGCATCCCGCACCAATGAAATCGACCTTCCTACCGGACGTGACATGACGCGACTCCCCAATCGCCGCCTGCTGGCCCTCGCCCTCGCCGCCGTCACCGGCGCTCCCGCCCTGGCCCAGGCAGCCGAGCCCTTCACTGTCAGCGATATCCGCGTCGACGGCCTGCAGCGCATCAGCTCGGGTACGGTATTCACCTACCTGCCGGTGGAGCGTGGCGAGACGGTCACCGACAGCAAGGTCGGCGAAACCATCCGCGCCCTGTACAAGACCGGCTTCTTTGAGGACGTGCAGCTGGACCGCCAGGGCAACATCCTGGTGGTGACGGTCAAGGAACGCCCGGCGATCAACAAGCTGACCGTGACCGGCAACAAGGACATCAAGTCCGACCAGCTGCTGAAGGGCCTGTCCGACATCGGCCTGACCGAAGGTGGCACGTTCGATCGCCTGAGCCTGGACCGCGTGACCCAGGAACTGCGCCGCCAGTACAACGACCGCGGCAAGTACAACGTCGAGATCACCCCGACGGTGAGCCCGCTGGACCGCAACCGTGTGGACATCGCCATCGCGATCAAGGAAGGCAAGGCGGCCAAGATCCGCCATGTCAACCTGGTCGGCACCGAGAAGTACGACAGCAAGGACATCCTGGAAACCTGGGAATCCAAGGAGCACAACTGGGCCTCGTGGTACCGCCGCGATGACCAGTACTCCAAGGAGAAGCTGTCCGGCGACCTGGAAAAGCTGAACTCGTGGTACCTCGACCGTGGCTACGTCGACTTCAGCATCGACTCCACCCAGGTGTCGATCAGCCCCGACAAGCGCGACATGTTCCTCACCGCCGGCGTGACCGAGGGTGAGCAGTACAAGATCTCCGAGATCAAGGTCAGCGGCGACACCATCCTCCCGCAGGAGGACGTGGAGCGCATGGTGATCCAGAAGTCCGGCGACACCTTCTCGCGGGCGCTGCTGGAATTCAGCTCGGACACGATCACCAACTCGCTGTCCAACATCGGCTACGCGTTCGCCAAGGTGAACCCGATCCCGACCACCAACCGTGCTGACCAGACCGTTGCCATCAACATGCAGGTGGTGCCGGGCCCACGCGTGTCGGTGCGTCGTATCGTCTTCCGCGGCAATACCCGCACCTCCGACGAGGTGATGCGTCGCGAAATGCGCCAGTTCGAGAACAGCTGGTACTCGCAGGCCGCGATCGACCGCTCCAAGATCCGCCTGCAGCGCCTGGGCTATTTCGAATCGGTGGATGTGGAAACCCCGGCCGTCAGCGGCAGCAACGACCAGGTCGACGTCGTCTACAACGTCAAGGAAACCACCTCCGGCAGCTTCGTGTTCGGCCTGGGCTACTCGCAGTCCTACGGCATGACCACCTCCGTGCAGCTGTCGCAGAACAACTTCCTCGGCGGCGGCAACCGCGTGTCGGTGGAAGCCTCGCGCAGCAGCTACCTGCAGCGCTATGGCTTCAGCTACACCAACCCGTACTTCACCGATGACGGCGTGTCGCTGGGCTACAACCTGTCCTGGCGCGAACTGGACTACTCCGACTTCAACACCGCGCAGTACAACAGCACCAACGGTGCCGCGCAGGTGGTGTTCGGCGTGCCGCTGACCGAAACCGACTCGGTCTCGCTGATGTTCGGCATCGACAGCAACCAGATCTCGACGTACCAGAACGCAACGCCGCAATCGATCATCGACTACATCAACGCCGTCGGCCGCCGCACCTTCCATGCCTGGCGCACCGAGCTCGGCTGGGCACGCGACTCGCGCAACGACTACTTCATGCCGACCCGCGGTACCTACCAGCGCATCGGCCTGGAGACCACGCTGCCGGGTTCGACCGTCGAGTACTACAAGCTGAACTACCAGATCTCCAAGTACTGGCCGATCATGCCGTCGCTGGTGATCAACACGCGTGCGGAAATCGGCTACGGCGACAGCTACGGCAAGGACACCTCGCGTGATCTCTGCTACACCGCGCCGACCGAGGCCAACCCGAACCCGGTGCAGACCGTGAACTGCAACCCGGGCTCACCGGATTACAGGAAGACGGTCACCGCCAGCGGCCTGCCGTTCTACGAGAACTTCTACGCCGGCGGTACCAACTCGGTGCGCGGCTTCGAGGACAACACGCTGGGCCCGCGCGAAGTCACCATGGGCTATCCGGAGGGCCAGCCGCTGGGTGGCTCGCTGAAGACCGTCGGTTCGATCGAAGCCTACTTCCCGCGTCTGTTCGACAGTCCGTCGGCCCGCGTGTCGGCCTTCGTCGACTTCGGCAACGTCTACAACGGCGCCGACAACTTCAAGGCCAACGAACTGCGTGTGTCCACCGGTGTGGCCCTGCTGTGGCGCGCCCCGGTCGGCCCGATCTCGATCAGCTATGCGTTCCCGCTGAAGAAGGAAGACGACGACAAGATCGAGCGCCTGCAATTCACCTTCGGTGGGCAGTTCTGACGAACCGCCCTGCGGCTCATCAGAACTGCACGCGCATTCCTCCTATCCCCCGCGCCGCTGGCGCGCCCCCCTTAACAGAAGGGGGGCTCTCCACCAGACGGGGTACGAAGCGCCGGGCTCTGCCCGGCGTTTTCGTTGATGCAGATGACACTGCACACTGCACGGGCCCTTGGCCGCGCTCGCGGGAGACTGTCCTGAGGCGGCGGGTGGCCCTGGCCAGGACACGCAGAAGCCCCTCCATGGTGCTCGATGGCGCCATCCATGGCGCCAACGGTCCTGGCCAGGGCCACCCGCCGTCTCCCGCCCGTACCAGGCAGGCGCCACGCTCTGCCCCCCGCATGACCGCAATGGCGTCACACGTTAAACTCCCGCCGTGAATACTCCCTCCTACACCGCCCAGCAACTCGCCGAGCAGTTCGGCCTGCAGGTCCATGGCGACCCCGCCACCGCCATCCATGGCGTGGCCACCCTCGCCCATGCCGGCCCTGGCCAGCTGACCTTCCTCGCCAATCCGCGCTACCGCACCCAGCTGGCCGACAGCCAGGCCTCGCTGGTGGTGCTGCGTGCCGACGATGCCGAGGCGGCTCCCGGCGCCGCGCTCGTGGCCAAGGACCCGTACACCACCTTCGCCAAGATCGCCGCGCTGTTCGACATCGCACCGACGCGCCCGCCGGGCATCCATCCCAGCGCCGTCATCGATCCCACCGCCCAGGTCGCAGCCAGCGCCCATATCGGTCCGTTCGTGTCCATCGGCGCCCGCAGCGTGGTCGGCGAGAACTGCATCATCGGCACCGGCAGCGTGATCGGCGAGGATTGCAGCCTGGACAACGGCTGCGAACTGATCGCCCGGGTCACCCTGGTCACCCGCGTCCGGCTGGGCAAGCGGGTGCGCGTCCACCCCGGCGCCGTGCTCGGCGCCGATGGCTTCGGCCTGGCGATGGACGCGGGCAGGTGGATCAAGGTGCCGCAGCTTGGCGGCGTGCGCATCGGCGACGACTGCGAAATCGGCGCCAACACCTGCGTGGACCGCGGCGCGCTGGAAGACACCGTGCTGGACGAAGACGTGCGCCTGGACAACCTGGTGCAGATCGCACACAACGTGCAGATCGGCGCGCACTCGGCCATCGCGGGCTGCACCGGCATTGCCGGCAGCGCCAAGATCGGACGTTACTGCCTGCTCGGCGGCCACGTAGGCGTGGTCGGCCACCTGGAGATCTGCGACAAGGTCGTGATCACCGGCAAATCGGTGGTGCGCAACTCCATCCATGAGCCGGGCGAGTATTCGTCCGGCACCCCGTTGACCGACAACCGCACGTGGCGCAAGAACGCCGCGCGCTTCAAGCAGCTCGATACGCTGGCCCGGCGCATCCTGGCTGTGAGCAAGGAGAAAGAATGAACGACACGCTGCAGCTTCCGATCGATGTCCTCCAGATCCAGGAGCTGATCCCGCACCGCTACCCGTTCCTGCTGGTGGACAAGGTCCTCGAGCTGGATGTGGACGCCAAGCGCATCCTTGCCCAGAAGAACGTGAGCATCAACGAGCCGTTCTTCCAGGGCCATTTCCCGGGCCGCCCGATCATGCCCGGCGTGCTGATCATCGAGGCACTGGCGCAGGCCGGCGGTGTGATGACCCAGCTCTCGCTCGGCCGCGATGCGCAGTCCAAGCTGTTCTACATGGTCAAGGTGGAGAACGCCCGCTTCAACAAGCAGGTGGTGCCGGGCGATGTGCTGCTGCTGGACGTGCAGATGAAGCGGCTGATCCGCAACATGGGCTGGTACTACGGCGAAGCCAAGGTCAACGGCGAAGTGGTGGCCTCTGCCGAGGTCATGTGCGCCGGTGCCAAGGGCTGAGCCATAACGGAGCCAGGAATGACTGACAACGCCCCACGGATCCACCCCACCGCCGTCATCGACCCGTCCGCCCGGCTGGCCGACGATGTGCAGGTCGGTGCCTTCACCCTGATCGGTGCCGATGTGGACATCGGCGCAGGCACGATCGTCGGCCCACACTGCAGCATTCTCGGACCGACCCGGATCGGCCGCGACAACCGCTTCATCGGCCACGCAGCCATCGGCGGCGAGCCGCAGGACAAGAAGTTCGCCGGTGAACGCACCGAACTGGTGATCGGCGACCGCAACGTGTTCCGCGAGTTCGTCACCGTCAACCGCGGTACCGGCGGCGGCGGTGGCATCACCACGATCGGTGACGACAACTGGATGCTGGCCTATACGCATGTGGCACACGACTGTTACGTCGGCAACGCCTGCGTGTTCTCCAACAACACCACGCTGGCCGGCCACGTCACTGTCGGCGACTACGTGATCATCAGCGGCTTCGCCGGTGCCCATCAGTTCTGCCGCATCGGCGCCCACGCCTTCCTCGGCATGGGTGCGCTGACCAACGGCGATGTTCCGCCGTTCACCATGGTGGGCTCCGATTCGCTGGGCCGCCCGCGCGGCATCAACAGTGAAGGCCTGAAGCGCCGCGGTTTCGATGCCGAACGCATCTCCGCCATCAAGCGTGCCTACCGGACCCTGTACGTGGCCGGCCTGCCGCTGGCCGAAGCCAAGCAGCAGTTGGTTGAACAGGCGCGCGACAGCGAGGACGTGAAGTCCATGCTGGATTTCATCGAACATGCAGAGAGGCCCCTGCTGCGATGAGCAGCACGTCCGGCCAGGCGCCGGCCGGCGCCGCTGTCATTCCGCTGGCCTCCCTGGCCGGCAGCGTGCCTGCACAGCGGGTGCTCAGCGAGCGGCCGCTGCGGATCGCACTGGTGGCCGGTGAGGCCTCCGGCGACCTGCTCGGTGCCGGCCTGGTGCGCGAGTTGAAGGCCCGCTTCCCGAACGCCGAGTTCGCCGGCATCGGCGGCGATGCCATGCGCAATGCCGGTTGCCAGACCTGGCACGATGCCAGCGAACTGGCGGTGATGGGGCTGACCGAAGTCCTGCGCCACCTGCCGCGCCTGTTGAAGCTGCGCTCGGCCTTCCGCCAGCGCGCGCTCGAGTGGCAGCCGGACGTGTTCATCGGCATCGATGCGCCGGACTTCAACCTGGGCATCGAGCGCTGGCTGAAGCAGCGTGGCGTGCGCACCGTGCATTACGTCAGCCCTTCGGTCTGGGCGTGGCGCGAGAAGCGCGCCGAGAAGATCGGCAACAGTGCCGACCTCGTGCTGTGCCTGTTCCCGATGGAACCCCCCATCTACGCCCGGCACGGAATCGACGCGCGCTTTGTCGGTCATCCGATGGCCGATGACATTCCGCTGCAGGGCAACCGCGACGAAGCCCGTGCCGCGCTGGGCCTGCCGGCCACGGCCAAGGTGCTGGCGGTGCTGCCGGGCAGCCGCCTGGGCGAGATCTCGCGCCTGGGCGAGCCGTTCTTCGAGGCTGCGTGGCAGGTTTCCGAGCGGATTCCGGGGCTGCACGTCGTGGTGCCTGCCGCCAATGCCGCCTGCCGTCGCCTGATCGAGGAACAGCTGTCGCGTTCGGCGCTGCCGGTCGCCTACTCGCATGTGCTTGATGGCCAGGCCCGCGACGCCATGATCGCCGCCGACGTGGTGGTGCTCGCCTCCGGTACCGCGACCCTGGAAGCCATGCTGGTGAAGCGGCCGATGGTGGTCGGCTATCGCGTCAACGAACTGACCTACCGCCTGGTCAAGGCGCTGGGCCTGATCAAGGTCGACCGCTTCGCCCTGCCCAACATCCTGGCCGGCCAGGACCTGGCACCGGAGCTGATGCAGCACGACTGCACGCCGGACAAGCTGGCCGCCGCCATCCAGCAGTGGTTCGACCATCCGCAACGGGCCGCCGACCTGCAGGGAACCTATTCGCGCCTGCATGAACGCCTGCGCCGCAATGCCTCGGCACGCGCCGCCGACGCTGTCGGCGAGCTGCTGGTACGCGAACTGGACAAGGCATGAGCCGCCGCCACGCCGCCGCAGCCAGCCTGGCCCTGTTCGACGGTTCACTGCGGGTTGAACCGGACCGCCTGGTCGCCGGTGTCGATGAGGCCGGCCGTGGCCCGCTGGCCGGGCCGGTCGCCGTCGCGGCGGTGGTATTCGATCCTGCCCGCCCGCGCATCAACGGCCTGGATGACTCCAAGCAGCTCACCGCCGCGCGCCGCGAGCAGCTGTACGATCGAATCATCGATCGCGCCCTGGCCTGGCATGTGGTGCTGGTGGACGTGGCAGCGATCGACCGCCTGAACATCTACCAGGCCACCCTGCAGGGCATGCGCGACGTGGTGGCGGCCGTGGCCCACGTGGCCGGCTTCGCCCGCATCGACGGCAACGTGGTTCCGAAGGGGCTGGTACTGCCGGCGCAGGCGCTGGTTGGTGGCGATGGCATCGACCGCGCGATCATGGCGGCCTCGATCCTAGCCAAGGTGTCGCGCGACCGGTACATGCAGGACCTGCACGTACAGCATCCGCACTACGGTTTCGACCAGCACAAGGGCTACGGCACTCCGGCCCACCTGGCGGCACTGCGTGAACACGGCCCCTGTGGCGAGCACCGGCGCAGTTTCGCCCCGGTGCGTGAATGCCTGGAAAACCCGGCGGCCGCGGCCATCGCCTGAACAACCGCCGCCGGGCATGGCCCGGCGGCATCGTGCGCCCACATTGCGGCGGTAGCGCCGGGCCATGCCCGGCGGCATGTTCGCGCAATCGACGCGCCGTCAAGAGCTTGTCGCCTCTCCCTGCCCTCGCTACCCTGACCGGGCATTCCAGCGCTTCCCGACCCCGGCGACGAACTCCCGTCGGCACCCGGGGCCCCCGCGCTCCAACCTGGTCCGGCATGTCCAACTCCCGTTTCGTACATCTCCACGTCCACACCGAGTTCTCGCTGGCGGACTCGACCATCCGTGTGCCGGCCAAGCCGGACCAGGCCGACCCGAAGAAGGCAAAGCAGGCCAACCTGCTGTCACGCTCGGTCGAGCTGGGCCTACCCGCGCTGGCGGTGACCGACCTCAACAATCTGTTCGCCCTGATCAAGTTCTACAAGGCAGCCGAAGGCGTGGGCATCAAGCCGATCGCCGGCGCCGACGTGATGATCGCCGAGGAGGGCCAGGACCCGTGGCGGATGACCCTGCTGTGCCGCGACCGCGAAGGCTACCTGAGCCTGTCGCGGCTGCTGACCCGTGCCTGGATGGAGGGCCATCGTCCGGAAGGCGGCGTCGCCGTGCATCCGGACTGGTTGAAGGCGGGCAACGCCAACCTGTTCGCGCTGGCCGGGCGCGAGAGCCTGGCCGGGCGCCTGGCGCTGGACGGCAAGCACGACCTTGCCGAGCAGCATCTGGCCGACTGGCAGCGGGTGTTCGGCGATGGCCTGCACCTGGAGCTGACCCGCACCGGCCGCGACGGCGAGGAGGCCTTCAACCGCTTCGCGCTGATGGCCGCCGGCCAGCGCGGCCTGCCGGTGGTGGCCAGCAACGATGTGCGCTTCCTTGCACCGTCGGACTTCAGCGCGCATGAGGCACGTGTGTGCATCTCGACCGGCCGCGTGCTGGACGATCCCAAGCGGCCGCGCGAGTACAGTGACCAGCAGTACCTGAAGTCGGCCGAGGAGATGTGCGCGCTGTTCGCCGACATCCCCGATGCGATCGACAACACGCTGGCGCTGGCCGAGCGCTGCAACATCGAGATGCGGCTGGGCACCTACTTCCTGCCCAACTACCCGGTGCCGGACGACGAGACCCTGGATACCTGGATCCAGAAGATGTCGCGCGACGGCCTGGAAGAACGCCTGCAGAAGAATCCGCTGGCGCCGGGCAAGACCCGCGAGGAGTACTTCGAGCGCCTCGAATTCGAGCTCGACACCATCATCAAGATGGGTTTCCCCGGCTACTTCCTGATCGTGGCCGACTTCATCCAGTGGGGCAAGAACCAGGGCATCCCGATCGGCCCGGGCCGTGGTTCTGGTGCCGGTTCGCTGGTGGCGTGGGCGCTGAAGATCACCGACCTGGATCCGCTGCCCTACAACCTGCTGTTCGAGCGCTTCCTGAATCCGGAACGCGTGTCGATGCCCGACTTCGACATCGATTTCTGCATGGACCGCCGCGACGAAGTGATCGACTACGTCGCGCGCAAATACGGGCGCGAACGCGTCAGCCAGATCATCACCTACGGCACCATGGCCGCCAAGGCCGTGGTGCGCGATTCCGGCCGTGTGCTCGGTTTCCCCTATGGCCTGGTTGACGGCGTCTCCAAGCTGATCCCGAACATCCTCGGCATCCACCTGAAGGATGCGCTCGGCAAGGGCAAGGAAGGCCCGGGCTCGGAGATGGCATCGGCCGAGCTGATCCAGCGTTACGAGACCGAAGACGATGTCCGTGACCTGATCGATCTGGCGCTGCAGCTGGAAGACCTCACCCGCAACGCCGGCAAGCACGCCGGTGGCGTGGTGATCGGCCCCGAGCCGCTGAGCGAGTTCTGCCCGCTGTACGCCGAACACGACGAGAACGGCATCGGCAAGAATCCGGTCACCCAGTTCGACAAGAACGACGTCGAAGAAGTGGGCCTGGTGAAGTTCGACTTCCTTGGCCTGCGCACGCTGACCATCATCGACTGGGCAGTGAAGGCGATCAACAAGCGCCACGCGCGCGCCGGCATTCCGCCGGTGGACATCGCGGCGATCCCGCTGGACGACGCGCCGACCTACAAGGACATCTTCGCCAACGGCAACACCGGTGCGGTCTTCCAGTTCGAATCCTCCGGCATGCGCCGCCTGCTGAAGGACGCACGCCCCGACCGTTTCGAAGACCTGATCGCGCTGGTGTCGCTGTACCGCCCCGGCCCGATGGACCTGATTCCGTCCTTCAACGCGCGCAAGCACGGGCAGGAAGAGATCATCTATCCCGATCCGCGCACCGAAGCCATCCTCAAGGACACCTACGGCATCATGGTGTACCAGGAGCAGGTGATGCAGATGGCGCAGATCGTCGGCGGCTACTCGCTGGGCGGCGCCGACCTGCTGCGTCGTGCGATGGGCAAGAAGGTGCCGGCGGAAATGGCCAAGCACCGCGAGATCTTCCGCGAGGGTGCGGCCAAGGGCGGCGTCGACGGCCCCAAGGCCGACGAGATCTTCGACCTGATGGAGAAGTTCGCCGGCTACGGCTTCAACAAGTCGCACGCCGCTGCCTACGCGCTGGTCAGTTACCAGACCGCGTGGCTCAAGCGCCATTACCCGGCCGAGTTCATGGCGGCCACGCTGTCTTCGGACATGGACAACACCGACAAGGTGGTCGGCTTCCTCGACGAGGTGCGCAACCTCGGCCTGACCGTGCTGCCGCCGAAGGTGAACCAGTCCGCCTTCATGTTCGAGGCAGCCACGCCGGACACCATCCAGTACGGCCTGGGTGCGATCAAAGGTGTCGGCCAGGGTGCCTGCGAAGCGGTGGTGGACGAGCGGCTGCGGGGCGGGAACTACACCGACCTGCTCGATTTCTGTACCCGCGTCGGCTCGGCCAAGCTCAACCGGCGCACCCTGGAAGCGATGATCAACTGCGGCGCACTGGATGAGCTGGGCCGCAACCGCGCCTCGCTGATGCTGCAGCTGCCGGAAGTGATCAAGGCCACCGAGCAGATGGCACGCGAGCGCGCCTCCGGGCAGAACTCGCTGTTCGGTGGGCCGGACCCGAGCGCGACGACGATCCAGCTGGACCTGCCGGAGGCCGAAGAGTGGCCCCTGCTGCAGCGCCTGAACGGCGAGCGCGACACGCTGGGCTTCTACCTCAGCGGCCATCCATTCGATCCGTGGCGCGACGACGTGCGCGATCTGGTCGGCAACGATCTGGGCGCGGTGGAAAAGATCTGGAGCGCCAACAGCGGCGGTGGTGGTGGCGGTGAGAAGCGGTGGCGGCCGGAAGTGCAGACCGTGCTGGCCGGCCAGGTGGTCGGCGTTCGCCGCAAGGGCGAAAGCCAGATCTTCATCCAGCTCGAGGACGGGCGTGGACGCGTGGAGTGCAGCGCGTTCTCCGACACCCTGGCCGAGTTCGGCCACCTGATGACCAAGGACCGCATCCTGGTGGTCAAGGGCGGCCTGCGTGAAGACGAATTCAACGGTGGCTACGCCCTGCGCATCCGCCAGTGCTGGGATTTCGATGAGGTCTGCGCCAACTACGCTACGCGCCTGTCGCTGCGGCTGGACCTGCGCCAGCAGCGGCCGGTGTGGGAGCGCATCGATGCCCTGCTCGACCGCCATCGCCCCGGCCGCACCCCCCTGCGCCTGGACCTGCTGCTGAAGGGCCCGCACGGTGGCATCGCCGGCATGCTCGACGTGTCCGGACAGAGCGCCGTGCGCATCGACTCGAAGCTGATGGAAGCGCTGCGCGCCGACCCGGCCGTGCGCACCCTGAAGGTGCGCTACAGCCCGCCCTGGGCCAGCTGATCCCGCCCCGCCAGGTCCCGCGTCCAGCCGGCGCGGCCAAGGCAGCGCGCTGCCTGCCGGCCAGCCCCTCCGTACGCTCCAGACAGGGGCGTACGGGGAATTTCACCGGGTTCGGCTACACTTTCCTCCTTCTTTACACGACGGCTTCCGATGAATCCGAACTACCTCGACTTCGAGCAACCCATCGCCGACCTGGAAGCGAAGATCCAGGAGCTGCGCAACGCCAGTGCCGGTCCGGCGGTCAATGTCGAGGCCGAAGTGCACGCGCTGCAGGACAAGCTGCGCATGCGTACCGCACAGATCTTCCGCAACCTGACCTCCTGGCAGGTGCTGCAGCTGGCCCGCCACCCGTCGCGGCCCTACACCGCCGATTACATCCGCATCATCTTCGATGAGTTCCAGGAACTGGCCGGTGATCGCGCCTTTGCCGACGACAAGGCCATCATGGGCGGCCTGGCCCGCATCAATGGCCGCGCGGTGATGGTCATCGGCCACCAGAAGGGCCGCGACACCAAGGAGAAGATCAAGCGCAACTTCGGCATGCCCAAGCCCGAGGGCTACCGCAAGGCGCTGCGCCTGATGAAGATGGCCGAGCGTTTCGGCCTGCCGGTGCTGACCCTGATCGACACCGCCGGCGCCTGGCCGGGCATCGACGCCGAATCGCGCGGCCAGTCCGAAGCGATCGCGCGCAACCTGATGGAAATGGCCGAACTGAAGGTGCCGGTGATCTGCACCGTGATCGGCGAAGGCGGCTCGGGCGGCGCGCTGGCACTGGGCGTGGGCGACCGCACCGTGATGCTGGAGTACGCGGTGTATTCGACCATTACCCCGGAAGGCTGCGCCTCGATCCTGTGGAAGGACGCCGGCAAGGCCAAGGACGCGGCCGAACAGCTGGGCCTGACCGCCCCGCGCCTGAAGAGCCTGGGCCTGGTCGACAAGGTCGTGCGCGAGCCGACCGGCGGCGCCCACCGCAACCCGACGCAGATGGCCCGGCGCCTGAAGGCCGTGCTGCTGAACGAGCTGGACGCGCTGGACAAGCTGTCCACCGCGGAACTGCTCGAGCAGCGCTACAAGCGCCTGCGCAGCTACGGCACCTACGAGGCGGCGTAATCGCTGCTTCCGCTGCACGGTAACGCCTGAAGCCGGGCAATGCCCGGCTTCAGTGCCACATCCGTGTGGCGATACGTCCCTGTTCCTGCGCGTACGGGCCCGCCGTACGCCGATCTGCTTACCAGTTGTAGGACATGCCCAGCGTGGCGCTGACTTCGCGGTAGCCGGAGTCACCGCGGCTCACGTCCAGACCGCCCCAGCCCGTCCAGCCCTTGGTGAATTCCACCCGCGCGCCTGCACCCAGCGCGTAGCGGTTGCGCGGCGCGTCGCTGTCCATGGCCACGTCATCGAACGCCATGCCACCCGTGCGGGCGTCGCGATACCAGTTGGCGGTCAGGTACGGGGTCACCACGGCGCCATGCGTGCTGGTCGATTCCGCTTCCAGGCGCAGGCCGAGGCGGCCGGACAGGCCACTTTCGCCCAGGCCACGCACCACGGTGCCGTTCTGCTCGGTATGTCGATCCGTGCTGACGTTGGTGTAGACCAGCTGCAGCTCCGGCTGCAGGCTGACCCTGCTGTCGCCCAGCGTGCCGACGCCGAAGCGGTAACCCGCCTCCAGCGAACCCTGCCACAGGTCGCTGTCGTAGCGCTCCGCGGCCAGGCCATCGCCTTCCACCCGGTTGTTGAAGCGGCCGTGCTGCACCCAGCTGTCCACATAGGCACGACCATTGTTCCAGCTGCCGTACACCCCTGCGGCCACGCCGGCGACCTTGCCGCGTGCCGCAAAGCCGGTCAGCGCCGAGGTGCTGGTGCTGTCAGCACGCCCACTACCGAGCATCACGCCCAGGCGGCCACGCCCTTCATCGAACAGCCCCACGTCTGCGCCCACCTGCACCACATGGCGCTGCGTGCGCAGATCCAGCTGCTCCTGCATGGCCCCCAGGCGCGCCTGCTGGCTGTCCACGCGTGCCCAGCCGTGCACACCCTCGGCAACGGCGGCATTGCCGTCGCGATCACTGCGCTGCAGGCGGAACAACTGCCCTGCGGCGTACTGGTTGGCCAGGTACGCGCCGGTCTCCGGGCGCAGCACCGGCTTCGGATCCGGATTGATCGGACCGGTCGGGTCGCAGTCGGGCAGCGACGGATCCAGGTCACAGGGATCCGGCGGCGTCACCGGCAGTTCCGAACGCAGGTACCAGTTGCCGTCGGCCTCATCCTTGAACAGGAAGTACTCGTACTGCCCGCCGACCGCACGGCCGACCAGGTCGAACTGGGCGTCGGACGCGCCGTTGATCTCGATCAGCTCGATGCCCTTGTCGGTCTGCGCGCCCTGGCCGCCGGCGTTGAGCACCCGCACATTGGCCTGCCCGGTCGCATCACCGGCGATCACCAGGCGGTCGGTCTGCGAGTCGTCCTCGCCAAGCACCGTGTTGAATACCAGCGTGCCGCCGTTACCGACGAACTCGTCCAGGGACAGCGTGTTGAAGCCGCCCGCGCCGTCGCCCAGCTTGACCATGCTGCCCGCATCCAGCTGCAGACGGCCGACACTGCTGTCGCCGGTCAGCTGCCAGGTGCTCTGCTCACCCACCGCCACCGAGCTCGCATCGACGATGCGGCCGATCAGCGTGGCGCGGTTGCGCAGCGAGACATCCAGCTGGCCCGTGTAGGAGGCGCGATCGGCAATGATGTCGCCGGTCAGCGCCGCGTTCTCCACGTTGAAGCGCACAGCAACGTTGCCGACCTGCCCCTCCTCGCCATGCTTGACCAGCAGCAGCGTGCCATCGCCGGCAATCAGGCGCGCACCGTTGCGGATGTTGATCTCGGCGGATTCGCCGTCGACGTCGGCATGGGGACTGCCCCAGTCGACATCGGGATTGACCCAGATCGCCGGGCCGGTCTGCGACTCCAGGGTGGAATTGTCGACGTTCAATACCAGGTTGTCCGCACCCCGATATTCGAAGTACATGACGGCGCCGTTGCGGCTGGCCCGGATCGTCGAACCGTTGACGATGTCAGCCCTGCCCGCGCCCATACTCAGACCGATGTTGTGGTACCAGGCAGTGCTGTCGCGGTGCGCCACCGCCAGGTGGGAGTTGTCCATCAGAAGGTACACGTCGCCCTGTCCACCGCGGAATTCCGGGTACAAGGCGATGGCACCACCGATGGAATCGATCCGCGTGTTGTAGAGGCGTGCCGACGAATCGACCGAGATGTTGAACTGGGTCATGCCCAGGTCGATGCGGCTGTTGCGCGCGATCAGGCTGGAACCCGATTGCACGTGAATGTTCTGATTGGCATTGCGGACCAGCACATCCGCACGCGTGAGCACGACATTGGAGCCGTAGGTCGCATTGATGCCGTAAGTGGACGCGTCGGTCACCGTCAGGTTGGACCCATTGGTCACCTGCCATGCCTCGATCGGATCCCCCTGCACCACCTCGTGGTCCTCGCCGTTGAGGTTGCCGGCAGAAGCGTGCTGGGCCAACGGCAGGGCCAGTGCCAGCAGCAGGCATTGCGAGAGCGGACGCAACGCAAGAGAACGCCCGCGTGCAGCGGAACGATGGGTGTATTTCATGACGGATCTCCAGAGGGGGGCACGTAGGCGGCACAGCGTGCGTGCAGTACCTCGCAATCCAGCCTGTGCCCACGTGGAGCGATGGCGGGACTGCTGCAGGCAGCCGCTGTGTCGAAGGCGCGCAGTATCTGGAGACGCACGGGCGGGGCCCATGCAATTTGTTGCAAGGCGCGCCGCGCCGCTTGTCAGGTTACGCGGCGATTCATCTGGAGGTGCGCGATGTGCGCCGGCTCAGAAGGGTTTGGCCAGCACCAGCCAGACGATCGGAATGAAGGCCAGCAGCGGGATTTCGTTGATCCAGCGCAGCGCGCGCGAGGACGGCAGAGGCCGGCCCTTGGCGACGCCCTTGAGCAGGCGGCCGGTCCAACCGAAGTAGACCAGCAGCAGCACCACCAGGCCGAGCTTGGCATGCAGCCAGCCGGCACCGCCCGGCGCGACCATCGTCGGGAAGTCCGGAATGACCCGGTAGCCCAGCCACAACACCAGTCCCAGGACGAAGGCCAGGCCGAACATCGAGTGGCCGAAACGGTACAGGCGCAGGCCCATCAGCTGCAGGCGCTCGACCACCGCGGGTTGTCCCGCCGCCTCGGCCAGGTTCACCAGGATGCGCGGCAGATAGAACACCGTCGCCATCCACGCCACCACGAACACGATGTGGAAGGTCTTGACCCAGTAGTAGCTCTGCATGCGCTCGCTCCAGCGGCTGGCGTAGGTGGCGGCCATTCTCGCATGGCGAGCCGGTGTACCGGCTGCGGTCGGCGCGACCGATCGACGCATGGCGAGCGGCAACGCCGTACGATAGGCGCCGTTTTCAACGAAACCTCCTTCTGCGTGGACAAGACCTACGACGCCGCCTACTTCCAGCGCTGGTACCGCCGGGCCGACATCGGCGGCAGCGCCCGCCTCGCCCGCAAGGTGGCATTGGCGGTGGCCAGTGCCGAGTACTACCTGGAGCGGCCGATCCGCAGCGTGCTGGACATCGGCTGCGGCGAGGGGGCCTGGCGCGCGCCGCTGCGGAAACTGCGTCCGAAGGTCGAGTATCTGGGCTTCGACAGCAGCGAGTACGCTGTGCGTCGCTATGGCCGGACCCGCAACCTGCATCTGGCCCGCTTCGGCGACTTCGCCTGGCTGCGGCCGTGCGCGCCGGTGGACCTGCTGGTCTGCTCGGACGTGATGCATTACGTGCCCGACCGCGAGCTGCGCGCCGGCCTGGCGGGCGTGGCCGAGCTGACCGGCGGCATCGCGTTCCTGGAGACCTTCGCAGCCGAGGACGCGTTCGAGGGCGACCACGAGGGCTTCCAGGCCCGCCCGGCAGGCTGGTATCGCCGGACGCTGGCCCGGCACGGCCTGCAGCCGGCAGGGTCGCACTGCTGGCTCGGCCCCGCCCTGGCAGGCGATGCGGCCGCGCTGGAACGGATGTGAATCCGGATTCATTATTTTGAGCCAACTTAACCTGCGGGACACCCGGATGGGATATGCTGCGCGGCAACATATGACCATACATATTCGGTCGTCATGCTCTATCAACTGCACGAACTGACCCGCAACCTGCTCGCCCCCTGGGTGCACCAGGCCCAGGCCAACGCCAAGTTCTTCGCCAATCCCGGCCACTGGTGGTCGCAGATGCCGGGTGCCGAACGCCTGGCGGCGGTCAACGAACTGTTCCATCGCATCGGCAAGGATTACGAGAAGCCCGAGTGGGGCATCAACGAAATCGAGGTCGAAGGCGAGCGCGTGCCGATCGTCGTGCACGAGGAAGTGAGCAAGCCGTTCTGCAAGCTGCTGCGCTTCAAGCGTCACAGCAACGAAGCCGACCAGCTGCACACCATGCTCAACCAGCCCTTCGTGCTGGTGGTGGCGCCGCTGTCCGGCCATCACGCCACGCTGCTGCGCGATACCGTGCGCACGCTGCTGCGCGACCATCGTGTCTACGTCACCGACTGGGTCGATGCGCGCATGGTTGCGGCCAGCGAAGGTGATTTCGGCCTGGACGACTACATCGCCTACATCCAGGAGTTCATCCGCCACCTTGGCGTCGAGCGCCTGCACGTGGTCAGCGTGTGCCAGCCGACCGTACCGGTGCTGGCCGCGGTGTCACTGATGGCCAGCCGTGGCGAGCCCACCCCGCGCACGCTGGTGATGATGGGCGGTCCGATCGACGCACGCTGCAGCCCCACCGCGGTGAACAATCTGGCGACCCAGAACCCGCTGTCCTGGTTCGAGAACAACGTCATCCACAGCGTGCCGGCCGGCTACCCCGGTGCAGGCCGTCGCGTGTACCCGGGTTTCCTGCAGCACGCCGGCTTCCTGTCGATGAATCCCAGCCGCCATTTCAGCTCGCACTGGGACTTCTACGCCGACCTGGTCAAGGGTGATCTGGAAGACGCCGACGCGCACCGCCGCTTCTATGATGAGTACAACGCGGTGCTGGACATGCCTGCCAGGTACTACCTGGACACCATCCGCGTGGTCTTCCAGGACTTCCTGCTGCCGCGCGGAGAGTGGGTGGTCAACGGCGAAAAGGTCGACCCTTCGGCGATCCGCGATACCGCGCTGCTGAGCATCGAAGGCGAACTGGACGATATCGCGGGCCTCGGCCAGACCGAAGCTGCGCAGGCGCTGTGTACGGGCATCCCGGCCGAGCGCCGCGAGCATTTCATCGTCGAAGGCGCCGGCCATTACGGCATCTTCAGCGGCCGCCGCTGGCGCGAGGTGGTGTACCCGAAGGTACGCGACTTCTTCGCGGCGCACGCAGAAGCGCCAGCGGCAAAAGCGAAGAAGAAGAGCAACGTCACCCCGCTGCGCCGCAAGGCGGGCTGACCCTGCGCCGGGGGTCGGTTCCCTTTCCAACGGAAAGGGCTCTGACCCCGGCACCCCGCTCGAACGGAGTCAGGGCCCTGTTCTGCGAACAGGGATCCGACCCCTCGTCGCTTACAGGCGCACCAGCAGGTTCTTGGCGATCAGGCCATGCAGCCTGCCGATGCCGCGTGCCAGGTGCAGCGTCAGCAGCAGCAGCAGGGCACCCGCCGCGGCGACCACGATCCCGACCAGCGGCGAGGCAGCCATCGGCAGCACGTTCACGCCATCAACGTACACGCCCGGGATTTCCCCGCTGAAGATCGCTGCCACCGGCGCCCAGATCAGTCCCAGCGACAGCGACAGCAGCGTCACCGCGATGGTGAAGTAGACGATGCCCAAGGGCAGCATCAGCACGAAGTACAACAGGGTCAGCCAGGTGCGGCCGTCCGTGAACATGTCGCCGATACGCTGCAGCCAACTGCGGCTGCGGTCGGTATAGCGCGGCCGCCGCGGCATGCGCTCGCCCAGCAGCGCCTCGACCAGGCGCCCCTCCAGCAGTGCCAGCCCGCGCACCGAACCGAAGAACAGCACGGTCAACGGCACGCCGATGATCAGGATCAGCAGGCCGAGCGACAGCGACAGGCCGGTCACCACCCAGGTGAAGAAGAAGATGCCGGTGGCCAGCGACAGCAGCATGTAGAACAGCGCGCCATAGGTGTGCGGATCGGCCACCACGCCAAAGAAGCGCGACAGCAGCGAGCGCGGCACCGGCACCGGCGGTGCCGCGGCCGGTTCCACACCACTGGCCTCGGCTGCCACACGCAGCACCGGCGCGGTGTCGGCGCGCGGCGTGCGCAATGCGCGGTTCACGGTGACTTCCGTTTCGCGGTAGATCTCCGCCACTTCATCCGGCGCACCGTAGCTGCCGGCCACATCGGCAATCACCTCCGCCTCGCTGCGACCGGGCTGGGCGGCCAGCTCGGAACGCAGGTATTCCTCGGCGTCATACAGCGCGTCCTGCACCATCGCCGGATCGGCGCCCTGCAGCGCCTCGCGCAGTTGCGCCAGGTACTGCGGGATGGTGGTCGGCAGGGCGCGGCCTGCCAGGCTCGGGTCGTTCATTGCGGTACCCCCTCCAACACGGAATCGACGGAATCACGGGTGGCCTGCCAGGCCTGGCGCCACTGCGCCAGCACTTCGCGGCCACGGTCATTGATGCGGTAGTAGCGCCGGGGCGGCCCGCTGCTGGAGGGCTCGACATGGCTCTCCAGCAGGCCGCCGTTCTCCAGGTTGCGCAGCACCGGGTACAGCGCGCTCTGCTTGCCACTCAGCACGCCCTCGCCCACGCGCTCCAGCTCCTTGGCGATGAGGTACCCGTACAGCGGCTCGCCGGTACGGGCCAGCACCGCCAGCAGGGCCAGCGACACGGTTCCGGCGCTGAGCTCCTTCTGGAACTTCTTCAGGTGGATGTCGTCTTCCGACATGCCCGGCCCTCCACTACGTTGAAGTCCACAGTAGTGCGAAGTTCGGTATAGCGAATGTGTCGTTAGTCATCCTGCCGGTTGGCGTGGCCCTGCGGCTCGCGCAGAATCGAGGGCTCGTTCATGTTCCGGGGTTTCCATGCCGCACCGTCGTCGCCTTGCCCTGACCGCCCTCGCCCTGGCCTGCCTGTTGCCCTCGCTGGCCAGCGCAGCGACGCCCTACCGCAGCCCGCAGCAGATCCTTGACGCCTCGGCCGCCAGCGATTGGCGCACCCCCGACCCGGCCAACCTGCTGTACATGGATCTGCCTGCCGGCCGGGTGATCATCGAACTGGCGCCCCAGTTCGCACCACGCCATGTCGCCAACATCCAGACGTTCGCCCACGAGCACTTCTGGGACGGCACCAGCATCTACCGTTCCCAGGACAACTTCGTCGTGCAGTTCGGCGATGCCGACGCCGATGACCCGGCCAAGGCCAGGCCGTTCGGCAGTGCCGCGCGCAAGCTGCCGGCCGAGTTCGAGCGTGCCAGCGCCGGCCTGAAGGTGAGCGTGCTGCCGGACCGCGATGGCTGGGCGGCGCAGACCGGTTTCGTCGATGGCTTCCCGGTCGGACAGGATCCGCAGGCCGGCAAGGCCTGGCTGGCGCACTGCTACGGCATGCTGGGGGCCGGTCGCAACAACGACGAGGACAGCAGCATCGGTGCCGAACTGTACGTGGTGACCGGGCAGTCGCCACGTCAGCTGGACCGCAACATCACCCTGGTCGGTCGCGTCCTGAAGGGCATGGAACTGCTCAGCGCGATCCCGCGCGGCCCGGCGCCGATGGGCTTCTATGAAGACCCGAAACTGCGCACGCCGATCATTTCGATCCGCCGTGCCAGCGACGTGGCGGCCGCCGAACGCACGCCGATCCAGGTGTTGCGTACTGATTCAAAGACTTTCGCCGATACGGTGGAGGCGCGACGCAATCGCGTGGATGATTTCTACAAGCGCCCGGCAGGGCATATCGATCTGTGCAATGTTCCGGTGCCGGTGCGGTGATGGGTTCCTGCACGTGACGCGTGCTGAAGGTGCTTCACTGTTCATGGGCGTCACTTTTCTTTGTACGCAAAGAAAAGTAACCAAAAGAAACGTTCCGCCGACCGCGAGCCGATGCGCGTTGCGCATCGGTACCCTGCGCTCCTCGGCCCGTCGAGGGACGGCGCGGGAACTCGCTGCGCTCAGACACCCGCGCCTCTTCGCCCTCGCCGGACCTGCGG